>NZ_CP102251.1:322461-644923 GCF_025145285.1 Alistipes onderdonkii
CGCAAACATCTGCCCTTCTCCCGTCAGCAGCCACAATTTATCCACCTGCGGGAATTTGGAGACGATGCGGTCGGCCACATCGAGCGAAATGCCGTTATTACCGCGTTTAATCTGGTAGAGGTTTTCGCCGCGTGCAAGCCCGATATGACGGGCGAAGTAGTTGGTCGACATGTTCGCCCATTTGATTACGGCTTCGATCCTCTGCCAATTATTCTGCTTTTCTCGCATTTTATTAGTAAAAATTAAAAAAAATTTGCATCTTTGCACTCCCGGTCCCGTAGTTCAATGGATAGAATATAAGATTCCGGTTCTTACGATATGGGTTCGATTCCCGTCGGGACTACAAAGGCACAAGCGCACAGATTGCTGCGCTTGTGCTTTTTTGTTAGCGTCAATTCACAATCATTTATTCAACAAAAATAAGAACAAATTTTCATTAGTCAATAAAAAATAGCACAATTAAGCCACAAAATAATACATTCGGACATAATACCGGAAAGTCCGTACCCGAAGCGATACGGACTTTACCAAGACGTATTTCACGCCCCCGGGGACGTGCAGGTATGGGATATCAGCTGAGCGTCAGAATGAAAGGCGTACTCCGAGGCGGAGGGTCAGCGACAAGGAAGAATCGGTGCGCGAAGTGCGCAGGGTGGTTTCCGTAAAGTAGTGCGAAACCTCGGGCTCAAAGTAAAGCCCGACATAATTGCCGAGGCGGTACTGTGCCCCGACGGCCCCGGCCACCGACCACTGGACTTTGGGTTCGTCGACGGATTTGGTGCCGAACTTGGCGGACACGCATTTCTCGAGCATACCGCCCGCGCCCACGTACATCGAGAAACGCCCGGTTTCGAGGAACTGCCAGTTCAGGCGCAGGGGAACCCCGATGAAGTGGAGCTTCTGGCTGATATCCTCGCCGCCGGACTGCATGCTCACGTCCGACCATAACAACGTATAGTTCACACCGCTTTCGAGCGACAACCCGTACGCGAACTCCTTGCGCACCGAAAGGCCGAAGCTGAGCGGCTGGTGGTGGCGGAACGAATAATCCTCGTAATTGTATTTCAGCTGCGCCATCGTACCGTTGGTGCCGCCGACCAATACGTCGGACATCACCAGGTGGGAACCGACGCCGCCCGACGCCCCCGATGAGCCGGTCACGCCGCCTGCGGCGAAGAGCGAAACCGAAGTCCTGCGCCGGGGCCGCCTGTGTTCCTGCATGTCATCGGCCAGGTAATCGTACGTGCCCGGGTATTTGCGGGACTGTACGGTCTGCCCCGCACCGTCCTTACCCCGGGTTCCGTCCGTGGCGGACGCCTGCCCTGCGACAGCAGCACGCACGGCCGACCGTGTGCCGGCCGAAGCGGCATCCCCGGCACCGGCAGCCGCTGCGGAACCGTTTCCGGCGGCCTCGTTCCCTGCCACTGCATTTTCCGCGGCCACACTACCGGCAGCCGCATTTTCAACAGCCGCATTCCCGGCGGGCGCAGCTCCGGACGTCAAAGCCGCGGCGCGGCCGTCCTCGAAGCCCCGCATATCGGCGGCGGCAAGGGCATCCCGTCCCGGTGCAATCCCGGGAGCCGTCCCCGCACCGGACTCCTCGCCCGGCAGCGCCGCAGCCCGCACGGCCTCTTCGGTCGGAACGGCTGCGCGGAGCGTCCCCGCGAGATTCCCGTCACCGGCTCCCGCCGGTGTCTCTTCGACCTGTGTCATGTCCGCAGCAGAGCTGCCGCTGTCCGTCGCTGTTGCAATAACAAACCCTTTATCCCCTAAATCCCGGTTTTCATGCAGCAGGTATCCCCCGCCACCCAGGAAAATCAGCACAGCGGCGGCAGCGGCAGCAATCCGCGGCCACTGGCTACGCAACACGGAGATACGCGGAGCAGGCCCGAGCTCGCGCTCCAGACGCGCCCAGCCGTCGGCCGGGGGTGTCACCTCGGCGTCCCGGAGCGCACTCCGCATTACGTCTGTCCAGTCTTTATTTTGTTTCATAATTTAATGTGTCTCCATATAGGCCCCTATTCTGCGAGCCAGCAGTGCCCGCGCGCGGAATAACTGCGACGAGGAACTTTTTTCGTTGATCCCCAGCATCTGCGCGATGTCGCGGTGCGAATAGCCTTCGATGCAGTAGAGGTTGAACACCGTACGGTAACCGTCAGGCAATTCGCTGACGAACCCCATCAGCACGTCGCGCGGAATACGCGCCACTTCCGACGGGTCGGGCTCCGGGATGTCGGGCAACTGCCTTCCGTCGTCGAGCACCGTCATGCTCAGTTTGTTCCGGCTGCGGAGCCATTCGAGCGCCACGTTCACCGTGATCCGTTCCATCCAGGCACGCAGGGAACCGGGGCCGCGGTAGGAAAAACGGTCGAAAGCACCGTAAATCTTCAGGAACGCATCGTGCATCAGGTCTTCGGCGGTAGAACGGTCGCCCGAATAACGGAGGCAGACGGCCAGCAGACGGCCTGCATAGCGGTCATACAGCTCACGACGGGCCGCATTATCCCCTTTTCTGCACCCCTCGGCCAGTATCTGCTCCTCCATTCCCATATTTGCGTTCATCTTATAAACGGTGTAGCCATCAAAAGACTGCACGGCACCCGAAAATTTTTATGCCCGTGCAGTATTCCGCCCCGCTCTGCATTTAATTAGTGAAGATAACGCAAAAATAATTATAAATATGAAAAGATTCGGATTATTTCTTCTCGTGACCATGGCTGCGGCCATTTTCACCTCCTGCAACGATTCGGACGGGGACTACCCCAGGCTTTCGGCTTTCGCCACGGTAAAAACACTCGAAAACAATGACTTTTATTTCATGCTCGACGACGGGAAGACGATCTACCCCGGGGATAAGAGCCGCCTGGGCGCATACAAAGCGGAAGAGGACACGCGTGCGATCATCGCATTTAATCTGCTGAACAATAAGGTGGAAGGCTATGACTACAACATGGCGCTCTATTACATACAGGACATCTACTCGGGCGGCACGAAAGTCGTGACCACCCAGGAGGAACTCGACGCGTTGGAAGACGACAAAACCAGCTTCAAGGATGCACGCCTCAACAACAACTACCTCAATGTCTGGATCGGGTTCAATGCCTGTGACCTCACGAAACACACCTTCCTGCTGGTACGCAACGACGTGACGGAGATCGCCCCGGAATACACGGAAGAGGGGTACCAAAACCTCGAACTGCGACGCGACGCCCACGGCGACGAAGGCGGATACAACTACGACCGCTATGTCTCGTTCAAGCTGGATTCCTTCAAGGAGGATCTCGAAGGCAAGAAAGGTATCATCCTGCGTGTGAACACCCGCATGAACGGAGTGAAATACATAAAGATCGAGCTGCCGCGTGAGCAATAGCCGGAGCTTCCGGCAGCGACCCCGGCCCGCATATCCTGCGGGCCGGATTTTTTTTCGCCCCGCCGCGGCAAAGTAGCACAAAATCGTTATCTTTGCAACATGTCAATCGTACGCAACACAGAGAGCGATCTCGAATTCGAAAACAAGATACGTCCGCAGGAGTTGGAAACCTTCTCCGGGCAGGACAAGATCGTCGACAACCTCCATATTTTCATCAAGGCGGCGCTCATGCGCGGCGATTCGCTCGACCACGTACTGCTGCACGGCCCCCCGGGACTGGGCAAGACGACCCTTGCCAACATCATCGCCAACGAAATGCACGCGCAGTTGCGCGTCACATCGGGCCCCGTGCTGGACAAGCCGGGCGACCTGGCCGGGCTGCTGACCAACCTCAACCCCGGCGACGTGCTTTTCATCGACGAGATACACCGCCTGAGCCCGATCGTCGAGGAGTATCTCTACTCGGCGATGGAGGACTACAAGATCGACATCGTACTCGACAAAGGCCCTTCGGCACGTTCGATCCAGATCGAGCTGGCGCCTTTCACGCTGATCGGCGCCACGACCCGCAGCGGGCTGCTCACATCGCCCCTGCGCGCGCGCTTCGGCATCCAGTGCCATCTGGAATATTACGACGCCCCGGTACTGGCCGGCATCGTCAGGCGTTCGGCACGCATCCTCGACGTCTCGATCGACGACGATGCGGCGCACGAGGTGGCCCTGCGCTCGCGCGGCACGCCCCGCATCGCCAACGCCCTGCTGCGCCGCGTGCGCGACTTCGCAATGGTCAAGGGCGAAGGGCACATCGACCTGGAGATCACCAGAATCGGGCTTTCGGCGCTCAACATCGACTCGCGCGGCCTCGACCAGATGGACAACAAGATACTCGGCACCATCATCGAGAAGTTCAGCGGGGGCCCCGTCGGGCTGAATACCATCGCCACGGCCGTCGGCGAAGACGCCGGCACGATCGAGGAAGTCTACGAACCGTTCCTCATCAAGGAAGGGTTCCTCAAACGCACGCCCCGCGGCCGCGAAGCCACCGAGCTCGCATACAAACACCTGGGTTTCACGCCGCCGGGCGGCACCGAAGCCGCGCTATTCTGACGTTCCACTCCGCCTCACCCAATCCCTTATACGCCATGCGCAACTTCACAACCTCACTGCAACTCATCACCGCCACCGCGATGCTCACCGCAACGGGATGCACCCCGGCGATCTACACCAACATCCAGAAAAGCTACCCGGCACGCACGGAAGAGAGTCCCGTGCTGGTTTACGACCTCGCCGACACGGTTCCCGCCCCGGCCCAAACGCTCGGGTCGGTATGGATCAAGGACAGCGGCTTCTCGACCGGATGCAGTTATGAAAACATCATCCGGCTGGCAAAAAACGAAACGAACAAGATCGGCGGCAACGGCCTCCACGTCGTTTGGCATAAAAAGCCTGCGGCGCTGGGTAAATCCTGCCACCAGATCTCAGCGGACATGCTCCTGCTCCCGGATTCGGTGTACACGGCATCGTACGCGCGAAATGCGGAGGCGCAGCAAGTCCGGATCGCACAGTACAGCGGGACACCAGAGATAGTGCCTGCCGACAAAACGGATCCGGAACGAAAGAAGGTCAACCCGAGGTACAACATCCTGCACGCAAGCGCGGGGTATTCCATGCTAACCAGCGAATTCAAGTTCCCGCGCAATTGCGACGGCGACCCCAAACACTGGGTCTCGGTCGACGCCGGTTACCAATGGATATCCCGTATCGGCCTGGGCGTCGGGATACGTTATACGGGACATTTCACTTCCGGGAAACAACGTTACGTCTCCATGGACTCCGACTACGAAAAACTCAACATATCCTTGCATTACATCGCACCGGAAATAGCACTTTACCAGAATGTCGGCCGCAGATGGACGTTCCACGAGTCGGTCGGCATCGGCTACATGCGCTATTTCGAAGGTATGATGCACAACACGGAGAGCATCGGCGGCTTCGGCGTCCACGGCACGGCGGGGTTCAACTACCGGATCAAGCCCTGGCTCGGCATCGGGGCGCACGTACTGGTACAGCACGCACGTTTCGACCCGGAAAAGAGCCGCACGCTGCGCCAACGCATGAGCAAGGACAACACCACCATGACGCACATAAGTTTCAACGGCGGTTTGAGTTTCTATTTTTTCTGATCCTGTCCACGAAAAAACAATTACAGACAACATGAGCAGCAACCGTTTATCCGCCAAATCTTACCGTCACACACTCTTCTTGATGCTGGCCTTCGGTAGTGTCCTGCGGCTCCATGCCGCCGCACCCGGCGACGGCACCTCCCCGGCGGGAGTGTCCGCCGCACAGGAATCCCGGACGGCGGCCACACCGGTTCCCGAAGGGCAAAGCCTGCAAGCGGTTCCCGACGGGAATGCGACCGTCATCCGCACGTTGCCGAAGCGGGCACAGCACCTCGCCCCGCGCGACCGTCCGCAGCACACGTTCTTTGCCAACGCGGCGTATACGGCCGTCATCTCGACGCTTTACCTGGCCGAAAGCTCCTCCGGCTCGCTGAACGAAGGCTACGACATCAGTGCCGGGTACAACTGGACGTCGCGCCGGGGCTTCGGCGCCGGAATCGTCTACTCGGGCGGATTCATCTCGGCCGAACGCAACGGGATCCGGCGTACGAGCCGCATCCACTACATCGCACCGGAGTTCGTCGCCCGGCAGCGGGCCGGGCGCAGATGGCTCTTCCGGGAAAGCGCGGGCATCGGCTACGGCCGCTACATCCGCAGCTACGGCGATACGTCGGGCAGCAGGGGCGGCGTCGGCATCCATGAATCGGCCTCCGTGGAGTTCATGCTGGAACGCCACATCGGCCTGGGCGCGGGGATCAGCGGGCAATGGCTGATCGTCGACTCGCCGGATGTCGACGATGGGGCGGAGCTGAACCTGCTCGGCGGCATCTTCCGCTTCCAGTTCGGGGGAGGGCTGAGGGTTTATTTTTAACTCCGCCCCGTACGATGCCCGCTCCGGGACGGAAGGGCGCAATAATTGCAGGATTTTTCACGTTGTGTCTCTTAGACACAAGCAAAACAGTTAGGATAATGAGAAAAGGTAAAATGGATCAGGAGGCTCTGCGCTATCACAGCGAAGGCCGCCCAGGGAAAATCGCGGTCGTACCGACGAAGCCCTATCACACGCAGCACGACCTGTCGCTGGCCTATTCGCCCGGCGTCGCAGCACCGTGCCGCGAAATCGAAGCTAACCCCGAAGAGGTTTACCGTTACACGAACAAAGGCAATCTGGTAGCAGTCATTTCGAACGGCACGGCCGTTTTGGGACTGGGCAATATCGGAGCTCTGGCAGGCAAGCCCGTCATGGAAGGTAAAAGCATGCTCTTCAAGACTTTCGCCGACATCGACGCTTTCGACATCGAAGTCGACGAAACCGATCCCGAGGCATTCATCCGCACGGTGAAGGCGATAGCCCCGACGTTCGGGGGCATCAACCTCGAGGACATCAAGGCGCCCGAATGCTTCGAGATCGACCGCCGGCTGAGCGAGGAACTGGACATCCCGGTGATGCACGACGACCAGCACGGCACGGCCGTCATCTCGACCGCCGCAATGCTCAATGCCGTAAAGATCGCCGGCAAGACACTCGACAAACTCCGCGTGGTGGTCAACGGCGCCGGGGCGGCTGCCATCGCCTGCGCACGGCTGTTCATCGCCGTAGGCGTCCGCCGCGAGAACATGGTCTTCTGCGACAGCCGCGGCGTGGTCACGACTTACCGTACGGACATCAACGAGATAAAACGCGAATTCGCGACCACGCGCCGCATCACCACGCTGGCCGAGGCGCTGCACGACGCCGACCTCTTTCTCGGGGTCTCGACAGCCGACGTGCTGACGCCCGAAATGCTACGCACGATGTCGACCGACCCGATCGTCATGGCGCTCGCCAACCCCGACCCCGAGATCGCCTACGACAAAGCCGTCGTATCGCGTCCGGACATCATCTTCGCCACGGGGCGCTCGGACTACCCCAACCAGGTCAACAACGTGCTGGGGTTCCCCTACATCTTCCGCGGGGCGCTCGATGTCCGGGCCACGAAGATCAACGAAGCGATGAAACTCGCCGCGGCACATGCGCTCGCCGAGCTGGCCCAGGAACCGGTGCCGACAATGGTGCTGCGGGCCTATGCGCTCGAAAAACTCGAATTCGGACGCGACTACCTGATTCCCAAGCCGTTCGACCCGAGGCTGCTATGTACCGTAGCGCCCGCCGTGGCACGCGCCGCGATCGAATCGGGCGTCGCACGACAGCCCATCGCCGATTGGGACGCCTATATCGAAAAACTCCGGACGCTGACCGAGGTATAGTCCCGGAAGGGTATCGTGCAATAAAAACACCCGGCTTTCGGCCGGGTGTTTTTATTGCACGATAATGCCTGTACCGACCGGGTCACGCAAACAGCGCCGCAAACTCGTCGTGCGACATCCGGCGCACGTCGCAGTCGCCGATGCCTACCGGCACCACGACACGCAGCATACCGTCTTCGTTCTTCTTGTCCTTGTCCACCTCCTTGAGCAGCCGTTTCACATCGACGGGCGGCGTGAGGTCGAACCCCAGTTTTTTCAGCACCCCGGCGATCCGGTCGCGGTCTTCCGCCGCCAGTACGCCGAGCTTCACCGAGGCATCGGCGATCAGCGCCGTGCCCACCGCCACGGCCTCGCCGTGGTTCAGACGGTTGGTACATTTCTCGATGGCGTGCGCCAGCGTATGCCCGAGGTTGAGCTTGCGGCGGTCGCCCGACTCGCGCTCGTCGCGTTCGACAATGTCGGCCTTCACGCGGATCGACGCCGAAACGGCATCCGTAAGCAGGTCGGTGTCGGAACGCAGGGCGTCGAAAGTCGTGGCTTCGATCCGCGCGAAAAGGCCGGCATCGGCGATGACGGCCGCCTTGACGACTTCGGCCAGCCCGGCGCGGAACTCCCTGTCGGAGAGCGTGCGCAGCATCCCGGGGTCGCAGACCACGAACCGGGGCTGCGAAAACGTCCCCGCCATATTCTTGTATCCGTCGACATTCACGCCGTTCTTGCCGCCCACGCTGGCGTCGACCTGCCCCAGCAGGGTCGTCGAGACGAAGCCGAAATCGAGGCCGCGCATGTAGGTCGCGGCGGCGAAACCCGTCACGTCGGTCACGATACCGCCCCCGATCCCCAGCACGAAAGTCGACCGGTCGACGCCCAGTTCGATGAAGCGGCGGTAGATCGATTCGACGGTTTGCAGGGTCTTTATACTCTCCCCGAGGCCGATCAGCACCGTATCGTAAGGAGCCAGCATCGGGTGGTAGAGCCGGTCTATCGTGGCGTCGGATACGACGACCACGCGTCCCTCGGGCAGTACTCCCGGCAGGATGTCGGACGTGGGCCCGATATAAATCCCGCTCTGCTGCCGGACGTTGAAGGTGGGTTCCATAATATTAAACATTTTTAATAAGACAACAAATTTAGTATATTTTCCCGAGAAATTGTTACCTTTGCACCACAAATTCTTTTCACATGCAAAAACTACGCAATATTGCAATTATTGCACACGTGGATCACGGCAAAACCACGCTCGTAGACAAGATGATCCTGGCCGGCAACATCCTGCGCGACAACGCCAAGCAAACCGGCGAGCTGATCCTCGACAACAACGACCTCGAACGCGAACGCGGTATCACGATCCTCTCGAAGAACGTCTCGGTAATTTACAAGGATTATAAAATCAACATCATCGACACCCCGGGCCACGCCGACTTCGGCGGCGAGGTCGAGCGCGTGCTGAACATGTGCGACGGCGTACTGCTGCTGGTCGACGCCTTCGAAGGCACCATGCCCCAGACCCGGTTCGTGCTGCAGAAGGCGCTGGCGCTGGGCAAGAAGCCCATCGTGGTGATCAACAAGGTCGACAAGCCCAACTGCCGTCCCGAAGTGGTCAACGAGCAGGTTTTCGACCTGATGTTCACGCTCGACGCCACCGAGGAGCAGCTCGACTACAAGACCATCTACGGCTCGGCCAAACAGGGCTGGATGTCGCACAAATGGAACGAGCCGACCGACTCGCTCGTCCCGCTGCTGGACGCCATCATCGACGAGATACCCGAACCGGCCGTGGTAGAAGGCACGCCCCAGATGCTCATCACCTCGCTCGAATACTCCTCCTACACGGGCCGTATCGCCGTGGGCAAGGTGACGCGCGGCTCGCTCAGGGCGGGACAGAACGTCACGCTGGCCAAGCGCGACGGTGCAACGATGCAGAAGACCAGGATCAAAGACCTGATGGTCTTCGAAGGTCTCGGCAAAAAGAAGGTCGACGAAGTGCCGTGCGGCGAGATTTGCGCCATCCTGGGCATCGAAGGGTTCGAGATCGGCGACACGATATGCGACTACGAGAACCCCGAACCGCTGCCCCCCATCGCCATCGACGAACCGACGATGTCGATGCTCTTCACGATCAACAACTCGCCGTTTTTCGGCAAGGACGGCAAATACGTCACCTCGCGCCACATCAAGGAGCGCCTAGACCGCGAACTGGAGAAAAACCTCGCGCTGCGCGTGACGCCCGGCCCTTCGGCCGACAGTTTCAACGTATTCGGCCGCGGCGTGCTGCACCTTTCGGTGCTGATCGAGACCATGCGCCGCGAAGGATACGAATTGCAGGTCGGACAGCCCCGCGTGATCGTCAAGGAGATCGACGGCAAGAAATGCGAACCGGTCGAGGAACTGACCGTCGACTGCCCCGAAACCTGCTCGGGCACGGTGATCGAACTGGCCACCAAGCGCAAAGGCACGCTCAGGAACATGACGTCGAACGGCGACCGCGTGCGGCTGGAGTTCGACATCCCCTCGCGCGGCATTATCGGCCTGAGGTCGAACATGCTGACGGCAACGGCCGGCGAGGCGATCATGACGCATCGCCTGAAGGATTTCGAACCGTGGGTCGGCGAAATCGAGATGCGCACCAACGGCTCGATCATCTCGGGCGAGACCGGCACGGCCTTCGCCTACTCGATCGACAAGCTGCAGGATCGCGGACGCTTCTTCATCAACCCGATGGATCAGGTCTACGAGGGGCAGGTGATCGGCGAGCACACGCGCCAGAACGACATCACGGTCAACGTCACCAAGGCCAAGCAGCTCACCAACATGCGCGCTTCGGGGTCGGATGACAAGACCTCGATCGCCCCGCCGAAGGTCTTTACGCTCGAAGAGGCATTGGAATACATCCAGGCGGACGAATACGTCGAGGTTACGCCCCACGCCATGCGCCTGCGCAAGATATTGCTGCACGAGGTAGACCGCAAACGCGCTTCGAAGTAAACGGCCGCCGCATAACGTATAAACCGAACCCGGAAAATGGATCATTTCACCTTATCACTGGCCGTCGGCGCCGTCGCAGGGACGCTGGACATCATCCCGATGATTTTCCAGCGGCTGCCGCTGCGTTCGTGCCTGTCGGCATTCTTCATCTACTTCTTTGCGGCGGTCATCGTCTTTTACAGCAACCTGCCCTACCTGCCTTGGTGGGCGGACGGCATGGCCGTCACGCTGATGCTGATGCTCCCCGTACTCTTCACCTTCTCGGGCAAGGAGCGCAAAGCCATCCCGGTGGTGCTGTTCAACGCCCTGCTGTTCGGGTTCCTGATCAGCGCCGCGGAAAAATACCTGGCCTGAGGCATCCGTTTTTTCACCTATCACATGCAGTATCAGGAGATTTCTCCGTTTATAGGAAAGAACGCAAACGGAAAAGAACAGACATGAAAAGATATATACTGACACTCCTGCTGGCGGCCTTCGCATGCACGGCATGCGATAAAGACGACGAATATGAAATTCGCGAATGGACGGTCGCCTCGCAACTGGGAATCGCCCACGGGCCGCATACGCTGCAACCCGTGCTGCTGGTCAAGGCCAACGACGACACGTCGTGGCGCGCACTTTACGGCGGCATCGAAGGGTTCGAATACCAGCCGGGCTACGAATACCGGCTCCGCATAAAGGCCGAACAACTGCCCGACACGCCCCAGGACGGCTCTTCGATCCGCTACACCCTGCTAGAGCAAATTTCAAAAGCCCCGGCGACCTCGGTCATCCCCGAGCGGTTCTTCCCGGCTTTCACGATGGAGGTCGCTCCGCAGCCGATGAATTACCGGGGACAGCGGTTTCTGAGCGTACGGTTCCCCGAGTCCGGGCTGAACGAATGGCAGCCGTGGCCGTTCCGCATCGAAGGGTTCGAATACGAACCGGGATACGTCTACCGGCTCCGCATCGGGACTTCGGTCGTCCCGGCACCGGACAGCCCCGCGGGCTATTACTCCGTTCGCTACTCGATGCTCGACATGGACAGGCAGCCCGCAGAGGACTAAACGCAAGGGAAACCGGACGAAAAATGCCGACGATTCTGAACACACAAACGACCCTTCCGGGTCGTTTTTTCATGCGGGCAATCGTTCCTCTCTCGTGAGCCCCCTTCAGCCGCGTTGCCACCCCTTGCGGCGGAGGTTATTCCCCTTCGGGGTCTTCCTGCACCAGCACCCCCTTTTTCAGGGTGGCGAACGAAAGGATATGCCACGTCACGCCAATGGCGACGGCAAGCAGGGCCGCCTGCGCCCACCACCAGGCGGTAAGCAGCGCGAAAATGCAGTAAAGCATCGTCCCCCACATGAGCGTCAGGGAAATGATCTTGGCACGGAGCGGTATGGCGCGATTTTCGCGGAAGTTCCGTACATACTCGCCGAAACAGGGGTGTTCGAGCAGCCAGCCGTAAAGCCGGGGCGAAGAACGCACCCAAAAGGCCGCCGATAGCAACAGGAACGGCGTGGTAGGCAGCAGGGGGACGAATATGCCGACGATGCCCAGCACGCACGAGATGCATCCCAATACGACGAGAAGAATTTTCATGGGGCAAAAATAGCACAAATTCGGGAGCCGGAAGCACGGCGACGGTTATTTTTCCTTATATTTGTAGAATAGAAACGGAATATGATACAAAACCAAAATACGATGATTAAAATAGGTATTGCCAGCGACCACGCAGGCTATGAAATGAAAGAATTTCTGGTAGGTTACCTCGACGCCATGGGTTACGAGGTGCTCGATTTCGGTACGCATTCGCCCGACAGCGTCGACTATGCAGACTTCGCGCATCCGCTGGCCGAGGCGATCGAAAACGGCGAACTCGAACGCGGCATCGCCCTCTGCGGCTCGGGCGAAGGGATGACGATGACCCTCAACAAGCACCAGGGCATCCGCGCCGGCCTGGCCTGGGAGCCCGAAATCGCGTCGCTCATCCGCCGCCACAACAATGCCAACATCATCGTCTTCCCGGCGCGTTTTATCACCAACGACGAAGCCGTGGCGATGCTCGACGCCTATTTCGCAGCCCAGTTCGAAGGCGGACGCCACGAACACCGCATCGAAAAGATGGCGATCCCCTGCGGCGCAGCCGGGGATGCGGCAAAATAAGGGACAAAACCTGCGGGCGCGGATTATTCCGCGCCCGTCGCATGCCAGGTCGGGCAATGACCGACCCCACGTCCCCGACAGATGAAGAAAATGGTTCGTCCCGAATGCGAGTGCACGGCCAGTGCGGCTTTTTGCCCGTAGTGCGGACTGCGCTACGGCAAGGCACGCTTCCCGGGAACTGTGTCCCGGGAAGCTGCATAACAAAACGAATATGCCCAAACACCAACTCTGCCGCAACTGCGGCCACGAAATCGACCACAACTACTGTCCGGCATGCGGACAACGCACGACGACCGACCGGCTGACCTGGGCGTCGCTGGTGGACAGCGTCTCTTCGACCTTCATCGGCGACGAAGCGTACGGCCTGCGGGGCATCAACATGCGCAAGGGCGCCGTGATGACATGGCTGGCGATCCTGATACACCCCTACGTTTCGGTCTCGGAGTTCATCCTGGGGCACCGCCGCAAATATTTCAACCCGGTGGCGATCCTGCTCATGCTCTCGACCTTCTACGCCGTCGTGTTCGCCCTCGTGGGCAAGGAGTTCACCCCTACGGCCCGGGCCGACTCCCCCCTGTTCCGGTGGCTTATCTGCTCCTACTACGACTACGCCACGCTGCACCCCGCGGCCAACATGCTGCTGATGCTGCCGTTCTATGCACTGGCGATGAAAACCGTGTTCCGCAGGCGCTCCGACCTCAAATATGTGGAATACCTCTACATCGGCATCTTCCTGTCGGTGTTCGAAATCACGCTGATGATCCTCGCGCTGCCCGCCGAACTGTTCATCCCGTGGTACAGTTCCTTCTACATGCAGATGCTGCCCGTTTTCATTTATACGGGATTCGTATTCCGGAAACTGTTCGGGCTGAAGAAGAAAGGCGCCGTCCTGCGCACGCTGCTGGCGAACGGACTGCAATATGTCTATGCATTTTTCGCAGCCCTGGGCTTGTTGACGCTGTCGCTGGGCATCTATTATCTGGTCGCCCCCGAAAAATTCAAGGAGGAGCTCAATATCCGCAACAGGGACGCCAGGACAGAACAGGTCGAAGGGTCGCAGCAGGGAGAAGGCGCGCTGAACGACATCCTGAACGGATTCTTGGACGGACTCCTCCATGAGGACGAAGCGGATAAAAGCTCCGGAAAGGACGGGGAGGACACCGCAGGCACAAGAGATGAACCACAAAAAGATGTCCCGGAAAACAGACCGGAAACGGAAAAAACCGCAGCAGCAGGGGACAATCCCCCTGCGGGAAACACCGCAGGTCGTCAGGGCGGCGGGAAGACCTTGCCTGGAAAGTAAATTGCGGGGAGCACCCCGGAGCGGCGATGCGGCAAAGCGGTAGCCCGGGAAAGCGGCGAATTGCTAAACGCGCGCAAGTTCAGACGGGCATACAACCCGGGATAAGGGAAAACCGAGATGCGGCAAGGGCGGAAGAACAGGGATCGCGGAGCAATTGACCCACACTACAACGTATAGACAAAGGGGGTCTGCAGCCGCAGGTTCCCTGCTTTTTGCGCATCGTCGAAAAGTCCGAACACGGCCGAGCCGCTGCCCGACATCGAGGCATAGACCGCTCCGGCCGCAAGCAGGCTGTCACGGGCTTCGCGGATGGCAGGATGCGCCGCGAAGATATGCGGTTCGAAATCGTTGGTCACCAAACCCTGCCACTCCACCACAGGCCGCCGCAAGCGCTCCGCGAGGGGCACTTCGGGCACATGCGGACGTACCCCTGCGTAAGCCTCGCGCGTCGAAACGCCCACGTCGGGTTTTACGACAACGAGCGTCATTCCCGCCAGGCAGAGCGGGTAAGGCTCCATGATCTCGCCCCTCCCGGTGCAAAGCTGCGGGGTATTGCGCACGAAAAAAGCCGTGTCGCTACCCAATCCGGCGGCAAGGTCGATCAGCTCCGCCTCCGAGAGCCGCAGGCCGAAAAGCCCGTCGAGCGCCAGCAGTACGGCGGTGCCGTCGGACGAACCGCCCCCGAGTCCGGCACCGAAAGGCACCCGCTTGTCGAGGCGTATCTCCACGCCGTCCACGCCGTAGCGTTCCCGCATCAGCTGGAAAGCCTTGACGCAGATATTCTCCCCGGGGGTGCAATCCACCGCCAGCCCTTCGGAGAGGAACCGCACGCCGGGCACGGCCGTGCGCGTCACCCCGACCACGTCGTACAGTCCCCGCACGGGGAACATCACGGTCGACAACTCGTGGTAGCCGTCCTCACGGCGGCGCAGGACATCCAGCCCCAGATTTATTTTGCAGTTTGCATGCAAGATCATACGGCAAAGATATAAAATTTGTACTTTTGCCCTATGAAATTCCGCACCGAAATCGACATTGCGCCCCTCGGGGTGAAAATCGGATACGGGAACCGCATCCTGGCCCTCGGTTCCTGCTTCGCCGAACACATCGCGGGACGGCTCGCCGAAGCCCGGTTCCGCATCGTCACAAACCCCACGGGCATCCTGTTCAACCCCCTCTCCATCGCCGCCGCGCTGCGCAGCTATGCGGACGAGGCGCCCGTACAGCATTCCGAGCTGGACTTCGACGGCGAACTGTGGTTCCACTACGGGTTCCACGGCTCTCTCTCGGCCGCGTCGCCCGACGAGGCGCTGGCTGCGATGAACGCCGCCCGCAAGGCAGGCGCCGAAGCCCTGCGCCGTGCCGACCGGGTATTGCTGACCCTGGGCACGGCATGGGTCTACGAACACAACGGGCAGGTGGTGGCCAACTGCCACCGGCAGCCCGCGACCGAATTCGTACGGCGCAGGCTGGGCGTCGCGGAGATCACCGGGGCATTTTCAGCCCTGCTCGCCGGGCCGCTCGCCGGGAAAGAGGTCATCCTCACGGTCAGCCCCGTACGGCACCTCGGCGACGGGCTGGAGGGCAACGCCGTAAGCAAGGCCACGCTCCGCCTGGCGGCCGAAGAGCTGGCCGCGGCGCACGCCGCCGTCCACTACTTCCCGGCCTACGAAGTGCTCAACGACGACCTGCGCGACTACCGTTTCTACGCCGACGACCTGGTGCACCCCTCGGCGCAGGCCATACAATACGTCTGGGAAAAATTCATCCCCGCAGTGCTCTCGGACGAGGCACGACGCCTGCTCCACGACGTGCGGCACATCGTCGTCGCGGCGGCGCACCGTCCCCGCAACCCCCGCAGCGAGGCCTACCGGGAGTTCTGCCGCCGCAGGATAGGCGAGATCGCGGCACTGCCGCAGGTCGATTTTCAGGCCGAGGAGGAATATTTCCGCAGATGTATCGAAATAAATTCGTAAATTTGCGGCCAATCACACACACGCAATGAAGCACAGGATCATTTTACTTGCCATAGCCGCCCTGGCGGCATTCGAAGCCGCGGCGGCACGCCCCCGCCTGGTCGTCAACATCGTCGTAGGCTCGATGCGCGCCGAAGACCTCGGCCGGTATGCCGACAACTACGGCGAAGGCGGGCTCAGGCGCCTGCTGGACGGGGGCACGGTCTTCGCCGACAGCCGCTACGACTACCAGCAGACCACGACGCCCGTATCGCTCGCCACGCTCACCACGGGCGCCATGCCTTCGACGCACGGCGTAATCGGCGCCCGCTGGCGCGACTACGTCGAAAACGACGCCGTGGAACTGATCGCCGGGCGCAAGGGCCCGGGGCCCTACAACCTGATAGCCCAGACGCTCGCCGAGGCGCTCCTGCAACACGAGCCCGGAGCCAAAGCCGTCTCGGTTGCCACCGAGGCGATGTCGGCGGTCATCATGGCCGGGCACGGCGGCGAGGCCTTCTGGCTCGATTCGGCGCGCTGCGGCTGGGAAACGTCGCCCTATTACGCCCCCGAAGTACCCGAATGGGTCGCCCGCAGCAACCGCGAACGCTACAACCTCTCGTACATCGCCCCCGAGTGGCGCACGCTCTACGAAAAGGGACGCTACCTCAACACCCGCAACTGGGACATCGTTCTCACGGGCAAAAGCAGGAAAGACAAAGACGAGCCGGGCGAAGGGCGCCTGAAACTCACGTCGGACTACGACAAAATGCTCTACACCCCGGCGGGCAACACCGCCGTGCTGGGCTTTGCCAAGCAGGCCATCGCCCAGTTCAAACTCGGCGACGACGCGACGCCCGACCTGCTGAACATCTGCCTCGACACGCCGCGCCGCATCAGCGAGGCCTACGGCCCCGAGTCGGTCGAGGTCGAGGACATGTACTACCGCCTGGATCGCGACCTGGCCGATTTTCTGACCTTCGTCTTCGCCCAGGTCAGAAACGGTGAGGTGCTCGTCGTCTTCACCTCCGACCACGGCACCAGCCCTTCTTTCGACACGGGGCACGAAGAGAGCGACCGGTTCAACACCCGCCAGTTCGAGGTGATCGTCAACGGCTTCCTCAACGTCCGCTACGGCATGGGCGACTGGGTACTGGAGTACGAGGACAAATGCGTCTACCTGAACCACAACCTGATCTACGAGCGGGGGCTCGACCTGGCCGAGGTACAGAACGAGGTGGCGATCTTCGCCATGCAGTTCCGGGGCGTATCGCACGCCCTCTCGGCGACGGCCATGCGTACGAGCTACTTCGGGAGCGGCTATGCCCGCAAGATGCAGAACAGCTTCTACCCCCGCCGTTCGGGCGACGTCATCCTGAACCTGATGCCCGGCTGGATCGAGGAGCAGGAGCGCTGCTGGTCGTCGTCGGGATCGATGTACGGCTACGACACGCAGGTGCCGCTGGTATTCTACGGCGTCGGCGTCGGGCCGCAGCGCATAAAGCGCCGCGTGGACATGACAGCCGTGGCCCCGACCGTGGCACGTATGCTGGAGATCACCGAGCCTGCGGCATCGGAAGGCGAAGTACTGCCGGAAATAATAGATTTGTAAGGATTTAAAGCAAAAGATATGGACAAGATACAGGAGGAGATCATCGGGGAGTTCTCGGTATTCGACGACTGGCTCGACAAATACGACTACCTCATCGGCCTGAGCGACTCGCTCCCGGCCATCGCAGCCGAGCACCGCACGGAACAATACCTGATCGACGGCTGCCAGTCGCGCGTGTGGGTAGACGCACGTCTGGAGGACGGCAAGGTCTACTATGCCGCCGACAGCGACGCCATAATAACCAAGGGCATCATCGCGTTATTGATACGCGTGCTGAACGGGCGCACGCCGCAGGAGATCCTCGACACCGACCTCTATTTCATCGACGCCATCGGCCTGAGCGCCAACCTCTCGCCCACGCGCTCGAACGGCCTGCTGTCGATGGTCAAACAGATGCGGCTCTATGCGCTCGCGTTCGCAAGCAAAAGCGAAAAATAACAGACAGCCATGACACCCGAAGACATACTGAAGGTAGAGAAGGACATAGTCCTTACGCTCAAGAACATATACGATCCCGAAATCCCGGTCAACATCTACGACCTGGGATTGATCTACGAAATAGACTACACGCCCGACGGCGTGGCGAACATCCGCATGACCCTCACGGCGCCCAACTGCCCCATGGCCGACATGCTCGTGGAGGATGTCAACCAGCAGGTTGCCAAGGTCGACGGCGTAAAGGCGGTGAATGTCATCCTCACGTTCGACCCCGTATGGGACAAGAGCATGATGTCGGAGGAGGCGCTGCTCGAACTCAACATGTTCTGACATGGGCGCGGAGCAGGAGCATCGGATGCTGAACCGGCTGCAGGCCGGGGCCGGGACGTACGCCTGCGGCGGGTACCTCGCCGGGCTGGGCTCCCTGCAGCGCAGCGAAATATGCACGGCACTGCTCTTCAGCCGGCTGGAACGCAAGATGCGCATGGTCGACGCCCTGCGGGAAGAGGCTTCCGAGAACTGGAACCAGACCTTCTACCTGCTCTATTTCCGCACGCTGGGCGACCGCCGGAACCAGGAGGCGTACCTCTCGCTGGCACGCCGCGTCCCCTACAAGGTCGTCCTGCGCGAACGGCTGGCGCCGCGGGCCGTCGAAGCCATGTTCTTCGGGGCTTCGGGGCTGCTGACGCTCTATCCGCACGACGCGTACACGCTCGACCTGGCGCGCGACTTCGAATACCTGGCGGCCAAATACGACATCGAA
The DNA here is from genome assembly GCF_025145285.1 of Alistipes onderdonkii. NCBI lineage: Bacteria > Pseudomonadati > Bacteroidota > Bacteroidia > Bacteroidales > Rikenellaceae > Alistipes > Alistipes onderdonkii. The sequence continues at coordinate 341,403 of NZ_CP102251.1, forward strand.
CCGCTGGATGCCGGGGTCTGGGAACTGGACGAGATACGCCCCGCCAACCATCCCGTACTGCGTCTGGCACAGGCGGCCGAGTTCTTCATACAGGACGAATTCGTAATGGAACGCGCCATGTCATGCCGCACGGAAGAGGATATCCGGCGGCTGTTCTGCATCGAAGCGTCGGACTACTGGCGCACGCACCACATCCCGGGGATCGCAAGCGACGAACACCCCAAGCGGCTGGGCGCGTTCAAGGCCAATATCATCGGCATCAACCTCGTTTCCGTCCTGCAATTCGCCTACGGCAGCGTCACCGGGCGCGAAACGCTGCGCGACAGCGCCCTCACGCTGCTCGAACGCCTGCCAGCCGAGGACAACCGTTACATGCGCAACTGGCGCAACACGGGCGTTATGATCCGCAACGCGTTCGAATCGCAGGCGCTGCTGCAACTCGCCACGGAATACTGTCCTGCAAAACGCTGTACGGAATGCCCCGTCGGACGGCGCATCCTGCAAAGCATAAGTTCAACCGAATAACAGGCAACGATGGAAAAGCAATCCCCCCTCATAAGCGTCATCATGCCACTCTACAACGCAGAGCGCTTCGTCGGCGAAAGCATCGGCAACATCCTCGGACAAACCGTCGGGGATTTCGAGCTGATCGTTATCGACGACGCCTCGACGGACTCCTCGTACGACATCGCAAGCCGTTATGCCGCGCAAGACGCACGGATCGTCCTGATGCGCAACGAGGCGAACCACGGCGCCGCCTATACCCGCAACCGGGGACTGGAAACAGCGCGCGGGAGTTTCATTACGTTCATGGATGCCGATGACCGCTGTTCGCCGGAACGTTTCGCCCGCCAGACAGCATTCTTCGGACAGCACCCGCAGATCGACCTGTGCGGCAGTTACTATACGATGTTCGGGCCGGACGATGCCCGGGAACAGAAGATCCAGGATCCCATCACGCACGAAGGAATCCGGATCCAGATGCTTTTCGGCTGCCCGTTCGCAATGTCGGCGGTCATGATGCGCAGCGAGGCGTTCCGATGTTCGGGAGTGCAGTTCCGGGATAGCATGGCAGAAGATTACCAATTCTGGGTAGACCTTTCCGGGCACATGCACATGGCGAATATTCCGGAACATCTGTTTTTCTACCGCAGGTGGGAAAACCAACTTTCGACCAGCCAGTTAGACCGGCAAACCCTCAGCGCGCAAGCTATCCAGCGGGATCTGCTGCGCACAACCCTCGGCATGACGCTCACCGACGAGGAATCGCGGATATACACGCAGATGAACCTCCGGGTCGGGACACTGCGGCGCGACGAACTTACGACCTACCGCGGCCTGCTCAAACGACTCTACCGCGCAAACTCCGAACGCAGGGCCTACGATCCGAAACTGCTGCGCAAACGGCTGGTTTACCGTTACAAGCTCGCCTGCAAATGTTTCTATCCCTCGTGGATCGTAAAAATCAGGAAACGCCTGCTGTGGCTCGAACTCCGGTGATATGAAAAAAGTCAGCATCATAATCCCGTTGTACAACCTCGAAAAACTGATCGGGAAATGTATTGCCTCGGCCCTTGCGCAGGATTTATCTCCCGAGGAGTACGAAATTCTGGTCATCGACGACGGGTCGACGGACGGGTCGCTCGCAGCCGCCGAAAAGGCGGCGCAGGGGCACCCCAACGTACATGTATATACCAAACCCAACGAGGGGCTGAGCCGCACGCGCAACTACGGCACCGACCGCGCCGCGGGCAGGTACGTCATGTATCTCGACGCAGACGATTACCTCGAACCGAATGTCCTCGGGCACCTGGTGGAAACCATGGAGTGCGGAGGGCTCGACATGCTGTGCTTCGAAATAGCGGGAATCGACGAAAACGGCAACGACGTTCCACTCTGGAGCGACGGGATTTCCGCAGGCAACGGCTCCGACGTGCAGCGCGGAGTCGATTTCCTGCAACGCGACCGGTTCCTGCCGATGGTATACGCCTACCTCTACTCGCGGGAGATGCTCGACGCCAACTCGCTGCGGATGACCCCGATCTGGCACGAGGACGAAGAGTTCACACCCCGCGCATTGTATTACGCACGGCGGATCCAATACCTCCCCGTCCGGGTTTACAACTACCTGCAACGCAGCGACTCGTTCATGGGCAATTACAAGCCACAAAGTCGCTTAGACCTCGTACGCGCAATGAAAAGCCTGACCTGTTTCGCCTCCCGCATCGGGGCGGAAGACCCCTCAGGCGCCCGTCTGATGCGCCTGCATGTGGGCAAGACCATGAGCCTGGCATGCAAACAGACCGTGGTGAGGCAACTCGGCAACGCCCGCGAAATGCTCCGGGAAGCCCGCCGGCAAGGCATCATGCCGCTCGAATTCCGCCGCCGGGATTTCCGGCATTTCCTGATAAACCGCCTGCCGGGCCTGTACGTTCTCTACTATAAGTTACACAAAAAGCGGAAATAGGCGGTCGCGCCAATTATCATCCGGAATCATTCGTTCGCCGCCCGGGGTGCGTCGGGCATATAGCGGCGCAGGACGTTTTCCAGCTCCGCGCCCCGCAAATTCCAGCCTTTTTCGAGAATGCGCCCGTCGGGGCCGAGAAGCAACAGCGTCGGGAAAAAAGTAATCCCGTAAGGGTTTCGCCGCACCTTCCCGTTATCACGGTCGGCGATCACCGTCCACGGCATCGCATACTTATCCATAAAGCCGCGCAATTCGGCTGCGGTATTGTCCGCGACGCCGACGATCTCGAATCCGCAATTCCTGAAACGGGCATAAATATCCGGGTAATAATTACGGATTTCATACACACAGGGGCCGCACGACAACGCCCAAAAATCCAGCAGTACATACTTTCCGGCGAAATCACCGGGGAAATGCACCGTCCGGCCCGCCATATCGACGGCCGTGAAAGCATAGGGCCGGAAGCCTACCTGCATGGCTTCCCGGCCTTCGGCATCGGGAACGCACTCCAGACGCAGGTAACGTCCGTCGGGCGCCAGGCTGTCGAGCAGGTACCACGCATCACCCAAACGGGCATATTCTTTCAAGTCATACTCCGCACTTCCGTTCCGGGTCGCGATCTTAATTGTGCATAAATGCCGGTCGTACGAACCCTCAGGCACGATCGTACATGCGTACTCCACACCGTCGAGCGAGAACCGGCCTTGCGTCGTCTCCCACATCAACAGGTTACGCTCCCCGAACCGATCCGAAAGTTCCACCCAGGTTATATCCGGCACGATTTTCTTGTTTACGACGCGTTCGTAGGCCATCCTTACCAGCGGGGGCTGCTCCCCAAGCCGGTAATCGGTTTCGTCCGAAAAATCGTAGTCGCCGTCGGTATCGAACATCACATGTTCCACCCCCGAACCGTCGCGGCCGAATGCAACCATCAGAAATATCCGCACGGGGTACGGAGAATAATCCGTCGTATCCCGCTGCCATGCCTCGAATTTCCGCATGCAGGTCTGCTCATCGACCTTCCCGGCACAAAAACCCTGATAGAGAGCCTGCGGGAAGTCGTCCGTCACGGAATAAGCCTTCCACTCGTCAGGCAATCCGGTTGCCCGGGGACGGAGTTCGGCCAAAGGTACGGTATCGTCCTCAAGCGGGAATGCCCATATGGTTGACTTTACGGCCGGTTTCTGTTTTTCGAGATGTACCTCGATGACCCGGGACTGGGCATGACAACAAAACGCACAGGCGAGGAAGAGGATTGCCAGGGAATACCGGGCCGGAAGAAGTTTAGGCTCCATGAACGACAGATTAGTGGGGTTAACGCAAATTGTTAACAAACATAAGGGTTTTGCAGGGAAATCAGGAATTTACGGGCAAATATATTTTTTTGCGGCAAACGGGGACTCCTCCCCGCAATATTTTGTGGTTTTGAAAGAAATCATTACTTTTGTAAGATTTACGGACACAACCCCGAAATAACTGAAATCACATATGGAAATAGTTGCAAGTTTAATCAAACTTTTCTTCGGCTCGAAAGCCGACAAAGACCGTAAGCAGATCGAGCCTTACCTCGAGAAGATCAAGGCGGTATACCCTTCGATAGAAGCCCTTTCGAACGACGAGCTGCGCGCCCGGAGCGAGGCGCTGAAGAAGCAGATCGCCGATTTCATCGCCCGGGACGAGGCCGACATCGTGGAACTGAAGGCCAAGCTTGAACTGCCCGAAACCTCGCTGGAGGAGAAGGAGCGTATCTCGAAGGAGATCGACGAGACGACCAAACGCATCGACGAGAAGATCGAGGAGAAGCTCGACGAGATACTGCCCGAAGCCTTCGCCATCATGAAGGATACGGCACGCCGCTTCGCACAGAACGACGAGGTGGTCGTCACGGCAAACGATTTCGACCGGGATCTGGCCGCCGAGAAGGATTTCGTCCGTATCGAGGACGACAAGGCCGTCTATGCCAACCACTGGATGGCGGGCGGCAACGACCTGAAATGGGACATGATCCATTACGACGTACAGCTGTTCGGCGGCGTGGTGCTCCACAAGGGCAAGATCGCCGAGATGGCGACGGGTGAAGGAAAGACACTCGTAGCGACGCTCCCCGTATTCCTCAACGCGCTGGCCAAGAAGGGAGTGCACCTGGTCACGGTGAACAACTACCTGGCCAAGCGAGACTCGGAGTGGATGGGCCCGATGTACCAGTTCCACGGGCTTTCGGTAGCCTGCATCGACGACACGCAGCCCAACTCCGACGCCCGCCGCAAGGCATACATGGCCGACATCACCTTCGGTACGAACAACGAATACGGCTTCGACTACCTGCGTGACAACATGGCCTCGTCGCCGGCCGACCTGGTGCAGCGCAAGCACCACTTCGCCATCGTCGACGAGGTCGACTCGGTGCTGATCGACGACGCCCGTACGCCGCTCATCATCTCCGGCCCGGTACCCAAAGGCGACGACCAGCTCTTCGAGCAGTACTGCCCGGCCATCGACCATCTCTACAACCTGCAGAAAAACCTCGTGACGGGCCTGCTGGCCGAGGCACGCCGGCTTATCTCGGAGGGCAAGAACGACGAGGGCGGCGTGAAGCTCTACCGTGCCCACAAGGGCCTGCCCAAGTACAAGCCGCTGATCAAATACCTCTCGGAAACGGGCGTCAAGGCGCTGATGCAGAAGACCGAGAACACCTACATGCAGGACAACAACCGCCGTATGCCGGAGATCACCGACGACCTGTTCTTCGTCATCGACGAAAAACTCAACTCGGTGGAACTGACCGACAAGGGACACGAGGTGCTGTCGAAATATTTCAACGAGGACGGGTTCTTCGTGCTGCCCGACATCGGCGCCGAGGTGGCCGAGCTGGAAAAGAGCAACCTCTCGGACGAGGAGCGTGCGCAGAAGCGCGACCAGGTGGTCAACGACTATTCGATCAAGTCGGAGCGCGTGCACACGATCCACCAGCTGCTGAAAGCCTACGCCATGTTCGAGAAAGACGTCGAATACGTGGTGATGGACAACAAGGTGAAGATCGTCGACGAACAGACGGGGCGTATCCTCGACGGGCGCCGCTATTCGGACGGCCTGCACCAGGCCATCGAGGCCAAGGAGCACGTGAAGGTCGAGGCTGCGACGCAGACCTTCGCAACGATCACGCTGCAGAACTATTTCCGCATGTACCACAAGCTGGCCGGTATGACCGGTACGGCCGAAACCGAGGCTTCGGAGTTCTGGAGCATCTATAAACTCGACGTCGTGGTGATCCCGACGAACCGCCCGGTGATCCGCGACGACCGCCAGGATTTGATTTACAAGACCAAGCGTGAGAAATACAACGCCGTGATCGAGGAGATCGTGAAGCTGGTCGAGGCGGGACGCCCCGTACTGGTGGGTACTACCTCGGTCGAGATTTCGGAGTTGCTGAGCCGTATGCTCAAGCTCCGCGGCATCAAGCATAACGTCCTCAATGCCAAGCAACACCAGCTGGAGGCGCAGGTCGTGGCCGAGGCGGGCCGCTCGGGACAGGTGACCATCGCCACCAACATGGCCGGCCGCGGTACCGACATCAAGCTGACGCCCGAGGTCAAGGCAGCCGGAGGTCTTGCGATCATCGGCACCGAACGCCACGAAAGCCGCCGCGTCGACCGCCAGCTGCGCGGACGTGCCGGACGTCAGGGCGACCCCGGATCGTCGCAGTTCTTCGTATCGCTCGAAGACGACCTGATGCGCCTGTTCGGGTCGGGCCGCATCGCCTCGATGATGGATCGCATGGGGCTGAAAGAGGGCGAGGTGATTCAGGCCGGCATGATGACGCGAGCCATCGAGCGCGCCCAGAAGAAGGTCGAGGAGAACAACTTCGGCATCCGCAAACGCCTGCTGGAATACGACGACGTGATGAACTCGCAGCGCGAGGTGATCTACACGCGCCGCCGCCACGCGCTCTACGGCGAGCGGATCGAAATCGACCTGAATAACATCATGTACGACTACGCAGACAACTTCGTGGAGGTCAACCGCGGCATCGAATTCGAGGATTTCCGGTTCGAGCTGATCCGCGAAGTCGCCATCGAGCCCTCGTTCGACGAGGCGACCTACGGCTCCGCAAAACCTGCCGAACAGGCCGAACTGATCGTAAAAGACCTCAAGGATGCCTATGCACGCCGCGCGAAATCCGTGGCCGACACGGTACGCCCCGTGATGGAGCGCATCTACGAGGATCGAAAAGACCAGCTGGATTCGAACATCTATTTCCCGATCACCGACGGCCACCTGGGTTACAACGTCCCGGTAAACCTGCTGAAATGCAAGAATTCGGATGGGGCGGAGATCTTCAGGGTATTCTCGAAGGTGGTGATGTTCACCTCGATCGACGACGCTTGGCGCGAGCACCTGCGCGAGATGGACGACCTGCGCCAAAGCGTGCAGAATGCCACCTACGAGCAGAAAGACCCGCTGCTGATCTACAAGTTCGAATCGTTCGGGCTGTTCTCGAAGATGATCGTCAAGGTCAACCGCGACGTGCTGGCCATCCTCAACAAAGCCTACATCCCGGTGCGCGACCAGAACGCCGAGGCCGTACAGCGGGAGCGTCAGGAGCGTGCCAAAGTCGACGTCAACAAGTTGCAGGCCTCGCGCATGCAGGCTGCGGCTCAGGCCGGGCAGCAGGACAAACAGAAACCGATGCCCGTGCATGTCGAGAAGAAGGTCGGCCGCAACGACCCGTGCCCCTGCGGAAGCGGCAAGAAATACAAGCAGTGCCACGGAAAAGGAATTTAACCAAATTTAACCACCTGCAAACAAGTTCTTCCGTACGGTGAAAACCCTGGTAAAATACAGCATAACGGCCGCGGCATTCTGCCTTGCCTGCGGGGCGGGCCGCGCAGCTGCGCAGCAACAAGGCAAAGCCCCGAAGCAATACGACGTGGCGGCCTATGTCTACCCCGCCTATGTGTCGGACGACCCGCGCCTGCGGCCTTTCTGGCCGATGGGGATCGGGGAATGGGAAACCGTCATGACCATGCAGCAACGCAATCCGGGGCACTACTGGGATCGCAAACCGCTGTGGGGCTATGTCAACGAAGCCGATCCGGCAGTGATGTCGATGGAGATCGAGCAGGCGACCCGTCACGGCGTGAACGTCTTTATTTTCGACTGGTACTGGTACGACGGACGGCCTTTCATGGAGACCACGCTCGACAACGGGTTCCTGAAGGCCGGCAACGTGGACAAAATGCGGTTTTACCTCATGTGGGCCAACCACGACGTACTCAACCACTGGGATACGCGCCTGGCGCGGGTACACGAGCAGAATGTGATCTGGACGGGAAAGGTCGACCGCGAGGAGTTCGAAAAGATATGCCGGCGGAACATCGAAAAGTATTTCAAGCACCCGCAATACTACAAGATCGACGGCAAGCCGGTCTTCATGGTCTACGACCTGCCGCAACTGATCGCGGGACTGGGCGGCGTGGAGCAGACGGCCGATGCCCTGAAATGGTTCAAGAAGGAGGTGAAGAAAGCCGGGTTCCCGGGGCTGGAACTCCAGTTTGCCATGTGGTCGATCAATCTCAACTACAGCGGGTTCGATGGCAGCAAAACGGAAAACCCGGCAAACGATTTCATCGGCACGCTGGGATTCACCGGCACCACGCACTACCAGTTCGCGCATTTCGCCAACGTCGACCAGGACTACCTGGCCATCCTGGAGCAGGTGCGCGACGAATGGGCGAGGATCGACGCCACGTACGATTTCATCTACTACCCGCATATCAGCGTCGGCTGGGACAACAGCCCCCGCACGGGGCACAGCGCCGTCGTGAAGAACAACACGCCGGAAAATTTCGCCAAGGGGCTCCGCATGGCGCGTGAGTACATCGACGCGCATCCCGACCGGGCACCGCTGATTACGGTCAACAGCTGGAACGAATGGACGGAGACCAGCTACCTGATGCCCTGCAACGTATTCGGGTACGGGTATCTCGAAGCCGTCAAAAAGGTATTCATCGACATGCAATAAGCCTCCCGCACGGAGGAGGAGAACGGATTATGGGTTACAACGAGGAAAAACAACGCCAGCTGGACATGCGTTACCTGCGCATGGCCCGCATCTGGGCTGAAAATTCGTACTGCGTACGACGCAAGGTCGGGGCGCTGATCGTCAAGGACAAGATGATCATTTCCGACGGTTACAACGGCACGCCCTCGGGCTTCGAGAATGTCTGCGAGGACGAGACCGGCAAGACCAAGCCCTATGTACTCCATGCCGAAGCGAACGCCATCACGAAGGTCGCCAAAAGCGCCAATAACTGCGACGGCTCGACGCTCTACATCACCGCGGCGCCCTGCATCGAATGTTCGAAACTCATCATCCAGGCCGGTATCAAGCGGGTGGTTTACTGCGAGGAATACCGCTCTGAAGAGGGGCTCGACCTGCTGCGCAAGGTCGGCATCGAATGTGTACAGCGCGAAATCGACGAACGCTGACATCCGGCCTGTGAAACGGATACCCCTGTTGCTCACCGCCCTGCTCTGCATATCCGGCGGGCTCGTCTCCTCGCGGGGACAGGAGCCTTCGGCACTGCACCCTGCAAGCATCGAGGCCGCGATACCGGCCTATCTCTACTGCGAAATCATCGGCAGCCACCTGCCCTCCTACCGGGGCGATGGCGTACTTTTCGACTTCGGGCAAAAGACCGAAGCATGGGCATACAACTGGCTGACGGACGCCGAGGGACACAAACTGGTCTTCGGGTCGGTCGTCGAGGCACTCAACTACATGGTCAGCCGGGGTTGGGAATTCGTACAGGCTTACGTCTCGGGGAATGAGCACCAAACCACGCATTTCCTGCTGCGACGTGCCTCCTCATGCCTGTCCGACACGGAAAAACGGCTGTTGCTTGCTGAACCCCGCACGCATAAGGAGGCGCCCGAAAAGAGAAAAAAGGGAAAACGACAGGAAAAAGAGCCGTGAACCGGCTCTTTTTTTTACTTCCTCCTTTCCCGGATGCGTATCGGTAAGTTATTTGCATTTCCCGAATAAAGCCCTTATCTTTAAGAGGTGAATCATCAAAAACCGACCGGTATGAAACGTATCGTCATCATAGGCGCCACATCGGGCATAGGGCTCGAAGTGGCGACGCTGTGCATCCGCGAAGGATGGCGCGTAGGCGCAGCAGGAAGGCGTGAAGAGGCGCTCGAAGCGCTCCGCGCCACAGCTCCCGAACAGGTTGAGACCGAACCGCTGGACATCACGCACGACGACGCACCCGGACAGCTCGCCCGCCTGATCGACAAGCTGGGCGGCATGGACATCTACCTGCATTGCTCGGGCATCGGCAAGCGGAACACCGGCCTGCTGCCGGAGATCGAACTCGACACCCTGCGCACCAACGGCGAAGGGTTCGTGCGCATGGTTACGGCGGCTTTCGGCTATTTCCGGGCCAACGGAGGCGGGCACCTGGCCGTCATCAGTTCGATCGCAGGCACGAAGGGGCTCGGAAGCGCCCCGGCCTACTCGGCTACCAAGCGCATGCAGAACACCTATATCGACGCGCTGGCGCAGCTCGCGCATATGGAGAAACTCGGCATCCGCTTCACGGACATCCGCCCGGGTTTCGTCGCCACCCCGTTGCTGGCGGGCGACGGGCACTACCCGATGCTGATGGAAACCGGAAAGGTTGCCGCACGCATCATGCGGGTATTGAAACGCCGGCGCCGCAGGGTGGTCATCGACCGCCGCTATGCCGTTCTGGTATTTTTCTGGAAGCTGATCCCCGAGTGGTTGTGGGAGCGCATGGCTGTCAGGACAAAAGGATAACCCTGTTCACACCGCAAAAGCCGCGCCCCCGAAAAAGGAGCGCGGCTTAATTTAATATATTCGTCCGTCAGTCGCAGAGTGCGCCCAGCAGGAATAACGCGGGAGGCAGGTTGCAAAGCATGTGCGCGCCCAATGCCCATCCAAAGCCGAGGTTCACGCGCAGATAGACAAAGACGCACCCGGAGAAAAAGAGCCCCAGCACATACAATAGCACATAGGGCAGCAGGCCCCAGGTAAGCGCCGAAGCGGAAAGCAGGTGTACAGAGGCAAAAACCACCGTCGAAGCCCACATCGCCGGGCGCAGCCACCGATCCCGTTTCGACAACCAAAACCCGTCCGTCGTAAACCCGTAAACCCCCGCCGCAACGGCAATCCAGACCGGAAGCGCCCAGTAACGGGCATTCGCCACGTCGGCAAAAAACAGCATCCAATCGGCAAAAAAATAGGCCAACGCCCCTAATCCCGCAGCTATATGCCACCTCCGGAACGAAAGCCCCAGCCGGAAAGCACACTCTTCGACGAACGGTGCAAGCAATAGCACGTGCGGCACGGCGCGCCATCCCATTTCGGAAACCATCGATTCCGGCGTACGCGCACCGAGCATCCCCGCGGCATCGAGCCCCCAGCCCCATTCGTACAGAGCCGCGCCGGACTTTTGCAGCAGCATGGCGGCAATCCGCGTCACGATGAAGAACAGCGCGGCATAGAGCAATATTCCGCTCACGCTTTTGGTGTTCCGCTCATCGGTACGGTTCAGGATAAAAGGCTTTATTCTCGGTTCCATATTTCCCCGGTCGGGTTGCGGGTAAAAAATCGCCGCAGCGGAAGCACCTCACACGTGCCCGCTGCGGCGTAAAACATTCGAAAAGGACAACCGGCACCGCCGGGACGCCCGTGCCTTTTTCCGCACCTCCCCGCCATGCCGCCGTCCGCACCTCACGGCATCAGAACGGCAGGTCGTCGGGATCGTCTGCCGGAACGGCCGGCGCGGCGGGTTGCTGCGCCGCCGGCTGCTGGGATCCCCCCTGGGCAGGTTGTCCGTAAGCCGGGGCTTGCTGTTGCGAACCATACCCGGAAGGGGCTCCGTCCGAGGCCGGGTTGTCGCTGCGGCGTCCCAGCAGGTTCATCACATCGGCCAGTATCTCGGTCGTATAACGCTTGTTATTATCCTTGTCCATCCACTCGCGGGTGCGCAGGCGCCCCTCGACATAGATCTGGGTTCCCTTGCGGACATATTTGTCCACGACGTCGGCAAGGCCGCGCCACAGCGTGACCGTGTGCCACTCGGTGTGCTCCTTGGCCTCGTTGGCCTGACGGTCGAACAAGCGTTCGGTCGTGGCCAGGCGGATGCGGGCGACCTTCACGCCGCTCTCGGTGGTGCGGACTTCGGGGTCGATGCCCACGTTGCCCACCAGAATCACTTTGTTTACCATATCTTACAGCTGTTTTATCATACGTTTGAAGAGCACTTCCATCTTGATGCCGGCCTTCTTACCCTGCCGCTGCACGTCCTCGTGGTCACCCACCTCGTCCGAAAGGCCGCAGTTGGTGATGACCGAGACGCCGAAGACCGGGATCGACATGTGGCGCGCCACGATCACCTCGGGCACGGTCGACATACCGGCCGCATCGCCGCCGATATTCTTGAAATAACGGTACTCGGCCTGCGTTTCGAACGTCGGGCCCGTGCCGCCGACATAAACGCCGTACTGGAGTTTGATGTTCTCCTCCTCGGCGATGGCCGTGGCCTTGGCGATCAGCGCCTTGTCGTAACAGTTGTGCATGTCCGGGAAGCGGGGCCCCAACTCGGCGATGTTACGGCCGATCAGCGGGTTGGGCATCAGGTTGATATGGTCGGTGATGACCATCAGGTCGCCCACGCGGAACGAGGTATTGATCCCGCCCGAAGCGTTCGACACGAAGAGGTATTTGATGCCCAGCTGCTGCATGACGCGCACCGGGAAAGTCACCTGCTGCATCGTGTAGCCCTCGTAGTAGTGGAAGCGCCCCTGCATGGCTACGACCTTGCGACCCTCGACCGTGCCGAAGATCATACGCCCCTTGTGCCCCTCGACGGTCGAAACGGGGAAACCCGGGATATCTTTGTATTCGATGGCGAATGCAGTGTCGATCTTATCGGCGAAACCGCCCAGGCCGGTGCCGAGGATGATGCCCACCTCCGGGGCGAAAGAACTCGTGGCGGCGTCGATAAAAGCCGCTGTTTTTTTAATTTCCTCTAACATCTTCTTCCAGTTTTTGCAGAAAATCCGTCGCCGAATCCTCTATGAATGAAATATTTATCGGTAAATAGTATATCCTGCGCTGTATCTCTTCGGGGATCTTCGCGCGGTTGGTCAGTTTTACGGCATCCTTTTCCGTGGTCACGATGACCGCCCCGGGGAACTTGTCCAGCAATTCGCGCAGGCGGTTCAGGTCGCGTACCTTGTAGACATGATGGTCGTCGAGCGTCATCTCGGCCACCACCCCGTAGCTCCCGCGCAACGCCGCGAGGAACGGCTTGGGACTCCCGATGCCCGAAAGCGCGATCACCTGCTGCCCCTGCAGGAGCGGTTCGCCGGGCGCGGCATCCGGGAAGAGCGGCTGCGGCATGAAACTCTCGAAACGGGTGAAATAGACCCGCTGGTAGGCAACCTGTATCAGCACCTTGCGCAGGATGCGCCGGTCGATGGGCGCCATCTTCTCCGGGCACTTCGTAACGACGAAATAGTGGGCGCGGTGCAGTTCTTCGGGCAGGTCGCGCAGGGTTCCGAGCGGCAGCATCCTGTCGTGCTGCACGGGGCGCGTGGCGTCGATCATCACGATGTTCACCTTCGGCTCTACATAGCGGTGCTGGAACCCGTCGTCCATGACGACGAGGTCGACGTCGGGGTGCTCGGCGCGGATGCGGCGGATCCCTTCGGCACGCTTCTCGCACACGGCCACCACCGTATCGGGGAATTTGAGTTTGATCTGCAGCGGCTCGTCGCCCACATCCCGGTAATGGGAGTCGGCCTTCACCTCCAGATACCCCTTGGTACGACGGCCGTACCCGCGCGACAGCAGGGCGACGCGATGCATCTGCGACATATAGGCGATCACCATCTCGGCCATCGGGGTTTTGCCCGTACCGCCGACGGTGATGTTGCCGATACAGATGACCGGGATGTCGAACTTCTCGCTTTTGAGGATACCCCAGTCGAAGAGACGGTGACGGAAAGTCACCCCCGCCTTATAGAGGAGAGCCGCAGGAGCAAGCAAGCATTTCAACATTTCGGGTCGGTTTATCCATACAATTTTTCAAAGGTAGCAATAAATCTCCGGAACACAAAACAAAAAAAGCAAATCTCGGGCCTGACCGACAAAGGAATAATAAAATTGGAGATTCCTGCGTTTTTTTCATATCTTTGCTTGCGTCTATGAGAAGTTTTAAATTACCGATATGCGCCCTGCTGCTCGTAGCCGCAGGGGCGTGCGACAGAACTACGCAACAGGCCGCGGCCGAAAAGGAAGAAGCCGCGCCGCAGAATATCGTTTACGGCATCAACGCCGACAACTACCGCACCGAAACGGGCGAGGTGGGCAGCGGCGAAACGCTGGGGAAAATCCTGAACGGGTACGGCGTTTCGGCCCTTACGGTCGACAGGCTCGACAAAGCCTCGAAAGAGATTTTCCCGCTGCGCAACATCCGCGCCGGGCATAAATACACCGTCTTCATCCACGAGGATTCGCTCTATGCCCCCCACCTGGACTACCTGGTCTACGAACGCAACATGTCTCAATACGTGGTGTTCGGGTTCCATGAGGATTCGGTCAGCGTCCAGACGGGAGAAAAGGAATTCACGGTACGCCGCACCAAGAAGAGCGCCACGATCAATTCGTCGCTGTGGGGTGCGATCATGGAGGAGCACCTGCCCTATGCGCTGGCCGCGGAAATGGAGGACATTTACCAGTGGACGGTCGATTTCTTCGGCATCCAGAAGGGCGACAATTTCACGGTGATCTATGACGAGCGCTTCATCGACGACAGCATCTCGGCCGGCATCGGCCGCATTTGGGGCGCTAAATTCTGCCAGGGCGGCAAGGAGTACTACGCCATCCCCTTCCGGCAGGGCGGCAAAATCCAGTATTGGGAATACGACGGCGGAAGCCTGCGCAAGCAGATGCTCAAGGCGCCGCTGAAATACACACGCATCAGTTCGAAGTTCACCTATGCGCGCAAGCATCCGATCTACAAGGTATACCGGCCGCATACGGGCGTCGATTACGCAGCGCCGAAAGGCACGCCCGTACATGCCGTAGCCGACGGTGTGGTGACCTTCAAGGGCTGGGGCGGCGGCGGTGGCAACACGCTCAAAATCAAACATGCCGGCAACCTGATGACGGGTTACCTGCACCTGAGCGGCTATGCCAAGGGCATCTCGAAGGGCTCGCGCGTTTCGCAGGGGCAGCTGATCGGCTACGTCGGTTCGACGGGCGCCTCGACCGGCCCCCACCTCGACTACCGCATCTGGAAAAACGGCACGCCGATCAATCCGCTGAAAATCCCCCAGGAACCGGCCGAACCGATCTCGAACGAGAACCGCGCGACGTTCGAATTCGTGCGCGACCGTATCGTGGCCGAACTGAACGGCGAGGTGAAGGACGGGGAGCGCATCACGCAGCTCGATTCGCTCGTCATCCCGCAGCCGGCAGCACCGGAGGCAGCGAAATAACGGGGAAAATGGCCGCAACGACAGGCAAGGAACATCTGCCGGCCGACATGCCGGAAAGCTGGGATCAGGAACCGTTCGATAAAAGGCCCGGGGGCAGGACGAGGATGGAAGCCATCCGGGAAACGGGCAAAGCACCCGGGAATGCCGGGGAACAGACAGGAACGCCCCGGAAAAAGTCCGGTATACCGGAAAAAACCGGAAATCCGGAGGATACAGCGGAAAGCACCGGGGCGCAGGAAGCCAAACATAAAGCCGGCGTCGATGCGCGAATCGTACGGTTTCTGAAAAAACACCATGTGCTGACGCTGGCGACGAGCGGCGAGGGAGCGCCCTATTGCAGCAACGCATTTTACTGCTACGATGCGGAACGCAATTTGCTGATCTTCACGTCGGACATGGCGACGTACCATGCGCAGCAGATGGCTCGCAACCCGTGTGTCGCAGCCTCGGTAGTACTCGAAACGAAGGTCGTGGGACGCGTCCAGGGGCTGCAATTGTGCGGTAAAGCCGAAAGGGCCGACGAGGCGGCGAGGCGGGCATACCTCAAACGGTTTCCCTATGCCGTACTGGCAGAACTGACCCTGTGGGCGATCGCGCCCGACTTTATGAAATTCACCGACAACACGCTCGGATTCGGAAAAAAACTGATATGGAACAACAGATAGGAGTCATCATCGTAGCAGGCGGGGGCGGAACCCGCATGGGAGGTTCGCGTCCCAAGCAATTCATGATGCTGGGCGGCCTGCCCGTCCTGGCCCATACGATCAACAATTTCGCCGGGGCGCTGCCCGGGGCAGAGATCGTCGTGGTGCTGCCCGCGGAGCACGCCGATTTCTGGAAGGACTTCGCAGCACGCTTCGACATCGCGGCACACACGGTTACGACGGGAGGCGACGAACGGTTCCATTCGGTGAAAAACGGGCTGAAAGCCCTGAAGCGCGATCCGGAATTGATCGCCGTACAGGACGGCGTACGACCGCTGGCCTCGCACGGCATGATCCGCCGTGCGGTGGCCGCAGCCGCCGAACACGGCACTGCGATCCCGGTCGTCGAAGCCGTGGATTCGTACCGCGAAACGGACGGCACGGCTTCACGCATCGTCGACCGCCGCCGCCTGCGCATCGTACAGACCCCGCAGGTATTCCGCGCCGACATACTGCGCCGCGCCTACGAGGCGGAGTACCGCCCCGAATTTACGGACGACGCATCGGTCGTGGAACAGGCCGGCGAGGCCGTATTTCTGTGCGAAGGCGAGCGTACGAACCTGAAGATCACGACCCCCGAAGATATGGTCATCGCCGAGGCACTGCTGGCCGGGCGCGAAAAGACAGAGGAGGATACGGATGGAGAAAACCTATAAATACCGTTTCAGCCGCCGGGCGATCTACTGGACGCTGGTCTATTTGGTGGTCTTCGTACTGCTGGGCTGGTTGTTGTACCACCTCTACGAAGGGGGCTACCTCTCGGCCTGGTTCACCTCGTTCATCGTGGCGCTCATCGCCCTGATGTCGCTATCGATCCCCCGCAGGATTGTGGTCACCGACGAGAAGATCGAGGTGCGCTGCCTGCTGGACATCACCGAAATCCGCCGCGACGAAATCGCCTCGGTACGCCGGGTCGACCCTCGGCGGATGAAATGGTTCTTCCCGGTATTCGGGGGCTGCGGGTTCTTCGGTTATTACGGACATTTCCTCGACCTCAGGCGGTTCGAACGCGTGAAACTCTACGCCTCGGAGTGGAAAAACTTCGTGGAGATCACCGATATCTACGAAGACCGCCTGTACGTCTCGTGTTCGGATGCCGACCGCCTCGTGGAGGAGCTTATGCCCCCCGGAGGCAACCGCCCGGCGGAAGACGACGAAGAGGAAGAGCAGGCGCAATAGTATCGGGATCCGGCCAAAAAGTCGACAGAAGACGCCCGGGGATTGCGTATTTCCGGAAAATGATCTTATATTTGCAACCGAGGCCGGAACGGCCCGTAAAAACGAAAAATAACAAACAACGCATTAAAAACCAGAAGAAATGAAAAAGTACCGTTGCACCGTTTGTGAGTGGGTATACGACCCCGCAGTGGGCGATCCCGACGGAGGCATCGCCCCCGGAACGCAGTTCGAAGAGATTCCCGAAGACTGGGTTTGCCCCGTCTGCGGCGTCGGCAAAGACATGTTCGAAGAGGTTGCGGAATAATCCCGTCCCTCCCCGAAGAAACGGCAAGGCGCACCCTGCAGGGTGCGCCTTGCCGTTTGTAACCGCAGGAGCCCGGACGCAGGCCGTCTCATCCGAATAAGGGCAAACATATGTAATTCCGATGTATTTCCCACCCGAAATTTTGTGTATATTTGTCGGCAGAACTGCCCCTCACACCTAAAATTTCATGCAGATGAAACATCTATTGCTTTTAGCCTCGCTCCTGACCTGCATGGGCGCCGGCGCCCAGCAGGCGACCTTCCGCAACCCGGTCATTGCGGGCGACATGGCCGACCCGACGGTCATCCGGGTAGACAACACCTATTATGCGACGGGCACCTCGTCGGAATGGGCCCCCTACTACCCGCTGTTCCGCTCCAAAGACCTGGTCAACTGGCGGCAGATCGGGCACCTGTTCGAGCAGCAGCCCGCATGGACGAGATCCTCGTTCTGGGCCCCGGAACTTTTCCACCGCAACGGCAAAACATACGCTTATTATACGGCACGCCGGAAAACCGACGGGACGTCGTATATCGGCGTCGCCACGGCCGACAAACCCGAAGGCCCCTATACCGACCACGGCCCGATCGTCGAGTACGGCACCGAGGCGATCGACGCATTCGTGCTGGAAGACGCCGGCGAGCTGTATATCTCGTGGAAAGCCTACGGACTCGACCCAAGGCCGATCGAACTCCTGGCCTGCAAAATCTCGGACGACGGGCTGCGCATGGCGGGGGAACCCTTCACGCTGCTGCGCGACGACAAACGGCAGGGCATGGAAGGGCAGCACTGGCTGAAAATCGGCGATTACTATTACATCGTCTACTCCATAAACGGCTGCTGCGGCCCTGGGAGCGACTACGCCGTGGCGGTCGCCCGCTCGAAAAACCTGCGGGGCCCCTACGAGCGTTACGCCGGGAACCCGATCCTGCACGGCGGCGGCGATGTCCAGTCCATCGGGCACGGCACCATCACGACGACGCCCGACGGGAGGATGTTCTACCTCTGCCACGCCTATCTGGCCGGTGAGAATTTCTTTCTGGGACGCCAGCCGATGTTGCAGCAGATCGTCCTGGGCGATGACCTGTGGCTTCATTTCCGGGGCGGGGAAACAGCATCCCTGACGCAGCCGATACCTTTTGCCGGCATGGCACAGCAGCCCGTATTCGATTTCGCGGATGACTTCACGGCCGACCGGCTCCGACCCGAATGGACGTGGAACTATCCTTACGCGACGCCCGAGATCGAGCTTGCCGACGGGCGCCTCTGCCTGGGCGGGCGGCCCAAAGAGGGCGTAAAAACCGGCACGGCGCTCTGCCTGAGGGCCGTAAGCCCCGACTATACGCTCGAAACGGCACTCTCCGACCGCAACGCAGGATGGAGCGGGCTCACGGTATACGGGGATGCAGCGAACCTCCTCGTATGGGGATTGCAGGGCGACGAGGTATTGTTGAAGCTCTACAAGGACGGCAGGGAAACGCTGCTGGGCAGCTCCGGGCAGATCGGGGCGCACCTGCCGGTCTACCTGCGCATCGAGGTACGGGGGAATGCCCCCGCAGCATTCGGGTACAGTACCGACGGACACACCTGGAAACAAGTGGAGAACCTGCCCGTAGGTGCCGAAGACCTGCTGCAATGGGATCGCGTAGCACGCCCGGGATTGTATTACCAGGGGCCGGAAGGCCAGGCGGCCGAATTCGAATACATGCGGATGACCAACCGCTGAGAGAAATTGCAGCCCCCTTCCGCAAGGCAAGCCCTCTGCGGAAGCACGGCAGAATCCCGGCCGGAACTTTCCGATAAAAAGAGCCGCCCCGAATTGTTCGGGGCGGCTTTCTCTTCCGGGACTGCGCCCGTCAATTGATATTGGGCAGGAAAGAATAGTTCTTCGAATAGCCGAGCATCTGCTCGACGTAGTTCGCCGGATAGGAAATTTTCACATCGACCACCCTGCCGTCCTTTTCGACAAGTTCGAACTCGGGGTTCACGAAGCCGCCGTAAGGTTCGATGCCGAGTGCATAGTAACGGTCGCGCACCTCCCGGTGCAGCTGGGGATCGACCTGGACGGCATACCGCTCGACAAGCGCCTTGCCGGCCTCGTAGTCGCCTTCGGACTTGATGCGCTGCACCTCGCGGAGCATGTCGCCGAACAGTCGGCGCAGTTTTTCGTAATCGTTGACCACGACATACGTTTTGCCGTTTTCCCGAACCATCTCAATCACGTTGTCGGCCTTGCCGCGCTCATAGCACCACTCGCAGATCAGCTTGCGGTTACGCATGTGCGACTCCTCGACGTTCTTGCCCGGCTCGATACGCGCCAGCTGGGTCATCATGCCGTTCAGGATATATTTCGCATAGCCGGCCTTCGCCACGTCGAACGAGGGTACCAGCCCCAGTTCCACCATCTTCGGGTCACCCAGGTAGTAGAGGCCGAAGAGGTCGGCGCGGGTCTCCTCGAGCGTCGAGCTGTAACTCTTCAACTCGTTGCCCTTCACGCCCGGCGCCAACTGTCCCGAACCGTGCCCCAGACACTCGTGCAGGTCGGTATGCAGGTCGTCGGCCAGTTTGCCGTACTTGTCCATCACCTCGCGGTCCCCGGCACGCAGCACGAACTCCTCGTTGAAGCCGTTGCCGTGGGCGGCCATGTCGTAGGCATAGGTGATGTTGTCGATCGTGACCGACTTCGAACCGTATTCCTTGCGGATCCAGTCGGCATTGGGAAGGTTGATGCCGATGGGCGTGGCGGGATAGCAGTCGCCGCCCAGCATCGCCACCGTGATGACCTTGGCCGAAACGCCCTTCACCTTCTCCTTGCGGTAGGCGGGAGCAACGGGCGAATGGTCTTCGAACCACTGCGCGTTATCCGAAATCACCTCCGTACGGTGGCAGGCCTCCTTGTCCATGAAATTCACGATGCCCTCCCACGAAGCCTTGCGGCCGAGCGGATCGCCGTAATCCTCGATAAAGCCGTTCACGAAGTCGACGTTCGACACGGTGTCCTTCACCCAGCCGATATTATAGCGGTCGAACTCGCGCAGGTCGCCGGTCTTGTAATATTCGATCAGCGCTGCGATATTGCTTTTCTGCGGTTCGGCGGCCACGGCCTGCGCTTTTTCGAGCCAGTAGACGATCTTCTCGATGGCGGGCGAATACATGCCGCCGACCTTCCATACGCGCTCCTTCAGGACGCCGTTCTCCTTCACCAGCTTGGAGTTCAGGCCGTAGGAGATCGGTTCCGGGTCGTTGTGGTCGACCATGTCGGCGTAGAATTTCTCGACCTCGGCCTGCGTCACGCCCTCGTAGTAGTTGTTCGACGAGGTGGCGATCAGGTCTTCGCCCGCCGTCTGGTTCAGGCGCGTTTTATAGAGCGCCGGATCGAAGATAGCCTTGCAGACCTCGCCGCGCAGCGGGTTCAGGTCGCCGAACTTTTCCTCGGGGATCGTCTCTATCACGTCGAGCAGGTAACCTTCGGTGAACTCGGGGACGAACTTGTCGTTCGAATAGTGGTGATGAATGCCGTTGGCGAACCACACCTTTTTCAGGTATTTCTCCAAGGCCTTCCATTCGGCCGCCGAGCGGTCGCCCCGGTAGTTCTCGTAAACCGTTTCGAGCGTACGGCGCACGGCGAGGTTGTATTTGAAATTCTGGTCGAAAAGGATGTCCCGGCCGCACTTGGCAGCCTCGGCGAGGTAATAGACCAGTTCCTTCTCCGCAAGCGGAAGCTGCTCGAAACCAGGGACTTCGTAACGGATGACCTTGATGTCGTCGAAACGGTCGACGATCCACGGGGCTTCGCTCTTCGATGCCCCGCAGCACGAAGTCAGTGCAACAGCGGTAACAGTCATAGATGTCAGTGTAAATAAATTTTTCATGTCGTTCGGGTTTGAATTTCCCCGAAATATACGGTTTTTTTGCGAAAAAGCCGCATACGGACGAATATACGCATGGACACATATACAATATGTGCCGGCAAACGCACCTCCCCGCCGCACCCGGCAGCGCTTGCCATTCGGGCATTATTCTCAAAAAAACATACCAGTTCGTACCAGTATGACGAAATTTTATTTATATTTGTCCACAAAGCACGCACCATGCCGGAAAAATTCGGAAACAACATAAACCCACATTGATGAAACCTATCAAAACCGCACTTCTGGCCCTGCCGCTCCTGGCCGCAGGGTGCAACCGGGACTCCGGGACTGCAAAAATCCGGCCGCTGGAGGCCGGAAGCGTCCGGGTCGAAGACGCCTTCTGGAGCCCCCGCTATGAAAAATGGGAACATGTCACCGTCGGCGACATGCTCGACAAGTTCGAAGGGAACGACCCGGCGCATTTCGCGTGCGGCGTCGACGCTTTCGAAAATTTCGACCTCGTAGCATCGGGCGCCCGCGATATCGGCCGCCACGCGGGGCCGCCTTGGTACGACGGGCTGGTGTACGAGACGATCCGGGGGATATCCGACCTGCTGGCACAACGTCCCGACCCGGCGCTCAAAGCCCGTGTAGACGGTTACATCGCCCGCATCGAAGCGGCACAAAAGAGCGATCCGGACGGGTTCGTCGGCACCAACACCCAGCTAACGGAGGACAACCACCGCTGGGGCGCGAACGGCGGGTTTCTGCGCATGCAGCACGACGTCTACAACGCCGGCATGCTCATCGAAGCCGGGGTACACTATTACGAAGCCACGGGGGACGACAGGCTGCTGAAAGTCGCCACGCGCATGGCGGACTACATGGTGCGAACGATGGGGCCCGCCCCGAAAAAGAATATCGTCCCGGCGCACTCGGGCCCCGAGGAGGCCCTGGTAAAACTCTACAAGCTCTACCGTGACCGCCCCGGCCTGCGCGCGCAAACCGGGGCGCAGTCCGCAGCCGGCGACTACCTCCGGCTGGCCGAGTTCTGGATCGGCAACCGCGGCGTGCACTGCGGCTATCCGCTGTGGGGCACGTGGGGCAACGACAGCGCGGAGCGGTGGATCCACGAGGAGCTCTACACCGCGGAATTCGGCCCCGAAGCACGGCCCGCATGGGGCGATTACGCGCAGGACTCGATCCGCGTATTCGACCAGCCCGCCATCGTCGGGCACGCCGTGAGGGCCACCCTGCTGGCGACGGGCATCGCCGCGGCGGCCTATGAGAACGGCAATGCGGACTACATCGCCACGGCGAAACGCTGGTGGGACGACATGGCCGGAAAAAAACTCTTCGTCACGGGCGGTGTCGGGGCAGTGCATTTCGACGAAAAGTTCGGCCACGACTACTACCTGCCCACCGACGCCTATCTGGAAACCTGCGCCGCCGTAGGTGTGGGGTTCTTCAGCCAGGCGATGAACCAGCTCACGGGCGACGCGAAATACATGGATGAATTCGAACGCGCGCTATACAACAACGTGCTGGCTGGCGTCGCCGCCTCGGGCAGGCAGTATACCTACCAGAACCCTCTCAACACCGACCGCAGCGAACGCTGGGAATGGCACCCCTGCCCCTGCTGCCCGCCGATGTTCCTCAAGATAGTCTCGGCGACCCCCGAATTCATCTACGCCCGGGACGACAGGACGGTCTATGTCAACCTGTTCATCGGCAGCGATGCCGACATCGCGCTCGGCGACATGCAGGTGCATGTCCGGCAGCAGACCCGATACCCCGTGGACGGAAAGGTCGTCCTCACGCTTACGCCCGAAAAGGCGGCACGCTTCACCGTGAAGGTACGTATCCCGGGCTGGGCCCGCGGCGAGGAAAACCCGTTCGGGTTGTACGTATCCGAAAGCCCGGCCGCGCCGGTGCTCTCGGTGAACGGCACCCCGGTCGAAATCCGCCTCGACAAAGGGTATGCCCTCCTCGACCGGGTCTGGAACCCCGCAGACCGCATCGTGCTGGAACTTCCCGTCGCGCCGCGCCTCGTCCGGGCACATAAAGCCGCCCGGGAGCTGGACGGCATGGCCGCCATCGCGGCCGGGCCGCTGGTATACTGCATCGAGCAGGCGGACAACGCGGATTACGCCCGGCTGAGGCTCGACACGGCCGGCAGCATGGAACTCGGATACCGCAGCGACCTGATGGACGGCACGCCGGTCATCACGGGAACGGCCATCGACGGCAAGGGCGCGAAGAGCACCTTCACGGCCATCCCCTACTACGCCTTCGGCAACCGGGGAAACGGCGGCTACCGCGTCTGGCTGCCGACCCGCTGACAACCCGAACAGCGCGGGCACAAAAAAGCACCGGAAAGGTTCGACGCCTTCCGGTGCTTTTTTATTTCCGGCCGCCATCCGGCCGCCCGTTCCCGGGATCAGAAGTTGTAACCCAGCGAAACGAAGAAGCTGCCGTTCTTGGCCTTGACCTCGTCGGCATCCTTCAGGATGTTCAGCAGGCCCAGGTCATACCCGAGGCTGACATTGTAATGCTTTTTGAACGTCACGTTGGCACCGAAGCGCAGGCCCAGGTCGGAGCGTTTGAACATCGCTTCCTCCTCGGCGCCATCCCCCAGGTCGGTGGACTTGAACAGGTCGGCCTTCTCGCCCTTGAACTTCGCCTTGCCATGGATACCGAACCCATAGAAGACACCCGCCAGGGGCTGTATCGAAACGCTCCTGACATTGAAATGCCAGCTGACCACGACGGGCACCTGCAAATAGAGCATATTGAACTTCACCTTGCCGGACAACTCCTCGTCGAATCCCAGATCGAAATTGGAGGCATTGACCGATCCGCCGCGTCCCGTCAGGTAAAGGCCCGTTTCCAGGTAGAGCGGCAGCGTCCGCAGCAACGGCTGCTGGTAGGCAAAGCCCACATTGTACGACGCACGCGAGTCGAACGAGAAGCTGTTACTGCCCGCGCTCAGGTCGATGCTGGTCACATTCAGTCCGGCGCGCACTCCCATCACGCGGCCCTGGCCGAATGCTGACATGCCGGCGGCAACGGCCAGCAAACAAAGAATAAATTTCTTCATAACTTTAAAATTATGCCCCGGCTCCCGTGAGGCGTTTAAGTTTGGATTGCCGGAATAGGGAACCGCCGCGCCCGTTTCCATTCCGGAACGGGAAGCGGGTACCCCGCCATTGTTTCATCGGTTGTAAATATAGGCGCATTATGCGATATCCGGAAATAAAATCAATGAATGCCACCCTTTTTCACACGAAAGCCGCATTTTACAGAACCGCATCCGCCTCCGAGGCCGGAAAACCGGGATTTCGGAACGGCATGGTGCGCATAAGAAAAAGATACGGCTTATTTTTCCGACTTTTTTCTTCGTTATGTCTGATGGAATTTCTACCTTTGCCCGCACAACTCGCATCAAGAAAGGATGAAAGTATTTGAAAGTGTCAAGGAGCTCCGTGCAGAGCTGGACAAGGCGGAGCAGTCGGGAATCGGCTTCGTACCGACGATGGGTGCCCTGCATGCAGGACACCGCTCGCTCGTGGAGCGTGCCCGGCGGGAAAACGGCACCGTCGTGGTGAGCGTCTTCGTAAACCCCACGCAGTTCAACGACAAAAACGACCTGAAGCATTACCCCCGCACGCCGGAGGCCGATGCCCGCCTGCTGGAAGAGGCCGGGGCGGATTTCGTGCTGATGCCCACGGTCGAGGAGATATATCCCCAGCCCGACACCCGGCAGTTCGATTTCGGACTGATCGACAAGGTGATGGAGGGCGCCACGCGCCCCGGCCATTTCAACGGCGTAGCGCAGGTCGTCAGCCGCCTGTTCGACATCGTGCGCCCCGCACGCGCCTATTTCGGGGAAAAGGATTTCCAGCAGATCGCCGTCATCAAGTCGATGGTGGCCCAGCTGGCGCTTCCCATCGAGATCGTCGAATGCGCGATCGTCCGCGGCGAAGACGGGCTGGCCCTCTCGTCGCGCAACACGCTGCTCGATGCAGCGCACCGGGCCGCAGCGCCGCACATCTACGCCACGCTGCGCGCCTCAGTGGCCCAATCGCAAGAGATGGCTCCCGCACGACTCAAGGAGTGGGTCACGGCCGAGGTGGAACGCAACCCGTTGCTGAAGGTCATCTATTACCAGTCGGTCGACGCACGGACGATGCAGGAGGTCGCCGCCTGGGACGACTCCCCCCGCATCCAGGGCTGCATCGCAGTACAGGCAGGAGATATTCGTTTAATCGACAACATCCGTATCCGATAATGAAATTCCAGATTGAAGTCATCAAATCCAAAATCCACCGCGTGACGGTCACACAGGCCGACCTGAATTACGTGGGGAGCATCACCATCGACGAGGCGCTGTTGGAAGCCGCCAACATCATCGAGGGCGAGAAAGTCCAGATCATGGACATCAACAACGGAGAGCGTTTCGAAACCTATGTCATCAAGGGCGAACGCGCAAGCGGCTGTATCTGCCTCAACGGCGCCGCCGCACGCAAAGTACAGGTGGGCGACGTCATCATCATCGCATCCTATGCGCTGATGGATTTCGAGGATGCCAAGCAGTTCAAACCCTGGGTCATCTTCCCCGACACGGCTACCAACCATCTGATCGGATAACGCATCCGGAACCGCCGGCCGGAAAGGCCGGAAAAGTAAAAAATCTCCCCTAAAGGGAGATTTTTTTGCTATAAATGTTTATATTTGTCGATGTTAACGGTCTTTTTTATCCCGGATATATGGACATCGCGCTTTCCGTACTTGCATTCCTGTTCACGATCGTCGGCATCATCGGCTGTATCGTCCCCGCCCTGCCGGGCGTGGTGCTCAGTTACGCAGGGCTTCTGTGCGCCTATTTCACCTCCTATTCGCATATGTCGGCATCGGCCCTATGGATATGGCTGGCCATCACCGTGGCCGTCAGTGTGGCCGATTATTTCCTGCCTGCGTGGATGACCCGCAGATTCGGCGGCTCGCGGGCGGGCGCCATCGGGGCCACGGTCGGCGTATTCGCCGGATTTTTCATCTTCCCGCCCATAGGCATCATCCTGGGGCCGTTCGTCGGCGCCGTGGCGGGGGAATTGCTCAACGACCGCGGGGACTTCCCGAAGGCGATCCTCGTGGGTTTCGGTTCCTTCCTCTCATTCATCGTCGGCACGGGGCTCAAGGTCGTAGCCGCCGTCGGGATGCTCATACATGTCACGGCCGACACATACCCCGCCGTGCGGGACTGGTTCGCAACTCTATTTTAACCCTTTCGATAATGAAAAAACTCTTACTCTTTGCGGTAGTCATCGCAGCGATGCTGGCCGCGGCTTGTTCCAAGTACAAGTACGAAACAGTGAAGGGCGACCCGTTGAACACCAAAATCTACACCCTGGACAACGGGCTGAAGGTCTACATGAGCGTCAACAAGGAGACGCCGCGTATCCAGACCTACATCGCCGTGAATGTGGGCGGCAAGAACGACCCGGCCGAGACCACCGGGCTGGCGCACTATTTCGAACATCTGATGTTCAAGGGCACGCAGCAGTTCGGCACATCGGATTTCGCAGCCGAGAAACCGATGCTCGACCAAATCGAAAACCTCTTCGAGGTTTACCGCAAGACGACCGACGAAGCCGAGCGCGCGGCGATCTACCACCGCATCGACTCGGTCAGCTACGAGGCTTCGAAGATCGCCATCCCCAACGAGTACGACAAACTGATGTCAGCCATAGGCGCCAACGGCACCAATGCCTTCACGTCGCAGGACATGACCGTATACGTCGAGGACATCCCTTCGAACGAGATCGACAACTGGGCCAAGATCCAGGCCGACCGTTTCAAAAACCCCGTGATCCGCGGCTTCCACACCGAGCTGGAGACCATCTACGAGGAGAAGAACATGTCGCTGACGCGCGACAGCCGCAAAGTCTGGGAGGCCATGGACGCCGCCCTGTTCCCCCACCATCCCTACGGCACGCAGACCGTACTGGGTACACAGGAACACCTGAAGAACCCCTCGATCACCAATGTCAAGAATTACCACAAGACCTACTACGTGCCCAACAACATGGCCGTCTGCGTATCGGGAGACTTCGATCCCGACGAAGTGGTCGCCACGATCGAAAAATACTTCGGCGACATGCAGCCGAACCCCAACCTGCCGAAACTGCACTTCGAGCCCGAACAGCCGATCACGACTCCCGTAGTGAAGGAGGTATACGGGCTGGAAGCCGCCAATGTGATGCTGGGATGGCGCCTGCCGGGTGCGACCGACCCGTCGACCGACGTGGCGAACATCGTGGGCTCGGTACTTTATAACGGCCAGGCCGGACTGATCGACCTCGACCTCAACCAGCAGCAGAAGGTGCTTTCGGCATACGGCTACGCATCGTCGCAGCCCGATTACGGGACGTTCCTGGTAGCAGGCCGCCCGAAGGCCGGGCAGTCGCTCGACGAAGTACGCGACATGCTGCTGTCCGAAGTGGCCAAGCTGCGCAACGGGGATTTCGACGAAAGCCTGATCGAGGCGACCATCAACAATTACAAGATGCAGATGATGCGTTCGTTCGAAGAAAACGAAAGCCGCGCGATGCTCTACGTCTACTCGTTCATCAACGGCGCAGACTGGGCCGACGAAGTGCAGCAGCTCGACCGCATGTCGAAGATCACCAAGCTGGACGTCGTGGACTGGGCCAACAAATACCTCGGCCCCGAAAGTTATGCCATCGTCTACAAGCGTGAAGGCAAAGACCCCAACGAGCAGAAGATCGCAGCCCCGAAGATCACGCCGATCGTGACCAACCGCGACTCGCAGAGCGAGTTCCTCACCGAGATACAGAACTCGAAGGTCGAGCCTATCGAGCCGGTATTCGTGGACTACAAGAAGGACATGTCGCAGTTCGAGGCGCAGAAGGGCGTTAACGTGCTGTATAAGAAAAACGAAACCAACGACATCTTCACGCTGATCTACGTATTCAACACGGGTACGGAGAACGACCCGGCACTCAACCTCGCCTTCGACTACCTGAGCTACCTCGGAACGGACAAGATGAGCGCCGAGCAGATCGCATCGGAGATGTACGCCATCGCCTGCTCGTTCGGCCTGAGCGCCGGAACCAACCAGAGCTGGATCGAGATATCGGGCCTGAGCGAGAACATGGGTAAGGCGATGGAAATCGTCGAAGGGCTGATCGCCGGGGCGCAGCCCAACGAGGAGATCCTGCAAAACCTCAAGGGCGACATGATAAAGAGCCGCGCCGACGCCAAGCTCAACCAGAGCCGTTGCTTCGGGGCGCTCCAGCGCTACATGATCTACGGCAGCGATTTCATCCGCCGCACCACGCTCACCGACCCGGCATTGCAGGGGTTGACCTCGGAACAGCTGCTCGCAAAGATCGGCGACCTGATGGGCAAGCAGCACGAGGTGCTCTACTACGGCCCGCAGGACGAGGCCGAAGTGAAAGCCGCCCTGGCCGCGCACCACAAGGTGGCAGCCGACCTCCAGCCGCTGGAAAAAAAGTTCAGCACGCTGCAACCCACCGATGAAAACAAGGTCATGCTTGCCCAGTACGACGCCAAGCAGCTCTACTACATGCAGTATTCGAACCGCGGCGAGAAATTCGACCTCGCAGCCGACCCGCAGATCACCCTCTACAACGAGTATTTCGGCGGAGGCATGAACACCATCGTCTTCCAGGAGATGCGCGAAGCCCGCGGCCTGGCTTACTCGGCATGGGCCAACCTCGCCATCCCGACCAACGCCAAGGGCGACTATTACTACATGGCCTTCATCGCCACGCAGAACGACAAGATGCAGAAGGCCATCGAGGCATTCGACGAGATCATCAACAACATGCCCGAATCGGAAAAGGCGTTCAGCATCGCCAAGGAGGCCCTTATCTCGCGCCTGCGCACCGAGCGCACGGTGAAGGACGGCGTACTGTGGAGCTACATCCGCATGCGCGACCTCGGCCTGACGGAGCCGCGCGGAAAGCAAATCTTCGAGAAGGCGCAGCAGATGACGCTCGCCGATGTCAAGGCCGCACAGGAAAAGTGGGTGAAAGGACGCAAATACGTCTACGGCATTCTGGGCGACATCCAGGATCTCGACCTGAACTACCTCAAGACCCTCGGCCCGATCCAGACCGTGACACAGGAGGAGATTTTCGGGTACTAAACCGCCCCTGCTCCAGGATAACGAAAGCCGCCGGTTCCCCGGCGGCTTTTTCGTGCCCGCTCCCGGCCAAAGTACAAAACGGGCAGTCCGGCAAGCCGGCGGGAAATAAAACATCCTGAGCGGAAACGCCGCGAACGAAACCGCCGGGAACACAAGCCGCCGGGAATGCAAGCCGCCGGGAATGGAAAACGCCGGGAACGGAAAACGCCGGGAACGGAAAACGCCGGGAACGCAAGCCACTGGGAAAGGAAAACACCCCTGCCGAAGGTTTTTCCGACAGGGGTGGAATCGTAAAACAACAGGTCTTGACTTCCCGCCCGGCCAGAAACCGGACGGCCGCAGGAAACTTCCCGTTTCGCCGGGGACAGCCCCGAAGCCCACGGCAGCCTCCAGCCGTTAATAGCGGTAATGCTCGGCTTTGTAAGGGCCGTCGGGGTCTACGCCGATATAGTCGGCCTGTTTCCTGGTGAGGTGCGTGAGTTCCACGCCGAGGTTGTCCAGATGCAGGCGTGCCACCTCCTCGTCGAGGTGCTTGGGCAGGCGGTACACGCCCACTTCGAGGTTCTCCTGCCACAGCTCCATCTGCGCAAGGCACTGGTTCGTAAAGGAGTTCGACATCACGAACGAGGGGTGCCCCGTCGCACAGCCCAGGTTCACGAGACGGCCTTCGGCCAGCACGAAGATCGAGTGTCCGTCGGGGAAGGTGAACTTATCGACCTGCGGTTTGATATTGGTCTTGACGGCCCCCGATTTTTCGAGGCGCGCCATCTGGATTTCATTGTCGAAGTGGCCGATGTTGCAAACGATCGCCTGGTCGCGCATCTTCTCCATGTGCTCCAGCGTGATGATGTCGCAGTTGCCCGTGCAGGTGACGTAAATATTACCTTCGGGGAGTGCGCTCTCGACGGTCTTGACCTCGAAGCCTTCCATGGCGGCCTGCAGGGCGCAGATCGGGTCGATCTCGGTCACGATGACACGTGCGCCGTACGAACGCATCGAACGGGCACAGCCCTTGCCCACGTCGCCGTAGCCGCAGACCACGACCACCTTGCCGGCGATCATCACGTCCGTGGCGCGCTTGATGCCGTCGGCCAGCGACTCGCGGCAGCCGTAGAGGTTGTCGAACTTCGACTTGGTGCAGGAGTCGTTGACATTGATGGCCGGGACGAGCAGCTCGCCGGCCTCCTGCATCTGGTAGAGGCGGTGTACGCCCGTAGTGGTCTCCTCGCTCACACCCTTCCACTCGGCCACCGTGCGGTGCCATTTGTCCTTGTCTTCGGCAAGGATCGTCCTGAGCGTGCCGAGGATCACCTCCTCCTCGTAGGACGAAGGCTCGTAGTCGAGTGTCGAAGCATCGTTCTCGGCCTTGTACCCTTTGTGGATCAGCAGCGTGGCGTCGCCGCCGTCGTCCACGATCAGCTGCGGGCCCTTGCCGCCGGGGAAGGAAAGCGCCATGGCGGTGCACCACCAGTATTCGGGCAGGGTTTCGCCTTTCCAGGCGAAGACCGGAACCCCGGCCGCGGCGATGGCCGCGGCGGCATGATCCTGCGTCGAGAAGATGTTGCACGAGCACCAGCGCACGTCGGCGCCCAGCTCGACGAGCGTCTCGATGAGCACGGCAGTCTGGATGGTCATGTGCAGCGACCCCATCACGCGCACGCCTTCCAGCGGCTTCTGCGGGCCGTATTTGCGGCGCACGGCCATCAGTCCCGGCATCTCGTGCTCGGCGATCTCGATCTCTTTACGGCCCCACTCGGCCAGCGACATGTCGGCCACCTTGTAGGGCATTGTCAAATCCAAATACATAGTATTATCTTTTAATTCCAATATATATTCCTTGTCCCTGGCGATCTGCGCCCGCAGCTCCCCGATCGTCGCGAAACGACGTTCGTCACGGATCTTACGCACCAGTTCCACGCGCAGCGTACGGCCGTAGAGCGAACCTCCGAACCCGAAGATATGGGTTTCCAGATGGCGGACGGCTCCGCCGACCGAAGGGTTGCTGCCCAGGTTGGACATCGCATCGTAACGCGTCCCGTCCACCTCCACGCGGGAGTAATAGACTCCGTCCGCGGCCGTCACGGAATCCGGCACAGCCATGTTTGCCGTCGGGAATCCCAACTCGCGCCCGAGCCGGCGTCCGTGTTCCACTACGCCCTCTATCGTCACCCCGGCCATCAGATTTTCTCGGTCAGTTTACGCACCAGCCGGAACTGCGAGAAGAACTCCTTGGCAAAGACACGCAGTACGGTATAGGAAGGGATTGCCAACAGCATGCCGAGGATTCCGGCCATCGACCCGGCGATGAGGATTACGAGGAAGATTTCGAGCGGATGGGCCTTGACACGCTCGGAATAGAGCGTCGGCTGCAACACGAAATCGTCGATTCCCTTGAGGATCAGCAGCGAACCTGCGATTATAAAAGCAGTATGCCCCACGGTCATCCCCCCGATCGGGGTTACGATACCCACGAAGACGGAAACGATACCGCCGATCAGCGGCCCGGCATAGGGCACCACGTTCATCACGCCCATCACAAGGCCGATGAACGCAGCGTCGGCCGCCTTCATGCCGAAGGCCATCATCGTGAGCGACACGGCGACCATCAGCATCAGGCTTTCCGAGAGGATACCCGTGAAGTAGCGGGCCAGCAGCAGCGTGACGGAATCGAGTGCGCGGGTGATATTCTCGTGGTAACGCTCGGGGAACATGGCCGTCACCATGGCATAGAACAACCCTTCGTCCCGGAGGAAAAAGAAGGTGATGAACGTAATGGAGAAAATGGCGATGACCGACGAGAGCACCACGTTGACGATCGAGGAGAACACCGAATTGAGCGATTCGATGTCGATAATCTGCTTGAGCGCCGATGCGAGCGCCTCCGAGAGGGAGAACGTGCTTTCGGGCACGGCGAAGAACTCATGCAGGTATCCCTGTGCCTGGGCTATCGGCTCCTCGATGCTTTGCACGACGGCGGCGAAATCGAGGTTCGACAGCTGGTAAATCTTATTGAACACAAGCGGCACGAACAGCGAGCACAGCGTGGCCAGCACCACCCAGATGACGATCAGCGTCACCAGCGCAGCCAGCCAGCGGGGTACCTTCCAGCCCTTGATATGCAGCGCCGCGAGGCGTTTCACGAGCGGATTGCCCATGACGGCCAGCACGGCGGATATGAGTATGTATACGACGATCGAACTGAAATACCAGACCAGAAAGAGGACGGCCGCAGCTACGGCCGCGCCCGCGATGAACTTCAGGAAGGTCTGGGGAGTCGTTTTCATCCTTCGAAAGAGGGGTTAAATCTTATGCAGGCGTGCGATGGGGGTCTGCGAACCCACGACCGGATCGCCGATCTCGACCAGCAGTTCGCTGTCCTTGGGTACCAGGACGTCGACGCGCGAGCCGAATTTGATGAAGCCGCAGACGCTGTTCTGCTCCACGGGCTCACCGACTTTCATGTAGGAGATGATGCGGCGTGCAATCAGGCCCGCAATCTGGCGGAAAAGCACCTTCCGGCCGGAGGCCATCCTCACGACGGTCGTCGTGCGTTCGTTCTCGGTCGACGACTTGGGATGCCATGCCACCAGAAAACGCCCCGGATGGTATTTGAAATACTCGACCGTGCCCCCGACCGGCACCCAGTTCATATGGACATTGGTCACGGACATGAAGATCGAGATCTGCAACATCTCCTCGTTCAGGTATTCGGTTTCCTTCACGACCTCCGTCACGACCACGCGGCCGTCGCAGGGGGAGAAAACCAGATCGGCATCGTGTATCCGCACACGGCGGGGTTCCCGGAAAAACGCGACGATAAAGAACCAGAACAACAGCAAAAGCACGGCGCTCACCCACAACAGCGAAATATTCGAATCGCTGACCAGCAGGTGATAGATCAGCCAAAATATAAATACACAGACGGCACCCGAGATACAGATAATCTTGTAGCCTTCCTTATTTATCCTCATAACTCTTTTTTAGGTTTGCAGTTACATCACAAAAAGCATATAGACGAATACGAACGGCGCCGAGAGCAGCATGGCATCGAAACGGTCGAGCACCCCGCCGTGGCCGGGGATCAGCCGCCCCGAATCCTTAACGCCGGCAGCCCGCTTGAACATCGACTCCACCAGGTCGCCCAGCACGCCCGAAACGGCGGCAACCAGTGCCAGACCGGCCCAGACCCACATATTCCCGTCCAGCATCCGTGCAGCCACGATGCCCATGACGACGGCACCGGCGATCCCGCCGAAGAACCCCTCCCAGGATTTCTTGGGCGAAAGGCGTTCGCAAAGGCGGTGGCGTCCGACGGACATCCCCACCAGGTAGGCGAAGACGTCGTTGGCCCAGATGATGAAGATATAGGCGACCATGATCCACGGGTTCCAGGTATCGCTGCCGACGATCGGGATATAGCACATCAGCGACAGGGGCAATGCCACGTAGCAGATTCCCATGATCGTCGTGCCGATCCCGGAGGCCGGGTTTTCACCCCTGCGGTAGAGTTCGCAGATGAACATGGCGGGCAGGAGCAGCAACAGGAACGCCAGCCCGCAGCCGAAGGCCTGCCGGGCGTCGCCGAGAATCTCGATGTCGTCCGAGACGAACGCGAAATTGAGCACGAAAAGCACAACACCCGCAACAAGCCCTACGACTTTCTGCGGCGCATTGCCTTGTTTCCCGGCCAGCGCATAGAACTCGTACATGCCGCCCACGAGCAGCACCGCGAGCAGCGCGCCGAAGCTCCACTGCGACCAGACGATCGCCCCCAGTACCACCGCTGCCAGGACAAGGCCGCTCAGCGTGCGTACCACGAGGTTCTTCATAGTTTCATTCATCAGTTAATGCGGGTTAGGTTCGTCTTATTCGGTCTTGGAAATCGCGGCGGCCGTATTGCCGTCGGCAGGGGCTTCGGGCGTCTCCGTCTGCGCAACCGCGGGAGCGGCCTCTTCCGGGGCGGGCTTCGCCGCCGGGGCTGCAGAAGCCTCGGGCTCCCCCTTCACGGCGGCCCCGTCAGCCTTGGCTTTGGCCTCGGCCTCCTTCTGCTCACGCAGGATGTCCTTCTTGCGGCGGCCGAAGATACGCTCCACGTCCTCGGTGAAGACCACTTCGCGCTCCAACAACAGTTCGGCCAGCTCTTTCAGGCCGTCGGCATGCTCACGGAGCACTTTCTCGGCCATCTCGTAAGCCTTCCCGATGACGAGTTTGGCCTCGGCGTCGATCTGCTGCGCGGTCAGTTCCGAATAGGGCTTCGTGAACGCCATGTCGCTCTGCCCCGTGGAATCGTAATAGCTCAGCGTCCCGACGTTTTCGCTCATGCCATAATAGGCTACCATGGCATAGGCCTGCTTGGTGACACGTTCCAGGTCATTGAGCGCCCCGGTCGATATTTCGCCGAAGGTCAGCTGCTCCGAAACACGTCCGCCGAGTGTGGCGGCCAGCTCGTCCATCATCTGCTCGCGCGTGGTGATCTGCCGCTCTTCGGGCAGGTACCAGGCTGCGCCGAGCGCCTTGCCGCGCGGGATGATCGTCACCTTGATCAGCGGGCTGGCATTCTCGAGTATCCAGCTCACCGTGGCGTGGCCCGCCTCGTGATAGGCGATCACACGCTTTTCCTCGTCGGTGATGATCTTATTCTTGCGTTCGAGGCCGCCCACGATGCGGTCGATGGCTGCCAGGAAGTCCTCCTTCGAAATGAATTTCTTGTTGTGGCGCGCAGCGATCAGCGCTGCTTCGTTGCAGACATTTGCAATGTCGGCACCCGAGAATCCGGGGGTCTGGCGGGCCAGGAACGACCGGTCGAGCTGAGGATCGAGCTTCAGCGGACGCAGGTGGACGTTGAAAATCTCCTCACGTTCCTTGACGTCGGGCAATCCCACCTCGATCTGGCGGTCGAAACGGCCGGCGCGCATCAGCGCCTTGTCGAGGATGTCGGCACGGTTCGTGGCCGCAAGGACGATCACGCCCGTATTGGTCTGGAAGCCGTCCATCTCCGTGAGGAGCTGGTTGAGCGTATTCTCCCGCTCATCGTTGCCCGAGAACCCGGCATTCTTGCCACGGGCGCGGCCGATGGCGTCGATCTCGTCGATGAAGACGATGCACGGCGCCTTCTGCTTGGCCTGCTCGAAAAGGTCGCGGACACGCGAGGCGCCCACGCCGACGAACATCTCGACGAAGTCGGAACCCGAAATCGAGAGGAACGGCACGTTGGCCTCGCCTGCGACGGCCTTCGCCAGCAAGGTCTTACCCGTCCCCGGAGGGCCTACGAGCAGCGCCCCCTTGGGGATTTTGGCACCCAGTTCCTTATATTTGTCGGACTTCTTGAGGAAATCCACGATCTCCATGATCTCGACCTTGGCCTCCTCCAGCCCGGCCACATCCTTGAACGTGACGCGCTTGGAGTTATCCTTGTCGAACACCTGCGCCTTGGCCTTGCCCACGTTCATGATGCCGCCGCCCGCACCGCCTCCGGCACCGCGCGACATCGACCGCATGATGAAGAACCACGCACCGATAATCACCACCCACGGCAGCAGGTTGATCAGCACGTTCGTCCAGTCGTTGGTCTCGTTTTTATAGGCCACGGGGACGACCTGCCCGGACTGCTGCTCGGCGACTTTCAGGTCTTCACGGAACGAGTCGACCGACCCGATCGTGAAGAGGAGCTGCACGCCCGTCTCGGGCAACCGGCGGAAGCGTTCGTCCACCGTATCCCTGCGGTACTGCGCGATTGCCTCCTTTTTCAGGAACACCTGGGCCTGGTCGCGGTTGACGATCAGGATCTTCTCCACCTCGCCCTTTTCGACCATCTGCTCGACGGTAGTCCAGTCGCTGGACACGGGCGTGTCGTTGACATCCCCGAAGACGTAGTAGCCGATAATGAACGCGCCGATCAGACCGTAGAGCCAGAGCATCGACGGTCGCGACATGTTCATATTCATCTTATTATTGTTCTTACGTTGATTTGCCATATTAAAAATTACTCTTCGTATTCATATTTGGTCATCGGCGCATCGGCCCACAACTCTTCGAGCCGGTAAAACCCGCGCAGTTCGGTCTGGAAAATGTGCACCACCACGTCCACATAGTCCATGGCGATCCACACGGCATTCTGCTGCCCCTCGATACGCCAGACCTTTTCGCCCAGCACTTCGAGCACCTTCTCTTCGATACCCGCGGCGATGGCTCCCACCTGCGTCGTGGAATCGGCGTTGCACACAATGAAACGGGAGCATATCGCCCCGTCGAACCCCGAGAGGTCGAGCGATACAATATTCTTACCCTTTTTATCTTCAATCGCACCAACGATAGTTTCGATCAGTTTATCCATAAATAGTCAATAGGTGTCTATAACCTTGCAAAGGTACGAAAAGAGAATGATATTTGAAAATTACCAGTTGAAAATCGCACGCCGCCCGGCATATTGCCCGGACAACGATTCATTATTTCGCAATTTCTATTGCCGATTTCGTTTTTTTCGCTATATTTAAAATGTCACTAATCCATAAATTGATAGAATTATGAAAAAAATCTTCATGTTCTGCCTGGCCGGCGTACTCGCAACGGCCGCGGCCTCCTGCGACGATAAGGACGACAGGGGGGGGGTAATTCCGGTAAAATGACCGTCAACGGTCAGACCGAGGAAATCAAAAGCGCAATTTATGCCGAAGCACCGGCCGGTGAGTTCGGCGAAAACGGAGTCGGGCTCTACCTGTTCAAGGATGTCCTGACGGGAATGCCCGAGGAGGAACCCGATTTCGGCATCATGATCGTGATTACGGAGTCACTTTACGGCAAAACCATCGACCTGACCAAACCCGTCGCCCGAAGTTCCTATCTTCTCATCGCCGGGATGAATAAAAACCTCGATGTCAGCATCGAATACGACGACGGCACGATCGACACGACCGACGGAGGCAGTTCCCAAGGCCCTTCGGTCACAGGCGGAACCCTGCTCCTGACCCGCAGCGGCGACAATTTCACCGTCGAATTATCCGTCACGCTCTCCGACGGCAGTTCGGTATCCGCCGACTGGAAGGGAACGGCGACGAAAATAGATATCCCCGAATAAAAACGACCTAAAACAGCGCGCCCGGCAGTTTTTCCTGCCGGGCGCGCTGTTAGGGTAGCGAGGGCTACGCCTTCGCCGCCGGGACATTGGCCATGATCGTGTCGGTCAGGGCCTTGATGATTGAACTCTTGACGTACGTGCGGCGTACCGCCACGGCGATCTTACGCGACGTAGCGCCTTTGGCGAGCATCTTCAGCCGGTCGTGGTGATCCGCGGGGATGTACTCGATGGCCATTTCGGGAATGATCGTCAGGCACGACGTGCAGTCGACGATGCGCATCAGCGTATCGAGCGACCCCGATTCGAAGGAATAATGCGACGGCATGTCGCGCTTGGCCTGGCACAGCTCGATGATCTGGTCGCGCATACAGTTTCCGGCGCTCAGGATCACCAGGTCTTTCAGGTCGATGTCCTCGATGCGGATGTTCTGCCGTTCGTACAACGGGTTTTCGGGCGAAACATAGGCGAAAAACCGGTCGTTGAAAAGCTCCTGTTCGAGAATGCCGTCGCCACACGTGCCGCTGGCGACCAGCGCCGCGTCGATCCGGTCGCGCTTGAGCGCCTCGACGATGTCCGAAGTGACCATCTCCGAGATTTCCAGCTCCACCTTCGGATAATCGCGCACGAAATCCGGGATGAACTTGTGCAACAGGTAGGGCGCAATGGTCGGGATGACGCCCAGACGCAGTTTACCCGAAGTTTCGCCCTTCAGTTCGGCGACCGACTCGCGGATATTGTTGTAGGCCCGCAGCGTTTCCCGGGCGCGATCCAGCACCACTTCGCCGGCCTCGGTCGGGATCACGGGTTTCTTCGAACGGTCGAGCAGCACGACGCCCAGCTCCTCTTCGAGCGCCTTCACCTGCATGCTCAGCGACGGCTGGGTCACGAAACAATGCTCTGCGGCCAGCGAAAAACTACCGCAGTTCGCCACCGCCAGGAGGTATTCAAGTTGAATTATAGTCATAGTAGCCGATTATTTCAATACACAAAAATATAAAATAAATCTATAACAGACAACTTTATTAGGTCACCCGCGCGGTTTTTCGTAAGTTTGTCCACAAAATATATATAAAGTTTTATGGGAAAGATCATTCTTACCGGCGACCGTCCTACGGGCCGGCTCCACTTGGGACACTACGTCGGTTCCCTGCGCCGCCGCGTCGAACTGCAGGAATCGGGCGAATTCGAACGCATATTCATCATGATAGCCGACGCGCAGGCCCTGACGGACAACGCCGACAACCCCGAGAAGGTGCGCCAGAACATCATTGAAGTGGCACTCGACTACCTTTCGGTCGGCCTCGACCCGCAAAGGTCTACCCTTTTCATCCAGTCGCAAATCCCGGAGCTCTGCGAGCTCTCGTTCTACTATATGAACCTGGTCACCGTACAGCGCCTGCAACGCAACCCGACCGTGAAGGCCGAGATCCAGTTGCGGGGCTTCGCCGAGAACGCCGCCGAAGGCGACACGCAGCAGAAGCAGGGCATCCCCGTAGGCTTCTTCACCTACCCCATCAGCCAGGCGGCCGATATCACGGCATTCAAGGCCACGACCGTCCCTGCGGGCGAAGACCAGGAGCCGATGATCGAACAGACCCGCGAGATCGTCCACAAGTTCAACACGGTATACGGCCCGGCACTCGTCGAGCCCGAGATCCTGCTGCCGGAGAATGCGGTCTGCATGCGTCTGCCGGGCACCGACGGCAAGGCCAAGATGTCGAAATCGCTCTGCAACTGCATCTACCTCTCGGACAGCGCCGACGAGGTGAAGAAGAAAGTCATGGGGATGTATACCGATCCCGACCACCTGCGCGTCGAAGACCCGGGCAAGGTGGAGGGCAACACGGTGTTCACCTACCTCGATGCCTTCAGCCGCCCCGAGCATTTCCCGAAATATCTGCCCGACTACCCGTCGCTGGACGAGCTGAAGGCGCATTACCGCCGCGGCGGCCTGGGCGACGTGAAGGTCAAGAAATTCCTGATCGCCGTGCTCAACGAGACGCTGGAACCGTTCCGCGAACGCCGCAAATACTACGAAGGCCGCATCGAAGAGGTCTATGAGATTCTCCGCACCGGTTCGGAGGCTGCCCGGCAAATGGCCTCGCAGACACTCGACGACGTGAAGCGGGCCATGAAGATCAACTATTTCGACGACAAACGGCTTATCGCCGAACAAGCCGAGCATTTCGCTCGCAAACAATAGGATGCAGTTACGCACCGAGCATATCTACCGCGAGTTCCTCCGCCTGACCCGGCGGTTGAGCAACAGCCAGATCATGATGCTGCTGGCTGTCGTGGTCGGTATACTCGCCGGACTGGGCACCTACCTGTTCGAAATACTGCTGCACGGCATCAAGAGCGGGCTGATACGCTGGTTCCCGGTGGACAGTGCGCATGTCCTGTTCCTGATCTACCCCGCCATCGGCATCATACTCGCCACGCTGTTCGTAAAATACATCGTGCGCGACAATATTTCGGAGGGCGTAACGCGCGTGCTCTACGCCATGTCGAGCCGCAACTCGCGCATCCCGGGGCACAACTGCTGGACGTCGATCGTAGGCGGCGCCACGACCATCGGGTTCGGCGGTTCGGTGGGGCCCGAGGCGCCGATCGTACTGACGGGCGCGGCGATAGGCTCGAACGTCGGGCGGCTGGTGCGCCTCAATTACAAGCATACCACGCTGCTGCTCTGCTGCGGTGCCGGTGCGGCGCTGGCAGCCATCTTCAAGGCCCCGATCACAGGCGTGGTCTTCGTGCTGGAGATACTGATGCTCGACATCACGGCCGGCTCCGTGATCCCGCTGCTGATCGCCTCGATCACGGCCACGACGATGGCTTTCATGCTGCGCGGCTTCGACCCCATACTGGCCGTGACGCTCCAGCCGCAGGACGCCTTCGAGCTGTGGCAGATACCGCTTTTCATCCTGCTCGGCGTATGCTGCGGGCTGATGTCCTGGTATTTCACCTCGACCAACCTGCGCGTGGGCAACTTCTTCCGTAAGATCGACAGCCAATATAAGAAATGGCTCGTCGGCGGCGCCGTGCTGGGCATCCTGATCTTCATCTTCCCGCCGCTCTACGGCGAAGGCTACGAAGGGTTCATGTCGCTGATGCACGGCCGCGCACAGGAGCTGTTCGACAATTCGCTCTTCTACCGCTTCCGGGAAATCGACTGGGTGGTCATCCTCTTCGTCATCGCCACGATGTTCTTCAAGGTCATCGCCATGGCCTCGACCAACGCCGCGGGCGGCGTGGGCGGAACCTTCGCGCCGTCGTTGTTCGTGGGGGCGTTCACGGGAGCCTCGATCGCCCTGCTGTGCAATGCATTCTTCGACTGGGACGTCTCGGTCGTCTCGTTCACGCTGGTGGGCATGGCCGGCGTGATGTCGGGCGTGATGAAGGCGCCGCTGACCTCGATCTTCCTCATCGCGGAACTTTCGAACGGCTACGGACTGTTCATCCCGCTGATGATCACGGCCTGCATATCGTTCGCCGTAGACTATTACCTCGACCCCGACTCGATCTACACCAAACAACTGCGCCAGCGGGGCGAACTGCTCACGCACGACAAAGACCAGTCGGTATTCGTCTTCCTGAAGCTCGACGATCTGATGGAGACCGATTTCCTGCGCATCAAGGAGAATTTCACGCTAGGCGACATCGTGCACATCATCTCGACGGCACGCCGCAACATCTTCCCCGTGATCGACAACTTCGGACACCTGCTGGGTATCGTGCAGCTGGACGACCTGCGCGAAGACATGTTCAAACACGAAAAATACGGGCAGCCGATCTCCGACTACATGATCCAGCCCCCGGACAAGATACTCGAACACGAATTGATACAGGGCGTCATGGAGAAATTCGAGGACAAGCACACCTGGATGCTGCCCGTGGTCGACAAACAGAACCGCTACCTGGGCTTCATTTCCAAATCGCGCATCTTGAACGCCTACCGCGAACAGCTGGTGAAGATACAGCAGTAAACCGGGGTTAACCTCCGCATCTTCGCTGCAATGCCCATAATCACTCCGCACCTCCCGTTGAAAAGGGAGGCTTTTCCCCGACGATAAACCTACGGCAATATGACGACAGAAAATCCCTATCCCTGGGCCGACGGCATGAACTGCGCGGTTACGGTATGCGACACCGGGGACACGATCCTCTACATGAACGACAAGGCGCGCACGACCTTCGCCCGGCACGGCGACATGATCGGCAAAAACCTCTTCGACTGCCACAGCGAACGGTCGCGCGGAATTATCCGGCGCCTGCTCGCCGACGGGGGCACGAATGCCTACACGATCGAGAAAAACGGCGTCCGCAAAATGATCTACCAGACAGCCTGGCGCGTGGACGGCATCGTGGGCGGGCTGGCAGAGATCTCGATGGAGATTCCCGCCGATATGCCGCATTACATCCGGGGCTGACCCGACGGCAAACCCGATCCGGCACAGCAGCGATGGCCGGTCACCGGCGCCAAGCATCGAGCGGCCGATGACAGGCGCCCGGGCCCGGTGTGTATGTTCCGATACCAGCACCCGGTATCTGGATCCGGCATCCGGAGGAAGGCGGAAAAGCAGTTTGCGGAAATCCGGTTCCGGAACACAACCTGCGAACGGTCAACAACAGGCAGTGAAGACCAAACCGCGAATACCCGGCTGTGAACAATAAGCAGCGAACAGAAGCCGGTAAACAGAATGCAAGGACAGGAAAACGCGAACCGGTGACACCGGGCCGAATCCGGATTGAGCCGATGAATTCCCGGGAATTGCGGACAAAATTTTTAGAGGGCCTTAAGGCCCTCTAATTTTTTAGTGTTCAAAAATTTTGTCGTGTTTGCTTGCCAAAATGCAAAATAAACTTTACATTTGTATTAGTCAAACCACTAAAACGATTACCGTATGCCTAAAAACCTTTTATTGCCGCACCGATGCAAACACCTCGCATCAATCCTGCTGATCGTCGCCCTGGCTTTCATTCTCATAATGGTCCTCCGGCCGGTCGAAGAGGAGCGAACCGACACATGGCTCCTGTCGGCCGCAACGATCGCCATGATCGCTCTGCCGATAATCGCCCTCTCCCGTGAACGGATCGAAGACGAGTACATCTCTTCGCTGCGCGGACAAACCCTGGTCGCCGTCATCTACCTGTTCTTCATTGTCAACCTGCTCCGGATTCCTTTCTTCTACGTCGGAACCCGGATATTAACTTTGGGTGAGATCGTCCGAATCAAGACATGGACGGACTGGCTTTCCAATCCGGTATTTATCTGCGCCGTATACGTAATCATTTTCAATCTGCGCTTGTGGCGGCTCCGATGCCGCACACCGGAAGCGGATGAAAATGCCTAACGAACCCTGTATCTGCAAAAACAAATAAAAAACTGCATTATGAAAAAAGACTATTTACTGCCCGTCGGTTTCAAGAAAATCGGATGGATATTGCTGCTTCCCTCCGTCCTGCTCGGCTGTTACATGCTTTTCCTGCAGGACAAACTGAACTGGCTCGACAGCCTGAACGAGCACCTGCTCAATAACACGGCCCTTATCGGCACGGCCATCGGCCTGATCTTCATAGGCTTCGCCCGCGAACGCAACGAAGACGAAATGATTACTTCGTTGCGGCTGAACAGCCTGTTCATCTCCGTATACGCCAACTACATATTACTGATCCTGCTGGCACTGTGTTTCTACGACTTCGAGTTCCTGACCTGCATGTTCGTACTGCTGTACACCATCCCGGCCATCTACTACCTGCTTTTCCGCATGGCCATGTACCGGCTTAACAAAACGCTCCGCGATGAAGAATAGGATTCGAGTCGAACGCGCCGAAGTACGCATGACCCAACAGCAGTTGGCCGATGCCATCGGCGTAAGCCGCCAGACCGTAAACGCCATCGAGGCCGGGCGCTTCGTCCCCTCGACGGTACTGGCACTGAAGATCGCCCGGATCTTCGGCAAACCCGTCGAACAGGTTTTCCAGCTCGAAGAGGGGGACTGACCCCGCGGAGGCATACCGCGGCAGACAAGAAAGGGGGGGGGTACCATGATACCGCCCCCCTTGTGTTTTCACGGCGGGCACG
Source organism: Alistipes onderdonkii (assembly GCF_025145285.1). NCBI lineage: Bacteria > Pseudomonadati > Bacteroidota > Bacteroidia > Bacteroidales > Rikenellaceae > Alistipes > Alistipes onderdonkii. The sequence continues at coordinate 384,795 of NZ_CP102251.1, forward strand.
CCGTCCCGCATACGCCGCCCGTACAGGCGGCGTGACGCAGCAGCGAAAGCCCTATAATTTGATGTCGTAAATCTGAATCACGCCCTGCAATTTCCCGGCATCGTCCGTGACGAGCAGCGACGTGACCTTGTTACGGGTCATCATCTTCTCGGCCTCGATCAGTTTCTTATCCGCGGAGATGGTTTTCGGGCTGGGCGTGGCGATATCGGCGGCCTTGATATTGAAGAACTCGGCGCGGCGGCGCTCCATCGCACGGCGCACGTCGCCGTCGGTCACGATGCCCTCGATCCGGTCACCCTCGCAGATGATGATAAGCCCCAGCCCGCCCTTGCTGATGGCGTGGATCATATCCGTCGCCGAGCAGTCGGGCGCCACGACCGGAAGGTCGTGCGAACGCATCACGTTGCCCACGGTCATCAGCAGGCGACGCCCGAGGCTGCCGCCCGGATGCAGGCGTGCGAAATCGACGCTCGTGAAGCCCCGCATCTGCATGAGTGACACGGCCAGCGCATCGCCCATGGCGATCTGCGCCGTGGTCGAGGTCGTCGGCGCGAGGTGCAGGATGCAGGCTTCCTCTTCGACGCTCACGTCGAGATGGATATCGGAATTCTTCGCCAGCGCCGATTCGGGATTGCCCGTCATCGACACCAGCTTGTTGCCGTTGGAGTGGATGAAAGGCACGATCTTCAGGATTTCGTCGGTCTCGCCCGAATAGGAGAGCGCCAGCACGACGTCGTCCTTCGAGATCATCCCCAGATCGCCGTGGAAGGCCTCGCCGGGATGCAGGAAGAAACTCGGGGTTCCGGTCGAGGCCAGCGTCGCGGCGATCTTGCGCCCGACGAGCCCCGATTTGCCCATGCCGGTGACGATGCATTTGCCGCTGCATGCGAGGATCAGCTCCACGGCATCGGCGAAATTGTCACCCAAGGTCTCCTTCATGTGCTTGAGCGCCAGCATCTCGGTATTGATGGCCTTGCGGGCCAGGTCGAGGATCTGCGCTTTGGTGGTATCGGTCATTATAGCAAGGTTTTAATGAGATTCTCCAGATCGTCGAGTTGCAACATGTTGGGGCCGTCGCTCCTGGCGCAGTCGGGGCAGGGGTGCACTTCGAAGAAGAAGCCGTTGGCACCGAACTCCCGTGCCGCCCGGGCCATGGCCGGCACGAACTCGCGGTTGCCTCCCGTCGTACCGCCCGCACCGCCGGGACGCTGCACCGAATGGGTACAATCCATCACCACGGTCTGCGCGATGCGCAGCATGTCGGGGATATTGCGGAAATCGACCACCAGATTGTTGTAACCGTAGATATTGCCGCGTTCGGTGAGCCATATTTCCGAAGCCCCCGCATCGCGCGCCTTCTCATAGGGGTACTGCATGTCCAACCCCGAAAGGAACTGCGCCTTTTTGATATTCACGGTCTTGCCCGTCCTGGCCGCGGCGGTGAGCAGGTCGGTCTGCCGGCAGAGGAAGGCCGGGATCTGGATCACGTCGACGACCTCGCCCACAGGCGCGGCCTGCCACGCCTCGTGGATGTCGGTCAGCAGGCGCAGCCCCCACTTCGCCCGCACGTCGGCGAGCATACGCAACCCCTTTTCGAGTCCGGGGCCGCGGAACGAGGAGATCGAGGTGCGGTTGGCCTTGTCGAACGAGGCCTTGAAGATAATATCCGTCCCGAGGGCCTTGTTGATCGCCACGAGGCGTTCGGCCACGGTGTCGAGCAACTCGGCGGATTCGATGACGCAGGGGCCGGCGATGAATTTCATAGCTGTCATTTTATAAATTCCGGATGGTGTGACAAAAACTCCTCGGCACGTGCGAGGTCTTGGGGCGTGTCGATGCCGATGGTCTCGACGTCGGTGATGCCCACGCCGATCCTGTAGCCGTTTTCGAGCCAACGGAGCTGCTCGAGCGACTCGGCCTTTTCGAGCGTGGACTGCGGCAACGCCGTGACGGCACGCAGCACCTCCGTGCGGAAGGCATAGAGGCCGATGTGCTTGTAGAACGTATGGTGCGCAAGCCACTGCGAGCGTTCGACGCCGCGCAAGTAAGGGATGACCGAACGCGAAAAATAGATGGCCCGCGACTGCGCATCGAGCACCACCTTCGGCGAATTGGGGTTTTCCAGCGCGGCCAGGCCGTCCGCTTCGGCAAAGGGTTTCACGAGCGTGGCGATGTCCGTCGCGGGATCGTCGAAGCAGCGCTTCACGGCTTCGAGCTGCGACGCCCGGATGAAAGGCTCGTCGCCCTGCACGTTGACGACCACGTCGTAGAGCTTTCCCTGCCTGAGGTAGGCTTCCCAGCAGCGATCCGTGCCGCTCTTATGGTCTGCCGAGGTCATCTCGGCCTTGCCGCCGAATGCCACCACGGCATCGTAAATCCGCTCGTCGTCCGTGGCGACCACGGCATCGTCCAGTACGCCCGCCACCTGCTCGTAGACCCGCCGGATAACGGGTTTCCCGCCCAGCACGGCCAACGGTTTGGCCGGGAAGCGGGTCGACGCATAACGCGCCGGTATGATTGCGATAAATTTCATCGGCAGAGGAATTGATCCATAAAATTAAAAAAGTAAAAGGTGAAAAACAAAACTTTCCACCTTTTACTTCTTTCGGGTCGCTATATGAGCGCCTGTTTCAGCACTTCGTCGTTGGTCTTCACGTAATGGAAGGTCAGTCCGTCGATGTATTCGGGCTTGATCTCGGCGATGTCCTTGCGGTTCTCCTCCGAGAGGATCAGCTCGTTGATCCCGGCGCGTTTGGCCGCCAGAATCTTCTCCTTGACGCCGCCCACCGGCATCACACGGCCGCGGAGCGTCGTCTCGCCCGTCATGGCGATACGATCCCGGACTTTCCGCCCCGTGTAGGTCGAAACGATCGAGGTCACCATCGTAATGCCGGCCGAAGGGCCGTCCTTCGGGATCGCACCCTCGGGGACATGGATGTTGATGTCGTTCTTCTCGAACAGCGCGGGGTCGATACCCAGCTCCTTGCTGTGTGCCATCACCCACTCGTGGGCGATCGTAGCGGACTCCTTCATCACATCGCCCAGGTTACCCGTCAGGCTGACCTTGCCCTTGCCGGGCGTCAGCACCGACTCGATGTAGAGGATGTCGCCGCCGACCTCCGTCCAGGCCAGGCCCGTCACGACGCCCGTCATGCCGCCCACCTCGTACTCTTCCTTGAGGAACTTGGGCATGCCGAGGATCTTTTCGACCTCCCTGGCAGAAACCTCCGGGGCGAAAACCTCGTCGAAGGCGATCTGCTTGGCACGGGCGCGGGCGATCTTGGCCAGCAGTTTGTCGAGCGAGCGGACACCCGACTCGCGGGTATAGCCGGCGATGATGCCTTCGACTACCTCGGGGGCCATCGTGAGTTCCTGCTCCTTGATGCCGTGCGCCTCGCGCTGCTTGGGCAGCAGGTGGTCGAGCGCAATGCGCACCTTCTCCTCGATCAGGTAGCCGGCGATATTGATCATCTCCATGCGGTCGCGCAGCGCCGGTGCGATGTTGGCGATATTGTTGGCCGTGGCGATGAACAGCACTTTCGACAGGTCGTACTCCATGTCGATGTAGTTATCGTGGAAGGTGGTGTTCTGCTCCGGGTCAAGCACCTCGAGCAGCGCGCTCGACGGGTCGCCGTGGTTCGAAACGGTCACCTTGTCCACCTCGTCGAGGATGATGACCGGGTTCGACGAACCGCACCGCTTGATAGTCTGGATGATCCGTCCCGGCATGGCGCCGATGTAGGTGCGGCGATGCCCGCGGATTTCCGACTCGTCGTGCAGGCCGCCGAGCGAGATACGCCCGAACTTGCGGCCCAGCGCCGCCGCCACCGACTTGCCCAGCGAGGTCTTACCCACACCCGGAGGGCCATAGAGGCAGAGTATCGGGGATTTGAGGTCGCCCTTGAGCTTGATGACGGCCAGGTGTTCGAGGATACGCTCCTTGACCTCCTCCAGCCCGAAATGGTCGCGGTCGAGCTGCTCGCGCGCGCAATTCAGATCGAGGTTGTCCTTGGTCACCTCGTTCCACGGGAGTTCCAGCAGCAGTTGCAGGTAGGTCATCTGCACCGAATATTCGGCCACGGCGGGATTCAGCCGCTCGACCTTCTGCAACTCTTTCTCGAAGGTTTCGCCGACCTCCGTGGGCCAGTTCTTCTTCTTGGCCTCCTCGCGCATCTTCTCGATGTCGGCATCGGCGCCGTCGCCCAGTTCGTCCTGGATCGTGCGCATCTGCTGCTGCAGGTAATAGTCGCGCTGCTGCTTGTCGATCTCCTGCTTCACGCGCTCCTGTATCTGGTTCTTCAGCTCGGCCAGCTGCTGTTCGCGGATCAGTATTTCGAGCAGCTTGCGGGCACGGGCCAGCAGGCCGGGGGCCTCCAGCAACGACTGGCGGTCTTCGTCCGTAAGCTCCATGTTCGAGCAGATGAAATTGATGATGCCGCGCTTGGAGTCGATGTTCTTGATGGCGAAGGCCGCCTCCTTGGGCATCGACGGCGAAACGTTGATGATGTTGAGCGCCACGTCGCGGATCGAATCCACGAGGGCCTCGAACTCGATGCTCTTCAGGTCGGGCGTCGTATCGCGCAGGGCGGTCACCCGGGCCCGGAAATAGGGCTCGGTCGTAATGTATTCGCGTATTTCGATCTTCTCCAGGCCGTTCAGGATCACCGTGAGGTTCCCGTTGGGCATTTCGAGGATTTTGATGATGCGCGCCGCGGTGCCGACCTTGTACATGTCGTCCGGCGCGGGGTCTTCGACGTCGCTCTCGCGCTGCAACACGGCGCCCAGAATGCCGCCTTCGGCATTCACGGCACGTACGAGGCTGATGCTCTTGTCGCGTCCCACGGTGATCGGGGTGATCGCACCGGGGAAGAGCACCGAACTGCGCAGCGTAAGGATCGGGATGATTTCCGGCACTTCGACCTCCTCGGCGACCTCGTCGCCGCCGGTCACGATCGGAATCACGTGGTGTTTGCCGTCGAGCAGCTCGGGAAGCAGGCTCGCATCTTCGACTTCGATGGTTTCGATTATCTTATCTTTTTTACTCATAGTTTACAGATACAAATATATAATGGTGCAAAGGTAACGATTTTTTATAGATATTTATTTTATCTTTGACAGAATGTTAATAACTTTGCAGGCCAAATAACGAAGCAAAACATTCACACCGCTATGCAAATCGCCGATAAATATTCGCCGCAGGAGATCGAACAGAAATGGTACGACTACTGGATCGACAACCGGCTGTTCCATTCGGAACCCGACGGACGCGAACCCTACACGATCGTCATCCCGCCGCCCAACGTGACCGGCATGCTCCACATGGGGCACATGCTCAACAACACGTTGCAGGACGTGCTGATCCGCCGTGCCCGCATGTCGGGCAAAAACGCCTGCTGGGTGCCGGGCATGGATCACGCGTCGATCGCCACGGAGGCGAAAGTCGTGGCGATGCTGCATGAAAAGGGCATCGAGAAGTCGTCGCTTTCGCGCGAGGAATTCCTCGAATACGCCTGGGAGTGGAAGGAAAAATACGGCGGCATGATCCTCAAGCAGCTGCGCAAGCTGGGCGCCTCGTGCGACTGGGAGCGCACCTGCTTCACGATGGACGAACCCCGCACCGAGAGCGTCATCAAGGTATTCTGCGACCTTTACGAGAAAGGCAAGATCTACCGCGGCGTACGCATGGTCAACTGGGATCCCGCGGCGCAGACGGCGCTGTCGGACGAAGAGGTGGTATTCAAGGAGTCGCACGGCAAGCTCTACTACCTGCGCTACCTGGTCGAAGGCTCGGACAAGGCGGTCATCGTCGCCACGACGCGCCCCGAAACGATCCTGGGCGACACGGCGCTGTGCGTCAACCCCAACGACCCGCGCTACGGCTGGCTGCCGGCCGGGGCGCGCGTCATCGTACCGCTGGTGAACCGCGCAATCCCCGTAATCCGCGACGAATACGTCGATATCGAGTTCGGTACGGGCGCGCTGAAAGTGACCCCGGCGCACGACGTGAACGACTACATGCTGGGCGAGAAATACAACCTCGAGGTGATCGACATCTTTAACGACGACGGCACGATCAACGACAAAGTGGGGCTGTACGTCGGCATGGATCGTTTCGACGTCCGCAGGAAGATCGAAGGCGACCTGGCGGCAGCCGGCCTGCTGGAGAAAACCGAGGATTATACCAACAACGTGGGCTATTCGGAGCGCACGGGCGTGGCCATCGAGCCGAAACTCTCGATGCAGTGGTTCCTCTCGATGGGACAGCTGGCCGAACCGGCGACGAAGGCCGTCATGGAAGACGCGATCCGCTTCGTGCCCGAGAAGTACAAGAACACCTACCGCCACTGGATGGAGAACATCAAGGACTGGTGCATCTCGCGCCAGTTATGGTGGGGCCAGCGCATCCCGGCCTGGTACCTGCCCCAAGGCGGCTTCGTAGTGGCCCCGACGGCCGGGGAGGCGCTCGAAAAGGCGCGCGCGAAAACCGGCGACGCCTCGTTGCAGCCATCCGACCTCAGACAGGACGACGACGTGCTGGACACGTGGTTCTCGTCGTGGCTGTGGCCGATTTCGGTCTTCGACGGCATCCGCAACCCCGGCAACAGGGAGATCAGCTACTACTACCCCACCAACGACCTGGTGACGGGCCCCGACATCATCTTCTTCTGGGTGGCGCGCATGATCATGGCGGGTTACGAATACCGCAGCGAAAAACCCTTCGGCAACGTCTATTTCACGGGCATCGTCCGCGACAAGATCGGCCGCAAGATGTCCAAGCAGCTGGGCAACTCGCCCGACCCGCTCGACCTGATCGCCAAATACGGCGCCGACGGTATGCGCATGGCGATGCTCATCTCCTCGTCGGCAGGCAACGACGTGATGTTCGACGAGGCGCTCTGCGAACAGGGACGCAACTTCGGCAACAAGATATGGAACGCCTACCGCCTGGTGAACGGCTGGTCGGCGGACGGCAAGGCCGCACAGGACGAGAACAACCGCCTGACTGTCGAATGGTTCCGCCAGACGCTCGGCGTCGCTTTGCGCCAGATCGCCGACGATTTCGGTTGCTACCGCATTTCGGAGGCGTTCAAGACGGCCTACAAGCTCTTCTGGGACGATTTCAGCGGCCTGTACCTCGAGATGGTGAAACCCGCCTACGGGCAGCCGATCGACGCGCCGACGTTCGAAGCCACACGCACGTTCTTCGACTCCCTGATGCGCGTGCTGCACCCCTTCATGCCCTTCGTGACGGAAGAGATCTGGCAAGACCTCGCCCCGCGCAAAGAGGGCGAGTCGATCACCGTCGCCCCGATGCCCCAGCCGGCCGAAGCCGACGGGCAATTGCTGGCGCGGTTCGAACTAGCCCGGGAGGTGATCTCCTCGGTGCGCAACGTCCGCAACCAGAAGAACCTGCCGCAGAAGGAGGCGCTGACGCTCAAGGTGATCGCCGACGAGAACTACCCGGCCGAGTACGCCCCCGTGATGCGGAAAATGGCCAACCTGACGGCCATCGAGACGGTGACGGAGAAAGACCCGGCGGCCGCAGCGTTCATTGTCAAGACGACGCAGTATTTCGTGCCGATGGCGGGCAAGATCGACGCCGAAGCGGAACGACGCAAACTGACGGACGAACTGGCCTACCAGGAAGGGTTCCTCGCGAGCGTGATGAAGAAGCTCTCGAACGAGCGTTTCGTGCAGTCGGCCCCCGGGAAGGTGGTGGCCAACGAACGGGCCAAGCAGGCCGACGCCGAGGCCAAGATCGCGGCCATCAAGGCGCAACTGGAAGCCCTCTCGTAAACAAGGACGGACATGCCCTGTCCCGAATTCCCGAGGGGTTGGGACAGGCATTCCCCTCAGCGGCCACGCCGCAGACGAACCACACCCGCGCCGCAGGGCCGGGTTTAACGACGACACGATTTGCCGACAATCACCATATACACGGACGGTTCAGCGCTCGGGAACCCCGGGCCGGGAGGCTACGGCGCGGTACTCCTTTCGGGGCGGCACCGCAAGGAGCTGTCGCAGGGATTCCGCCTGACGACCAACAACCGCATGGAGCTCATGGCCGTCTGCGTGGCGCTCGAGGCGCTCAAGTTCGACGGGTCGGACGTCACCGTGTATTCCGATTCGAAATACGTCGTGGATGCCGTGACGAAAGGCTGGGTCTTCGGCTGGGTGAAAAAACAGTTCGCCGGTAAGAAAAACCCCGACCTGTGGATGCGCTTCCTGCGCGTGTACCGGCATCACAATGTCCGCTTCGTCTGGGTCAAGGGGCACGCCGACACGGTGGAGAACAACCGCTGCGACCAACTGGCGGTCGCTGCCGCCAACGACAAGGCGCATTTACTGGAAGATACGGGTTACGAACCCTGAAAAGGGGCGGACGGCATGTCCGCCCCTTCGTTTTTTAGGTTCTAAATTCCCCGGAACTTCGCACTTTTAAGCCGGGAGTTCAGAATTTCACATTATTATTTCTATCTTTGTCCCGATTATCACATAACCTGCAAATAATCCGCCCGTAATGTTTAAAATATACATGAGGCTCCTGGGTTTCGCCCGACCCATCCGCAAATACGCCATCCCCTATTTCTTCTACTCACTTTTCTACGCGCTGTTCAATTCGCTCACGTTCCTGCTGATCATGCCGATCCTCAAGACGATGTTCGATGCGGATTACACGTTCGTATACGTGGAGAAGCTCCCCCCGCTGGCGTTCAACCAGGAATACCTGACGGCACTGTTCAACTTCACCTATTCGCACCTGTTCACCGAATACAACCCCGAAAACGTCCTGCTGCTGCTGGCCATCGTCACCATTTTCGTGAGCCTGCTGAGCAACCTGTTCCGCTACATGGGGGCCTGGACGGTCGAGAACATGCGCACCCGCACCCTGCAGCGCATGCGCAACGAGATGTTCTCCAAAGTCGTGGACATGAACGTGGGCTATTTCAGCGACCAGCGCAAGGGCGACATCATCTCGAAGATCACTTCGGACGTCGGCGTGGTGCAGTTCTGCATCACCAACACATTGCAGGTAGCTTTCCGCGAGCCGTTCCTCATCATCGGTTATACGGTCATGATGGTCGCCATCTCGTGGGAGCTGGCACTCTTCTCGGTGCTTTTCCTGCCCGTCGTAGCACTGATCATCGGCAGCATCGTCAAGCGCCTGCGCCATCCCGCGCGGACAAGCCAGCAGCGCATGGGCGAACTGGTCTCGACGCTCGACGAATCGCTGTCGGGCATCAAGGTCATCAAGAGCTACAATGCCACGGGATACGTCAAGCAGAAATTCTACGACCTGAGCGAAGACCTGGCGCGGCTGACCCTTTCGATGGCCCGCCGCCAGCAGCTGGCTTCGCCGATGAGCGAATTCCTGGGCATCTCGGCCGTAGGCGTCATCCTGGTATTCGGAGGTTCGCTCGTATTCAAGGACGCGCTCAGCCCCGAAGGCTTCATCGCCTTCATCGCCATGTTCTCGCAGATAACGCGCCCGGTGCGCACGTTCATCGACCAGTTCTCCAACATCAACCAGGGTATCGCCGCCGGCGAACGCATCTTCTCGATCATCGACGCCCAGAGCGAAATCCAGGACAAGCCCGGGGCGATCGAACTCGACGGGCTGAAAGACAAGATCGAATTCCGGGACATCCACTTCTCGTACGACGGCAGCCGCGAGGTGATCGAAGGCATCTCGTTCGAGATCAAGCGCGGCGAGACCGTGGCCCTGGTAGGCCCTTCGGGCGGAGGCAAGTCGACCCTCAGCGAACTCATACCGCGTTTCTACGACGTAAAGGCGGGAGACATCCTGATCGACGGGGTTTCGGTGCGCGACTACACGCAGGACAGCCTGCGCGCCCACATGAGCGTCGTGGCGCAGGACACCGTGCTTTTCAACGACACCATCGAAGGCAACATCGCCATGGGCAAGGCCGGGGCCACGCACGAAGAGATCGTCGAGGCTGCCCGGATCGCCAATGCCGACTGCTTCATACAGGAAGCCCCCGAAGGCTACCAGACCAACATCGGCGACCGGGGCGTCAAACTCTCGGGAGGCCAGCGCCAGCGGCTTTCGATCGCACGCGCCGTACTGAAGAACCCTGAGATACTGATCCTCGACGAGGCCACCTCGGCACTCGATACGGAGAGCGAAAAACTCGTGCAGGATGCCCTCAACAAGCTGCTCGTCGGCCGCACGTCGGTGGTTATCGCCCACCGCCTGTCGACGATCCACAACGCCGACAAGATCATCGTCGTCGACCACGGCCGCGTGGCCGAGCAGGGCACCCACACCGAACTGCTCGCAAAGGGCGGCATCTATGCCAAACTGATCGAATTGCAGTCGTTCGACTAAAAATGCCGGCATGTACCGATGAGAGGCGAAAAGGAAAAAATGCTGGCGGGCGAATGGTTCGACCCGCATGATGCGGAGCTGACGGCCGACCGCGACCGTGCCACGCGCCTGATGCATCGCCTCAACGTCGAATGCTGCGGCCATGACGACGACTACCGCGCCACGCTCGGGGAATTATGCCCCAACGTGCGGGGGTTCATCCGCGAACCTTTCCACTGCGACTACGGCTACAACATCCACATGGGCGAAGGTTCCTTCGTCAATTTCGACTGCGTCTTCCTCGACCTGGCACCGATACGCATCGGCTGCGGGACGCTCATAGGCCCCAAAGTGCAGCTGCTCACGGCGCACCACCCGTTCGACGCCGCAACACGCGGAACGGCCCTCGAAGCAGGCAAGCCCATCGTCATCGGCGACCACTGCTGGCTGGGCGGCGGGGTGATCGTATGCCCGGGCGTCACGATCGGCGACAGGGCGGTCATCGGGGCGGGGTCGGTCGTCACCCGAGATATCCCGGCGGATTCGGTCGCGGCAGGCAACCCTGCACGCATCATCCGGACGCTCTAAATATCCCCTGACATCCTTTTGCGCCATGTTCACACCCTACACACCGAATTTCCAATCCCTGATGCTCATGCTGGACGCCGCCCACATGGGTTGGTGGAAGGCGAATTTCCAAACCGGAGAACTGTATGTCTCCGAATATATCGCCAGGCTGCTGGGGCTCGACGGCGACAAAATCCGGATCGGCCAACTGACGCACCTGATCCGTGAAGACTACCGGATGCCGATCCACAACGAGTTCATGGCGCTCAAGGTCAGCAGCAAATTCGACAGGACATTCCCGGTCGAACTTCCCGAGGGCGAAGTCTGGCTCCATGCCCAGCTCGTCGGACGGCAGACCGACCCCGATACGGGCACGCACCTTTTCGGCTACATGCAGCGCGTCCCCGTGCACGACCGGCGCGAAGCCGAAATCCTGACGCTCGAAAACAACTACCACACGGTCGTGAAGGAGAACAAGCACATGGACGTGCTGCTCGACCACCTGCCGATCGGGTATTTCCGCATCCGGTCCGGCTGCTTTACGACAGCGACGGACGCGCCATCGACTACCTTTTCCTCTCGGTCAACCGCGCGGCGCAGCAAATCGTGGGGATAGCGCCGGATGCATATACCGACAAGACGGCGCGCGAAGCCGGCCTGCCCGTCGATGCCCATATCGACAAGCTCGCGCACATCCGCATCGGCGACTACAAGGTTTGCGAATGGTTCGCGGAAAAGACCAGGCGGCATTGCCGCAGTTTCCTGTACAATACGCCCAACGACGAAACCGAGCTCGTGATCCTCACGCTCGACATCACCGACGCCGTAACGGCGCACAAGGCACTGGACGAGCAGGAAAAACTGTTGCGCAACATCATCCAGAACGCCCCCGTCGGCATCGAGATCTACAACCACCGGGGACGGCTCATCGACATCAACACCTGCGACCTGGAAATGTTCGGGGTGAAAGATCCCGGCAAAATACGCGGGCTCAACCTGTTCGACAACCCCAATTTCCCGGAGGAGACGAAAATCCGCATCCAGCACGGCGAAAGTGCGGATTTCACCGCCCGTTACGAGTTCGGGAAACTCGACGGCTACTACGAAAGCACGCGCCCGGGGCATTTCGACTGGACGGGGCGCATACGCTGCCTGTACGACGACCGGGGCGAACTCACCCACTACCTGCTCATCAATATCGACAACACCGAATTGCGGCAGATACAGAACCGGGTCTCGGAATTCGAAGCCCTGTTCCGCATCATCTCCGAATATGCCCAGGTAGGATATGCCAACTACAACCTCTACAACAAAGAGGGCTATGCGCAAAACGTATGGCTGCGCAACTACGGGGAAGCCGACTCGGCGCAGATCAGCGACGTGATCGGCAAATACCGCCACATCCACCCCGAAGACCGCAAAATCCTGCTCGATCTGCTGGCGCGCTTCTCTGCGGGTGAAGTGCAGTCGGCAACAGCCATCTGCCGCGTGCTGCACGACGACGGCCGGAAAACCTGGATCAAGACCCACCTCATCTGCCGGGACTACCGCCCCGGGGAACAGATCATCGACATGCTGGGGATCAATTACGACATCACGGCACTCAAGCAGACCGAACAGGAACTGATCGCCGCCAAGGAGCGCGCCGAGGAGTCCAACAAGCTCAAATCGGCCTTCCTGGCCAACATGAGCCACGAAATCCGCACGCCGCTCAACGCGATCGTAGGCTTTTCGGAACTGATGGCTACGGAGGCCGACCCCGACCAGCGCAAAGAGTTCGCCGACCTGATCCTGACGAACAACACCCTGTTGCTGCAAATCATCTCCGACGTACTCGACCTGGCCCGGATCGAATCGGGACGCATAGAGATCGTCCGCACGGAATTCGACGCCCGCGACTTTTGCCGCGAGGTGGCCGAGACATTCCGCCTGCAAGTGGCCGAAGGGGTCGTCCTGCGGCTGGAAGACGGCCTGCCCCGGCTCCCGCTCGAGGGTTACAGGCAGGGGCTGCACCAGATACTCGGCAACTTCATGCGCAATGCCGTGAAATTCACGACAAAAGGTTCGATAACGATCGGGTTCTCGCAACGCCCGGGATGGGTGCGGTTCTACGTCCGCGATACGGGCATCGGCATCCCCGAGGAGGAGCGCGCCAAGATTTTCGACCGGTTCTACAAGGTCGACACCTTCACGCAGGGCACCGGGCTCGGGCTGCCGATCTGCAAGAACATCGCCGAACAGCTCGGCGGCCGTATCGGCGTCGATTCCGCCGTCGGCGCGGGGTCGTGCTTCTGGGTCGAAATCCCGGCCGGGGAATAGCCCGCGCCGGGCAGATGCCGCCACGGACGGAATGGGCGCAATTTTGCGTGCTTTTCAAATCTTTTTTATATCTTTGCAAGTTGTCGGAAAAAGAGTAGTCTTTCCGGCACTTCCGGCCATGCCGGCGTACGACCCCGAACGAAATAAAAAACACATATACCATGAAATTCAATGAGTATAAAGGCCTCGACCTGGCCCAGATAGCCGCCGACGTGCTCGGCGAATGGGACGCCCGCGACACATTCCACAAGAGCATCACCACGCGCGAGGGGCACCCCGCGTTCGTATTCTACGAAGGCCCCCCGTCGGCCAACGGGATGCCCGGCATCCACCATGTCATGGCCCGCACGATCAAGGACGTCTTTTGCCGCTACAAGACGCAGCAGGGGTATCTCGTGCACCGCAAGGCGGGCTGGGATACGCACGGGCTTCCCGTGGAGCTGGGCGTCGAAAAGAAGCTCGGCATCACCAAGGAAGACATCGGCAGGAAGATTTCGATCGAGGAGTACAACCGCACCTGCCGCGAGGCCGTCATGGAATTCACGGGGGCGTGGGAAGACCTGACCCGCAAGATGGGGTACTGGGTCAACATGGACGATCCGTACATCACCTACGACAACAAATATATCGAAACCCTGTGGTGGCTGCTCAAACAGCTTTTCGACAAGGGTCTGCTCTATAAGGGCTATACGATCCAGCCCTACTCGCCGGCGGCGGGCACGGGGCTTTCGACGCACGAGCTGAACCAGCCGGGCTGCTACCGCGACGTGAAGGATACGACATGCACGTCGCAGTTCAGGATCATCCGCGACGCGAAAAGCGAAAAGCTCTTCGGCGATGTCGAGGGGACGCTCTATTTCCTGGCGTGGACGACCACGCCGTGGACCTTGCCTTCGAACACCGCGCTGGCCGTAGGCCCCGCGATCGAATACGTCAAGGTCAAGTGCCGCAACCCCTACACCGAAGAGCCGCAGACGGTCATCCTCGCCAAAGACCTCGTCGCATCGTACTTCACCAAGAAGATGGAGGGAACCTACCAGATCACGGGAGAAAGCTGGATGGGGCCCGAACTGGAGGGCATCCGTTACGAGCAGCTGATCCCCTGGGTAAAGCCGATGGGCGACGCGTTCCGCGTGATCATAGGCGACTATGTGACTACGTCGGACGGTACGGGCATCGTGCACATCGCACCGACGTTCGGCGCCGACGACGACCGCGTGGCACGCATCGCGGGCATCGCCCCCCTGTTCATGGTAGACAAGGCCGGCAAAAACCAGCCGATGGTCGACAAACAGGGCAGGTTCTTCAGGCTCGAAGACCTCGACCCGGCATTCGTCGAGCAGAACGTCGACGTCGAAAAATACAAGGAGTATGCGGGCCGCTACGTCAAGAACGCCTACGACCCGGAGATCGCCTGCGATGCCGAGACGACGCTCGACATCGACCTGGCCGTGATGCTGAAAGCCCAGAACAAGGCATTCAAGATCGAAAAGCATACCCACTCCTACCCCCACTGCTGGCGTACGGACAAGCCGGTGCTCTACTACCCGCTCGATTCGTGGTTCATCCGCACCACGGCGCTGCGCGAGCGGATGATCGAGCTGAACAAGACGATCCGCTGGAAACCCGAATCGACCGGGACGGGCCGTTTCGGCAAATGGCTCGAAGGGCTGGTGGACTGGAACCTTTCGCGCTCGCGCTTCTGGGGCACTCCGCTGCCGGTATGGGCTACGGAGGATTACTCGGAGCTGAAGTGCATCGGTTCGATCGGGGAGCTGATGGGCGAGATCGAAAAGTCGATTGCCGCAGGCTTCATGAAGGAGAACCCCTTCAAGAACTTCAAGGTCGGCGACATGTCGAAGGAGAACTACTCGACCCGCAATATCGACCTGCACCGTCCCTATGTGGACAATATCGTACTCGTGTCGTCGAAAGGCGAGCCGATGAAGCGCGAAAGCGATCTGATCGACGTGTGGTTCGACTCGGGTGCCATGCCGTACGCGCAGCTGCACTATCCGTTCGAGAACGGCGGCGACTATTTCAAGTCGGTCTACCCGGCCGATTTCATCGCCGAAGGCGTCGACCAGACGCGCGGCTGGTTCTTCACGCTGCATGCCATCGCCTCGATGCTCTTCGACTCGGTAGCCTTCAGGAACATCATTTCGAACGGGCTGGTGTTGGACAAGAACGGCAACAAGATGTCGAAGCGCCTGGGCAACGGCGTCGACCCGTTCGAGGTACTCGCAACCTACGGGGCCGACGCCACGCGCTGGTACATGATCTCCAACTCGCAGCCGTGGGACAACCTCAAGTTCGACAAGGACGGCGTGGACGAAGTACGCCGCAAGTTCTTCGGGACGCTCTATAACACCTACTCGTTCTTCGCGCTCTACGCCAATGTGGACGGATTTACGGGCAAGGAGCCGGAAGTCCCCGTGGAGAAGCGACCGGAGATCGACCGGTGGATCATTTCGCTGCTCAATACGCTCGTCAAGGAGGTAACCCGCTCGCTCGAGGATTACGACCCGACCCCGGCGGCACGCGCCATCCAGGAGTTCGTGGGCGAAAACCTCTCGAACTGGTACGTGCGCCTGAACCGCAAGCGCTTCTGGGGCGGCGGTATGAACGAGGACAAACTGGCGGCCTACCAGACGCTCTACACCTGCCTGGAGACCGTTTCGATGCTCGCGGCACCGTTCGCACCCTTCATCTCCGACCGCATCTTCCGCGACCTGAATGCCGTCAGCGGCCGCCACGCGGACGAGTCGGTACACCTCTCGACCTTCCCGAAGGCCGACGAAAAGCTGATCGACGCCGACCTGGAGGAGATGATGTCCCTGGCACAGCGCGTATCGTCGATGGTGCTCGCCCTGCGCCGCAAGGTGTCGATCAAGGTGCGCCAGCCGCTCACCAGAATTCTCATCCCGGTGCTCGACCCAGCCATGGCACAGCATATTTCGGCCGTGAAGAACCTCATCATGAACGAGGTGAACGTCAAGCAGGTCGAACTGATCGAGGACACCACGGGCATCATCACCAAGCGCATCAAGCCCAACTTCAAGACGCTGGGCCCGCGCTACGGCAAATACATGAAGCAGATCGCCGCCATGACGGCGGAGTTCTCGCAGGAGCGTATCGCCCAGATCGAAGCCGCGGCCCAGACCGTACTCGACCTGGGGGATGAAAAAATCACCGTGACCCCGGCCGATTTCGAGATCACCTCGGAGGACATGCCGGGATGGCTGGTAGCATCGGAAGGCAAACTTACCGTAGCGCTGGACATTACGCTGACGGAAGAGCTCCGGGCGGAAGGCGTGGCACGCGAGTTGATAAACCGCATCCAAAATATCCGTAAGGACTCGGGATTCGAGGTGACGGACAAGATCCGCGTCGAGATCGAACAGAAGGAGTTCGTGGCCGGCGCGATCGCCAAATATGCCGGATATATCGCATCGCAGACGCTCGCCGTCGAGGTGAAAGCGGCCGCACGGCCCGAGGGAGGCGTGGTCGTGGATTCGGATGTCGACGACGAGCCGATCCGGATAGCCGTGACACGTATCTGACGGGCGGCTAAGGCGGCAAATCCGCTTCGGGAAACGGCAAATGCGTCTTGCTGAGAACGATATAAAGGGTGCGTCCGGACGATATCGTAGATAACGATATAAAATTTGGTGTTTACGGAAAAATTGTTTAATTTTACATAAAACCAACAAGGAAAAGACGACTATGGCAGACGAAAGAACCAGATACAGCGACGCCGAACTCGAAGAGTTCAAGCAGCTCATCCTGAAAAAGCTTGAGAATGCGCGCGCGGACTATGAGCTGCTGCGCGCCACGATCACCCACACGGCTGATAACGACACGGAGGATACGTCCCCGACGTTCAAAGTCCTCGAAGAGGGCGCAGCGACCCTCTCGAAAGAGGAGAGCGGACGTCTGGCGGCCCACCAGATGAAATTCATACGGAACCTGGAGATGGCTCTCGTGCGCATCGAAAATAAGACCTACGGCATCTGCAAGACCACTGGCAAGCTCATCCCTAAGGAGCGGCTGATGAAAGTGCCGCACGCCACCGAGTGCATCGAAGCCAAAGAGGGGCGCAGGTAATCCTGCAAACCGGGCATGGCAGAAAAAAGACGACTTTCTCAGTCGTCTTTTTTATTCGGGCCCGGTCGTCTGTCCCGGCACATGCCCGCCGACAGGCAGCCGCTATGTCAGCCGCAACGGCTGCAGGATCGACGGTCTTCACAACAGCCGCAATGACAGCTGCCTTAACAGGTGCATTGTCAGTCTCAACGGCAGGGCATACCGGTACCCGACACCGTTCGGTTTTTCGCCGGGAGTAACTCCTGCCAGCGTGAGACTGCATTTTAGCGGGTTCCAGCGCACTTTTTCATCAAAAAATACGTTATCTTTGAAGATATGTATCGCCGGATTTGCATACTCGTGCTGACCCTCCTCGCTGCGCAAAGCGTCTGTTTCGCCCGCACGGTCGGCCCCGGCGTGCGGTCGCCGGACAGGGTCTCCCCCGGCGGGTTCTCCCCCGACAGCCTGAACACGGCGACCTCGGAGCGCAACCAGCGCCTCTACGACAGCATACAATCCAAAACCAACCGCCGCGCAGTCCCGCGCATGCTTTACAGGATGCTCTTCGTCAAACCCGTACTCGATACGACGATGAACGGGCGCGTATTGGACGAAAGCAGGTTGCTGGAACCTTATGCCGGAAAAACCGTAGGCGACATCACCATCGAGCGCATGATGCCGTTCGACTCGTGCGGCAACTGGTTCGAGCGCGCAGGCAACAAGACCCACATGCTGACCCGCGAACGGGTTATCCGGCGCGACCTGCTGTTCAAGCCGGGCGACAAGTTCGATCCCCAGCTGGTCGTCCGCAACAAGCAACTGCTGCGCTCGCGCCCCTACATCTCCGATACCGAGGTGATCGTCGTACCCGACTCGCTCGATTCGACCCGTGTGAATATGGTCATCCGCACGCGCGACAGCTGGACGATCAGCATCGACGCAGGCATACACGGCGAAGGGCGCACCATGGTCGGGCTTTCGGACGCCAACATTTTCGGCACGGGCAACACCCTGAAATTCAAGACCAATTTCAGCCGCAGGGATTTCTCCTACGGCGGCAACATCGTGGAATACAAAATACCCAACGTGCTGGGGACATTCTACACGGCC
This sequence comes from Alistipes onderdonkii, assembly GCF_025145285.1. Classification (NCBI taxonomy): domain Bacteria; kingdom Pseudomonadati; phylum Bacteroidota; class Bacteroidia; order Bacteroidales; family Rikenellaceae; genus Alistipes; species Alistipes onderdonkii. The sequence goes on from NZ_CP102251.1 coordinate 403,207, forward strand.
GACTTCTCGGCAGGCCGGGACTTCTACAACTCGGAGCTGAACCTCGGGCTGCGCAAGGAGTTCATCCGGCCGACAGACTACGAGATAGGCCTCACGTACAGCGACATAAAATCGAAGCGCTACATGGTCGACCTCGACACCTCGCTGCTCGTGAAAGTCCGCAACCTCGACGTATGGGGCGGCAAATCGCGCTACATCCGCTCCATAAACTCGAGCGTCTTCCTGACGGGCCGTTACAGCTATGCCCGGTTCAGCCGCCGCCCGCCCGTCACGGCCGACTATAACCCGGCACTGCACGATTACGACGCCATGCTCTTCGGCGGCGGCCTCTACCGGGAAAAATTCTACACGGCGAACATGGTTTACGGGTTCGGTACCCGCGAGTATCTGGCGACGGGTTACAAAGCCGAGCTGGTGAGCGGCTATTCGTGGGGCGAGTTCAACGACGAGATGTACCTCGGCATGTCTTACCAGACCGGCGGTTTCCGGGGGATGGGCTACATCATGGGCGGCTTTACGCTGGGAAGCTACATCGACCTCAAAAGCGGCATGTGGCGCCACAGTGCCGTCGACGTAGACCTGAAGTGGTTCTCGAACCTGTTTCTGTTCCGGCGCAGCCGCATCCGCCAGTTCCTGGCGTTCAACTACACGCAAGGCTGGAACCGGGGCGAAGGCAGCGACGAAATGATCCGCTTCACCCACGACAACGGGTTGCAGGCGCTCAAAGAGTACGTCACCGGAACCAACCGCATGATCCTCAACACGGAAACGGTGGTCTTCACCCCCTACCAGCCCCTCGGGTTCCGCATCGCGGTTTTCGGATTCGCGGACTTCGGGCTGATAGGCTATTCGCCCAATATCTTCAAGAACGATTTTTTCACCTCGTTCGGGCTGGGTGTACGGCTCAGGAACGAGCGGCTCGTATTCAACACGGTGCAGATCCGCCTGGGAATCGCATTCGGCAAACGCGGGCTGGTCGAGAGCGAATATTTCCGCCTGTCCAACGCCACACGCGTCGAACAGTACCGCTACCGCCCCACCCGCCCTGAGATCGTAGGGTTCAAGTAAGCGCAACGCGCCGCAACAGACCCGCAAGCGAAAGCCGCAGGCATGAAAAAACGGAGGCCACGGCCCCCGTTTTCGCCATTCCCCGCCCGGGGAGCGTCACTGCTCGACGATCTGTCCCGTCTCGTCGATCGTCAGCACCCGGTCATATTGTTTGACCTTTGCCCTGAAATCGTGGAAATCTTCGGCCTCCTGGTACTTGCAGGGGACGACTTCGTTCCCCTGCCGGTCGATATACCCGTACCCGAGCCCCTTGACGAAGACGCGCGCCAACCCGCAGCTGAACGGATAGGCCTCGTGATACTTGAGCGGCACGACCAACTGGCCGTTCGTGGCGATATAACCCCAGCGGGCATCGTAGAAATCTTCGGAATTGGTGCCGAAACGCATCACGGCGGCACGCATCTCGCTGAACTCGGCGGCATCGTCCCACTTGGCAGGGATCACTTCACGCCCCTCGGTGTCGATATAGCCGCAACGAGGCTCCATACCTTGGAAATTCATGCCGTAGAGGTCGGTATTGAAAGGCGCCAGCCCGTCGTTGAACCTGCCGATGCGTTTATAGCGGAACGAGCTGACCTCACCGCCGTTGCGGTCGACGAGCCCGAAATTGACATTGTTGTAGCTCACCACGGCCACCCCGCCCGAGAAGGGCCGCGCCACGGAGAAACGGGGCGAAATAGCCACATTCCCCTTGACATCGACATACCCGTAATTGCCGAACTGCTCCAGCCTGAACGCTGCGAGCCCCTCGCCCGGGGTGTCGAGGTAGTAATAGCGGCACGGGATCGTCTCGTGCCCCAGCGTGTCGATAAGTCCCCACTGGCCGCCGTAGGGCTCGTCGCGCAGCACCATGCTGCCGCCGTAGTTCGTCCGGGCATAGCCATCCTTGAAATCGGAAATATAAGAGAAGAAACAAGGCAGCACCTCACGCCCGTCAGCACCGAGGAAGCCATGTTTGCCGTCGCTCGTCACGGGGATCAGCCCGTAGGCGTTCGGCTCGCCGATCAGGTTATAGGCACAGGGGACTATCACCTCGCCGTCTTGGCGCAGGATGCCCCATTTACCGTCGCGCAGGACACGCATCCAGCCCCGTTCGTCGGGTTCGCCGATCTCGGAATAAAGGCAGGGGATGATGGTTTTCCCCGTTTTGTCGATACGTCCCCAGAGCTCGCCGGCCTGCACCCAGGCCATGCCGTCGTCGAACGCCCCGGCCACCGTAAATTGCGGAGCCACGACCGCCCGGCCTGCGGTATCTATATAGCCCCACAGCCCTTCGGGCTCCTGCACGGCGGCCAGTCCGTCGTCGAAACTCCGGGCATCTGCATAACGGCATTCGATGACCAGCCGTCCCGTCCCGTCGACATACCCCCAACGGCCGACCCCTTCGTTGATATCGAGCACCGCAGCACGGTTATCGTTCACGGATCCGACCTCGGCATATTTGGCCGTGCGCTGCTCGAATGTCCGGCCGCATGAAACGAACATTGCGACCGTAAGAAAAAATAGCAGGCGTTTCATAGCTTCTGTTTTGTATTTTACATGCAAAGATAACTTTTTCCCTCCTAATTCTGCAAGTTTCACGCCCGTATCGCATGGCCGACGAAAAAACCCGGGCGGCAGAACCGTCCCGGGCACGAACTTTTTATATATACTTATGGCCTGATTATTTTTTCTTGGTCTTAATCTCGATGACTCCGTTGCGGGCTTTCCTGCCGTATTTCTCGACCGCCGAGGCATCTTTGAGTATGGACATGCTCTCGATCCGGCCGGGATCCAGCCCCTCCAGTTTCTTGGTATCCTTATACACCTTGCCGTCGATCACGAGAAGAGGTTCCTTTCCCTTTTCAAACGGCGCCTTGCCCGATCCGCGGATCACGATCGTACTGCTCTTCAGCGTACCGGCATCCTCCGTCTGTCCCATATGTTCGGCGACCTTGCGACGGGCCTCGACGCCGGCTGCCGTCGACCCGGCCTCGGCAGCTTTCGCCAGGGCCGCCTGTACCCGGGGGTCGGCCAAATGCTCCTGCGCCTGCTGAATCTGCTTCTGCGCCTCTTTCCACTCATCGCTGGCCATATACTTGCGCACGGCCTCCTCCTGCTCGCGGACGGCTGCGAGTTGCGCGGCAGACAGCTTGCGTGCCGAAGAGAGCTCCTTCTGTGCCCTGTCGAGTTCGGCCTGTGCCTTTTTCCACTCCTCGCCCGACATATATTCGCGGGCAGCCTCCAGTCCGGCACGGGCGGCCTTCATCCCTTCCTCTGCGGCTTTGAGCCCGGCTTCCGCAGCCTGGGTCGCGTGCCTCGGCGACAATCCGTCAACCTGCACCGCGTCCGGTTGCGCCTTTATGACGGTCACGCCGCCGTCGTCGGTGACGGTCACCCGGCTCTGGCTGACGACAGTCTTCTTCCCGTCGCTGCCGGTAACGGACACGACACTGCCATGGGTTTTCGCACCGGCGTCCATCCCGGCCTTATCCCGGGGCACCGTCGAGCTGCCGATCACTCTGACATCCGACATTTTCCCGGAACCACGCACCACGACCTTGGCAGAGCCGTCCTCGACGTCGACCGAATAATCCTGCGCACCGCCGGCGGCATCCTTCGTCGAAACGACCACTACGCCGTTCTTGCCTTTCTCGCCGTACAGGGCCTCTGCCGAAGCGTCCTTGAGCACCGTTATGGAAGCGATCCGGTCGGGCGACAGCGACTCTATCGACTCCGCTTCGAGGCCGTCGACCACGAAAAGCGGCTTGCCGGATTTTCCGTCCGAAGAGTAAAAATTCGTCCCTTCGATGCGGATCGAAACATTTTCTTTTTTACCTTTGTCATCAGGAAAAACATAGGCGGTGCGGGCGAACGCCCCGAGGGCAAGCCCCGTCAACGGCAGCAGGAAAAGCACCCTGGCCCCTGCCCACCGCGACGATCTTTTACGTAACATCATGGTAATACGGTTTTTAAGTTTACTGTGATTAAAGCTGTTGGCGACTGAGTACCACCTCCCGCCGGCAGCTTTCCTTATTAATAATAACTGGTATTGTCTGGCATCGACGCCGCTGTCCAGCACCGCCTCGTCGGCCTCGTATTCATGGATGGCGCGCAACTCACGGCGCAGGAGCCACATCGCAGGGTTGAACCATTGCAGGCACCCCGCAAGGTCGGTCACCAACAGGTCGAACGAGTGGCGCAGCCTCAGATGAGCCTTCTCATGCAGCACGATCGCCTCGCCGTTCTCGGCCAGATCCTTTTCCGACATCACGATATAGCGGTACCAGCTGAACGGAATGACCGGCTGGTCGGTGCGTACGAGCACGGAGCCGTCGCCCAGCCGCTCCCTGTGCCCCCGGCGGATCATGTGCAATACACCGCATACCGACCCGAGCGTCCATAACAACGCAGCAGCGGCTCCCGCAAGGAAAGCGGCCGTCGCCGCCTTATCCCACGGGAAAGGTTGGGATTCCGGCTCCGCGGACGGGGCGTAGCCCGCATCCTCCGTCACAGGGAGTTCCGGCATGGCCGGGAGTTCGCGGTAGACCGTAATGACACACAGCGGCAACACGAACGACAACACCATGGCCGCCAGCACCACGATCCGGTTCAGGCGGTGGAAGGTCTCACGGCTCAGCAGCAATTTGAAGAAAAGGTAGAACACCGCCAGGCAGGCGCCGACCTTCAGGCTGTATATCATCAGTGTGTACATGGCTAACGACGGTTTTGGGTTTCGATACGGTCGATCAGCTCGCGCAGTTCGTCGACCGAGATTTTTTCCTCCTCGACCAGGGCGGAAACGGCCCCGAGGTAGGAGTTCTCGAAATATTTGCTGATGACCCCGCCCAGCGTGCGGCGCGAAAATTCCTCCTCGGTCACCACCGGGTAATACTGGTAGGTGCTTCCGAAGGTATTGTGGGCGACATATCCCTTGGCTTCGAGTGCGCGCACCATGGTCGAAAGCGTATTGAAATGGGGCTTGGGTTCGGTGGCGAGCGCCACGAGCTCGCGTACGAAAAGCGGGCCGTGCTCCCAGAAGCAGCGCATCAGTTCCTCTTCCCTGCGTGTCAGTTTTTCCATCATACCGGTCTTGGTTTCTGTTATCCGCCCTGCTCCGATCGGCCGGCCGGGCTTACAGGAACAAAGGTAACTAAAAAAAATTTATTTGCAACTATTTTAAATAGTTTTCTAACTATATTTTTTAGTTTTGCAAAAAAATAGCGGAAATACCGGAAGGAAAAGGAGCCGGGAAAGGGCAGGTAGAGCAGGTAGAGCAGGGATAGGAAAGGTTGGAGAGGTTGGGAAAGTTGGGAAAGAAGATTTTACAGGCCGGCAGGCATGGAAGGGCCGGCAAGCCCAGGGGGGGGCTGAAGAGGGAGACAAAAAAGCCCCGGCTCTTCGGAAGCCGGGGTGTTGTAGGTAATCGAATATGCAGAAAATAGTAAATATCTTGTTTACAGGTATTTAATTCTTTGTTCTGCATGTGTTCCGAGCAATAAAATTGCAGAATCGGGCAGGTTTGACGGTAAGTTATGTTACTTATCCGTTACCTGCCCGAAATGCTTTGATTTGCATTTAAGGCATTTGTTTTCAGTTCGTTGCATCGAATTTCCGCATAACAAATAACTTGACATTTACGTTTAACCCATCCAAAAGTTCAAGTTATTATGCAACGCAGCACTTTCAAAGTCCTTTTCTATGTGAAAAGGCAAGCCGAGAAATCGGGTCAGGTTCCCATTATGGGCCGTATCACCATCAACGGCACGATGTCGCAGTTCAGCTGCAAACTCACCGTTCGTTCTTCTCTCTGGGATGCCAAAGCCAACAAGGCGGCAGGTAAGAGCCTCGAATCGCAGCGCATCAACGAGAAGCTGGAAAATATCAAGACCAATATCGGCAAGCAATACCAACGCCTCTGCGACCGTGATTCGTATGTCACGGCCGAAAAGGTTCGCAACGCCTTCCTCGGTATGGGTGACGACTGCCGCCTGCTGTTGCAGACTTTTGACGAATACCTCGCAGGCTTTCTCAAACGTGTGGGCAAAGACCGCGCCTATTCCACCTACGAGGATTACTGTCTGCGTCGCAGGCGTCTCGCCGCTTTCCTCGAATACGAATACCACGTCAAGGACATTCCTTTCAAAGAGCTGAAGCGGGATTTTATCGAAAAGTTCGTCGTCTACCTCTCTACGGTAAAGGGGCTTGCTTCCGGGACGATCTGTGCCGGAGTCAAGAAACTGCGTCTGATGACCTACACGGCGTATAAGAACGGCTGGATTTCTGTCGATCCTTTCGCGGGGTTCCATGTCAGACCCCAATACGCCGAACGACGCTATTTGTCCGCTTCGGAATTGCAGGCCGTCATGGACGTCGAACTTCCCAACTACCGAACAGGCATCAACCGGGATGTCTTCGTTTTCTGCGCCTTTACGGGCCTGAGCCATTCGGACGTTGCAAAGCTGACTCACGCCGATATTCACACGGACGACAACGGGGATCATTGGATCATCGACAAACGGCAAAAGACAGGTACGCAGTTCCGTGTCAAGCTCCTTCCCGTCGCTGAAATGCTCTACAAGCGTTATAAGGATACATATCGCACAAGCAAGAAGGTTTTTCCGCTTAAAGGCACTTATAAAACACTGAACATGTCGTTACGTCATGTTGCCAGACATGCTGGTCTGTCGTTCAACCCGACGATCCACATGGCGCGGCATACCTTTGCCACAACGGTCACGCTTACGCAGGGCGTACCTCTGGAAACGGTCAGCAAGATGCTGGGACATAAACATATCACCACGACCCAAATCTACGCCCAAATTACCAATGACAAAATCGGGCAGGATATGGCGGCGTTGAGCGAAAAACTCGACAGCGTCTTCAAGATTGCGCAATAACCCGGCGTTATCCCGGAATATCGTATATCTAATATTCCCTATTTCCGCCGGCAGGGAATTAAACACCGGAGCTGAAAATCCGCAAGGCCATGCGAATCGCCCGAAAGGCGAGCCTTGCGGATTTCCATCTCCGGCATTTTGCTGGCCGCTACCGTCGGAATAGGCGACTTTCTGCGCCCCGGACGCTACCCAACGGGCGGCTGCTCCGCAGCACGCATATCAGAAGCCCGAAGTAACCGGTCATTGCATTGCCTGTTCAAAACGGTCGTCTGTTGTTCTTTTTTTCGTGGAGATAATTCAGCTCGTCGCTGTAAATTGCGATTACGAAGCGCAGCATATTGTCGGCCAAAGCCGTAAGCCTTGTCGTGTCATCACCCAACAGGTGGAGTATTTCCGACACTTTGTGCTTGGTTCGGGTACTGACATAGATCGCCGAGCGGTTACGGCAATCCACCGACGCGAAGAACGTGCGTTCGAAATCCGGCAGCGCGATCTTTTTACGCCGGAATCCGGAAGACTCCTTTACGGGAGTCGTTTGGGTGCCGACGTCTGTTTTTTCAGCAGTCGGTGCCGATACTCCGGATACCGTTTCCGATGTGTTTCCCTCAGGAGTGTCCGTATCTTCCTCTTCCGGTTCGGGAATCCTGCGGACGACTTTCGAATCCAAAGGGGCCTGTCCGGCGATCATCTGACGCATCAGCTCCTCGTCGACTTCGATACGGGGATGTTTAGAAGGATTGGGTGCAGGTTTGTCTGTTTCTTTCAATGAATCCATGGTGCAACGTTTTTGAGATTGATTGTTAGCTATACTGTCGTAAAGCGTGTATGTCCGGTTTTATGTTTTAAACCATTCAAAATACCGTTTTCCGTTTCATGCGGTTTATATCGGGATAATGACCGGAATAAGAAAACCGACCTTTCATGCTGCAAGATACAACCGACTGAAATACCTCGGTTCCGATGTCCGCTCACGACCGCTCCAGTCCGCACCGATGGCTTTTTTTTGCGCCCGGACGGTTGTAATATTGCACCGGGAACCGACCCGTCCCCGGAAGCCGTAACGGAGGAGTTTTCAAACTTTCGATAGAAATTCTCCGGCGCGGATTTTTGTTTCTGCAAAGAAACAGCGAGCTGTACCTTTGTATGCCGAAAAGTTTTTCGGCATACGAAAGGTGCTCGCTCTGCGAGGCCGGGTGGCGTTCCCGAGTCACGCCACTTAAACTACCAGACTGATGACAACCACAAAAAAGAGGATCGGACGCCCGACAACGACAGATCCCAGAATCCACAGGTATAATTTCAAACTCACCACGGAAGAGAATATCCGCTTTAAGCAGATGCTTTGTAAGGCGGGATTGGAGCATAACCGCAGCCGATTTATCGTAAAACGCATCTTCGGCGAGGAGTTCGTTGTCGTTAAACGCGACCCTTCGAAAGTGCAGTTTATTGCCCGTCTGAATGACTTTTATTTCCAATTTCAAAAGCTCGGGAACAACTATAACCAGATTGTAAAAGCCATCAACGCGCACTTTTCTAACGTTGCTATCCCGCATCAGATCGCTATGCTGGAGCAGCGAACCCGCGAGTTGAAGGCCCTGAGCATCGAGATTCTGAACCTCACAAAACAGGCTAAGGAATGGTTGCGAATATAAGATCGGGCTCCTCGCCCGGTGGAGCGTTATACTACAATAAGGAGAAAGTGGATAAGGATGAAGCCGAGGTGCTGCTTTGGCAGAAGATGCTCGAACCATACGATAAATGCGGACGCCTTGATATTGACGTCTGCATGGAGAGCTTCATGCCGTACCTCGAAGCCAACCGCAGGACTACGAACACGGTTTTCCATGCCTCGCTGAACCCTTCACCGGAGGACAGGCTGACAGACGAACAGCTCCGGAAAATCGCCTGTGAGTACATGGAACGCATGGGTTACGGCGAACAGCCTTATATCGTTTTCAAGCACAAGGACATTTCCAGAGAGCATCTCCATATCGTGTCGCTGCGCGTCGATGAGCAGGGCCGCAAACTCCCGCATGATTTCGAGGCCCGACGTTCGATGGAGATATTGCGTGATCTGGAGTGTAAATACGGCCTGCAGCCGAGTGTCAAGGGGCAGGAACTGACGGACAGGGAGGGCCTGCGGAAAGTGAATTATCCCGAGGGGAATGTCAAGCAACGGATCTCGTCCGTCGTCCGGTCGTGCCTGCGAAATTACAAATGCTCGTCCTACGGAGAGTTTCGCACGCTGCTGGAACGCTTCAATATTTCGGTCGAAGAACGTACGGGAACTATCGACGGCAGAAATTATGCGGGGATTATCTACGGTGCCCTGACCGACGACGGATATGGAATCGGCACGCCGTTCAAATCGAGCAAAATAGGGAAAGATGTAGGTTATAAAGCCCTTCAAAGGTATTATGAAAACTCGAAAATAAAACTGAAAAAAGAAGGCACACTCGACCAGCTGCGGCAAACGGTCAAAGATGCTATGAGTCCGAACAATACACGGGACGAGTTTCGGCAGTTGCTCAAAGCGGAGAACATCGACGCGATCTTTCGCATCAACCCGGTCGGCAGAATCTATGGCGTGACTTTCATTGACCATAACAAAGGTATCGTTGCCAACGGGTCGGTATTGGGCAAAGAGTTTTCGGCGAATGTCTTCAACGAATTGTATCCGGCTCCGAAAGAGGTGCGGCAGGTTGCAGAACGACAAGCGGAACAGAAACACGAAGAGCAAAACCATGCCGCCAATCCTATTTCTGGCATTGTCGATACGGTATTGGATTTGGCCGACACGCGGGCTTATGAAGAACAGCAACGGCTGATACAACGGCGAAAAAAACGGAGATCACATAAGTAAGGGATATAGATGTATTAAAAATTATATGATATGTTCACAGGGTTGCATCATTCATTTTAATCACGGCATGCCTCACATTACGGGATATATGATGTCGAGCATCAGATATGAAGGGCGTATTTTCAATGTCAATGTCGAATCCTTCGAAAGGAAGAGGATTGATTGACGCAGTTGTTTTCGTTATGTGGAAGTCGCTATAATAATGTCAAACAGGAGCCATAAAGTCCGGCTTTTTATTTAAATAGTTTGTTTCTTATCCAAAATTCTTATCTTTGTAAATGAATACCTTATATTTCAGACGATATGCGCAAGGATGCTGTGCCGAAATAAAAATCGGGAACGCTATTTGATCGTCAAACTGAAAAACCAAAGCTATGAAAAAGATCATTTGTCTTATCGCAATGGCTCTGTTTACCGTGACGGGTTGTACGTCCGTGGAGATGAATCAAACAAAGACTGATACCCCAGATGATAATACGCAGGGAAACGCTACTACTTTGTCCTGCGCCGATTATACGCTGAATCCTCTTTGGAACTGGGCTGAAACGCCCGCCAATCAACTGATCGTGATTCGCAGCCAAGCGGAACTGGCGGATTTTATATTTCCCAACGACAAATTGCCCGAAGATATAGACTTCGAAAAGAACACGCTCCTTTTGGTTGCAGGACAGGCCACAAACGGAATCGAAAGCGTCAAAAAAAACTTTGTAAAGGCGGATGCTCAATATATATATTCCGTAACTTTTCTGCTGAACGACACCACCGAAGCCCCGAAATGGCGTGTAGCGCAGTTGGTTCCGTTTGTTCCGAGCGAAGCGAAAATATCGCTCGATCTGGAGATTAATTAGCCTCCTCCTGCTTTGCCAGCAGATAGTAGCAGGTCGTCGTGAAAAAATTTCTCACATAAGGTATTTTCCCGATAACTGGAGATAGTATGCGCGGTTTCAATCCGAATTTCACTTGATAATTCGGGTTTATGAAATATAGCCGCTGATTCACTATACGTAATCCCGTTGCCGTTACTAATTTATGGAAACCCTCGATAGTGATGCGCGTATCCCGAATTTCAAAAAAACATTTCACAGTACTTTCCTTTTCGCCGCATGCCCTGAACACGAAACGGAAAAGAGATCGGGGCAACAGGTGGATGTAAGGACAATTGGCGATAATCCGGTTCTTCGCCATTTGCTGATGTCCCCCGAACGGCATTTGCCATGCGGGGAATCCCAGATACAAAAGGCCGTCAGCTTTCAAAAAGGATTTTAAATGCAACATCAACCGCTCTTTTTCGGGAATATGCTCCAACGCATCGTGCAGGATAATCAGGTCGTAAGGTTGTGTGTCGCTGTAATCGAAAATGTCCGAACAGATAAACGTCCCTTTCAACCCCCTTTCGGCGAAAAGTGTCTTTGCGGTTTCGATTGACGGTTTATGAATATCTATTCCTGTTACCGTGGCCCCCTTTGCCGCAAAAATGGAAAGAATGCCGCCAAAGCCGCAACCGACCTCCATTACCCGGCAGTTACGGCCGAATTTCAAGGATGTGTGCTGTTCAATGTAAGGGAGATAATAGTTCCGGCAGGAAGTTGCTGTTTCTTCAAAGTAGGCGGAACGATCCTGATGGCGTGTTTGCATGGTGGAAATTTGAAAAAACAAAGGCGGAGAATCCGATTCTCCGCCTTATCGGTAAAAATTACTGTAAGGAAAGTTCTAATGACGAAGTGAGTTCGACGGTAAAAGGTTGTGTGATAATAATGCTCTTGGCGTTGGTAAACGTCAGCTTGGCATTATTCTTAACGGTTACGTTCGTCGCGGAAATCTCATCACCCGAAATAACAGTATCGGTTGTTACCGTCTTGTCGTTGAAATAGACGGTAGAACCTGTGTTTTTTGCCTTTATAACAGCGGCGTAAGCATCTACCAAACCATAGCCCATTTGGTTGTTCCAAGTTCCGTTGGTGTGGCCCGATTGGGTCGTATAGGAATAGTTGCCACACTTTTTAGCCGTACTTTCGATAATATCCGCAACCTGCTTTTGCGTCAAATCCGGATTTACGGAAAGAACCAATGCGGCAACCCCTGCGACAAGCGGACAAGCAAACGAAGTCCCGCTAATGGCGGATGAATAACCGCTATTAGTGGTGGTTGTAATAACATCCTCACCCGGTGCAACAACATCCAGAGCAGAACCATAATTGCTGAACGATGCCCGCATACCGCTGCTGCTGATTGCACCCACCGCTATAACTTCGGGATTACAATTTGCCGGATAACCAACGGTCGATTGATAATCATTGCCTGATGCAAACACAACGACGCACCCCTTTCCCGAACGTCCGTTTCTCAACGCATTGGAAATAGCATCGTCAATGACTTGGTATTTGACCGAAGAACCCCATGAATTCGAAATAACGGCAGCGCCATTATTGCAGGCAAAATTGATTGCATCGGCCCTTTTCTGCCGACTGTCGGGATTTCCCATAAGCGTATTACTTATAGACATCAGTTTGCAGTTAGGAGCTATTGAAGCGATGCCGATTCCATTATTGGTTTTAGCACTGATAAATCCAGAACAATTAGTCCCATGAGTGCCATAAACCTTGCTCGGACGAGTTCCGGTTTCACTGTCGTAGCTGATTGTGTGGACATTCAAATCGGGGTGATCTAACTGTATTCCATGATCGACAACAGCGACAATAATGTTTTCAGATCCTAAACTTTCTGCCCGCGCGTTTTCGAAGTTAATGTCTACTCCAGCGGTCGCCGTGTTTTTCAAATGCCACTGCGAACTGTAAAGCGGATCGTTTACCACGGCATATAAGTCATCGTCACACATCAAATCCGGCTGACAAGCCTCGAAAAGCCCGGTTTCATAAAATATGTTAGCCATGTCCAACGCATTGCCTGCGGATTCATTGGTGCAGGAAAGCGTGTACCAGTCACGCATATATCCGTTTCTGCCGAGTATCGTCACTTTGTTTTCTTCGGCGAACTGTTGGAGAGTACGCAAATCTTTTATAGATTTCACTTTTACATAAAATAGATGGCTCAATCCCGCTTCTTTTCCGTCGGGTAACGTGAAATAGGGGGCAGAATAAATTATAGCTGATGATTTCGCTGCGTTTAAATCATTTGTGGAAATCGTAGCCCAACTATAATCCTCCGCAGGCAAAGAGTTGTTTTCGTCGATTGGCTCCAAATGAGATGAAAGAACAACTTTCTGCATAGAAGTTTCCGCCTTGCTTGTGCCCGGTGCGGACGCTGTAAAGAGCGATGATAAACTATTGGCATCCGATGTTTTAAAAAGGATGAACTGTTTATCATTTTTCGGGGTCAGGTAAATTTTCTCTCCGTTATACCAATAATAGGTTCCAGTTACACCCGCGGCCCTCGTTTGCGGAGAACCCTCGTTCAGTTCTTCCGGCGACTTCTGGCAACTGGTGAATACTATTATCGACAGAAAGAAAATACCGATTATATTCAGTATTCTTTTCATAATAATTGGCGTTTAATTATTTTCCGGATTTGAGCGCTTCGATTTCTGCTTTCAGAGTTTCGATCTGGCTGTTAAGCTCCTGAATCGACTTGGTAAGCAGAGGAATCAATGCGCTGTAATTTACGACACGGTGGCCCTCGCAATCCACGGCCACGATGTCGGGAAGTACCTGCTCGATCTCCTGGGCAATGAATCCCATTTCTTTGGGATTGGAAACGCCCGTCGAACGTCGGCTGGTCTTGAAATAATGCGCCTTATCGGCCCATTCGAACGACACGGGACGCAGTTGCGTGAGGGTTGCCGTTGCGCTGCCTAACGACTGGATATTTGTTTTCGACGCAGCGTCGGAGTTCGTATAGACGTTGCGGGCGTACAGGTCGATGAAACCGCCGTTCTCCGTATCGTAGAGTACGAGTTTGTCGGAGTTGCTGGAAACGCGCGAATCTGCGGGGCCGAGGTCGAATTTAATCATTCGATTCCCGAATTTCCAGCAATGCGCCCAGCCCTCCCAGTTGGTCATATATCCGTTGTAACGCTCCATAGCGTTATAAACCAAATAGCCGTTCTGATACTTTAATTGCGCATGGCTATTAAATGCGATGAAACACAATACGATTAATGCTAATACTTTTTTTATGGCCTTGAAATTTAAGTTGGTAGTGATTTTTGTGTGAGCAAACAAAGACGTTACTCACAGAGAGTTTTGGTTTAGTGGATTAGCTGTCAGACAAAAAGTTAGTTGCTGCTTCTGTCATCTATTCGTTTCCCCTTTCTTTGTCCTACATTCTATGTCATTCGATAAAAAAATCGCCTGCGAAAACATTTTTGTCTATTGACAGTTCAATCGTGTAAAATCCCGGTTCCAGTTCGGGGATTGGAATGATACTTTTTCCATTGAAAAGGTCGAAACGTTCACATGCAACCGTGCCAAAGTTGCCGGAAATTATCAACTGCCCCGTCTTGCTCTCTGCGCCCGATGCAATGACCTCTACTATACTCATAGAACTATCATAGAATACGAGCGGGATATTTTCCGATAGGCAGACGGGGCCGCCGCCGACTTTTACCTGTTTGACAATAACTGCCGTCTTGCCGCCGCCATAGACCGAATAAATACCTGCGAATAGCATAAACAAACCGACAATTACAGACATTGCGGGAGAGAACTTTTTCATAGGCTTAAATTTGAAAGTGAGTATGAGATATTCGTACATTTCAAAAGTAGAGCGATTGTTTCCGAAAACCAAGAAATCAGAGCCTCTAAAATTTTTCAACCGCAAAGTGATTTCGACTGAAAAACAAACAGTTACGCACACAAAAAAGCCCGAAAATTTTTCAGTTTTCGGGCTTTGCTTTAACGCATTTTAAATCAGCACATTAGCGGTAAATCTTTGATTTAAACAAGTCTGATTGCTAAAGTATTAGTTCTCTGGTATTTACGAAATAATATTGAGAATCGCATTTTTTGTTGTGATACTCGAAGCCATTATTTTCTTTTTCAAATGGAACTTCCGCATGTATATTGTTTTTAGCGTTTCATTGGTAATGACGCTTATTTGTTGCGGTGAAAATCCGGCATAGAGCAGGCAAAGCAATTCCACGAAACATGGCTTGATTTTCGGATATTCGGACTTGAAATTAGAAATCACATTATCGTATTGTTGATTCAGGGTATTCTCTAAATCCGACATTATCGTTTTATCCAAAATCTTTTCGGATAAAATGCCTTTGACTTTCTTGGTAAGAGCCGGGGAATTTTCAAACTCATAATAGGTCTTTGCAAGTTCTTTCAGGACTTGAAAGCGCGTATTAAGCAGTTCACTAATTTTTGCGGCATCGGGTATTTGCAATTTGGTCTTATTCAGTTCTTCAATCAGCGTCAGATATTCCTCAATTCTTTGTTTCTGCATCTTATTTCTGCGGCGGAAGATATAAATAATGCCGCAGATCGCTATGACTGATACCAAAGCGATAATATAAATTACATTTTGTCTTACGCTGGAGCGGTAGCGTTCAAATTCCAAACGCTCGTTTTTATATCGCAGTTCGGTTTCTGCCGCAGAATTATTCATATAGCTTAAATGTATCGAATCACATAAAGCAAGACACTCCTTTTGCATCGAGTAGGCCGCTCGGTAATCTGCATTCATCGTATAGGTTTCGGCAAGGAGAATTTTAGCTGCCGCATCGTTTTCGCGCGGCCCACCAATATTGGCTGAAATCGCTGCGTTCAAATAATATTCGGCGCTGTCCGGTTTATTGATACGCAAATAATATTCTCCCAAAACACAGTAATCATTCGGCGATAAATCATCCGACAACTGGAGAAAACGGCCTACATAATCGTTGGTTTCGTTGGTTACGCCTTTGTTCGAAAGAATCCCGATTAAACAACGCAGGCAGTACACCTGAAAATCCTTATACCCGAATTGTTCGGATAGATTCAATGCTTCTCGATAATCCCGGAGCGCGTTGTCGTCTTCGTTCTCCATGTAGTAAACAGCGGCAATGGCAATTTTAGCGCTGACTTGGTGTTTGGTTTTATTTGCAGCCTGATAGTTTTCGTAGGCTTCTTGATAATAAAACAAAGCCCTTTGATAATTATTCTGCTTCAAATTCAATTCTCCTAACACGAAGTTACATACTCCGATTAGGTAAGGATCATCTATTATATCCCGATACTCCAACGCTTTAAGATATGATTCGGTTGCTTTCTGATAATTATTTGTGCTGTATTCCATGCGCCCCAGACAATACCAAGAAAGGAACTTTTGTCGGTTCGTGCCTTTGCGCATGAAATAGTTTACTGCAGGACGGAGCATCGAATCGGTATCTATGGTTTGTCCTGTTTTATCCAACGCCAGCGAATAAAGCAGCCCATAATGTGCTTTAGTCGATTTTTTGCGAATACTGCCGGGGACGATAGCTTGCAAGGAGTGTAACGCACTGTCTGGGTAATCGTTAATTATTTCCTGCGTGCGTTCTAGTTCTTCGGCTATGTATTTGCTCTCGGAACATGAACACAAGCATAGAAAAAAGGCGCAAACATAAATAAATCGTTTCATAAACAGCCCAAATAATTATTATCCAATATACGAAAAAATACCGACTTAACTGGTATTTGACAAAATTAACGTGGCATATATATTGAAGGTTCTGGAAGAGGCATAAATTCGCAAGAACCTATACTTTACGTGAGGCCCTTTCTTCTTGCTTTTGAACTTAAATCATAAAGAGGTGAATCTTAGAATGTTTTCGATGCATTGTTTGATTTGCCAATTCCAAAAATTTTTCGTATCTTGCAGTAGGTTATTTGAAATGCGGTATTTGAGCGCAAGAAGCTGAAAATAAACCGTTGCCTTTTCGTTACCTATTATCCCTATACAAAAATGTAACGACCCGATAAATCAAGTCGTTACATCACTTTAATCCCACACTATTTCAGCCGGGGCATATGGATACGGGTACCAACGGGGATTAATCCTCGTCGCGGTACATGTGCTCTACGTAAACAGCGTGCTGCATCGCCTCACGCTTGGCGATCGAAGGCTTGGTGAAATACTGGCGGCGGCGGAGTTCCTTCAGGACGCCCGTGCGCTCGTATTTACGTTTGAACTTCTTCAGGGCGCGCTCGATGTTTTCGCCCTCTTTTACCGGCATGATAATCATAGTAGTATTCTTTTTTTGTTTTTTTAATTTCGTCGTTTACTTAAATTCCTCCGGGGTTCGCATCACCTGATACCTCGCCCCATGTCGTGTCGTTGTCCGTATCGTCAGCCCCGCTTCGGGTACCGAACCGCAGGTAAGGAGCCAGCCGTGCTGCCTCCTCGCGGGTCAATATGTTGTCTTCAACCAATTCCTCAGCGGTACTCCAACCTCCTTTCAACTGTCTTGTTTTAAGTAATTTCCGAAGTTTCTGCGGCGGAATATACGGATGCCGCCTAAGGACTTTCGGGGTTGCAAAGTTAATATCAATTTTCCGAATTTCACAACTATCGCAGCAAATTTGTTTCAAAATTTTCTCATAATTGCGTTCCGTGACTCCCGGAACCTCTGCGAGTTGCTCCAAACGGACAAATCCGCCGAGCCTCGCGCGGTAGTTCATGATCGACACCACCGTCCGCGCTCCGATCCCCACCACACCGCGCAGCGTCGCGGAATCGGCCGTATTGATCTCCACGGGTTCGTCGACCGGCGCAGCTCCGCGCTCGGGAAAGATAATATAGGGTTCGAGCGCCGCAGCCACCGAATCGCTCACGACATAGCAGGCGCGCAACTCCTCCATGTCGTAGATCCCGCTCAGGTCGCGCCAGCGGATGAAGGCCTCGGCCTGCCGCTTGGACAACGCCCCGATGGCCCGCAGGTAACGCGCCCCCACGGTGTCGATGCGAAAGCGCGAGGGCGGCATGGGTTCGGGCACGACGCGTCCCGTACGATACTGCCGGGGCGCGATGGCATATTTGCGCCCGATACGGATATAGGGAGCCAGGCGGCGGTAGATCGAATCGCTGATGCCGTAGCAAAGCGTCACATCCTCCGGGATACGGAAGATCTTCCCCGCAGCGCGGTACTTCAGCAGGCTCACGGCTTCGTGCTTCGACAAGCCCAGCCGCCGAAGTCCGTCGTAGTCCACGGTATTGGGGTCGAACGGCCGCAGGTCAACCGAATCGGCCCGCCCTTCCATCTCCATCCCGGCCACAAAAGCTGCTTGGGGATCGGCCTTCGGACGCAGGAGCACGATGCCGCCTATAAGCAATCCCGCCAGCGGCAGGAATACCGCCACGGCGCGGATTTCACGGTCTGAAAAAAATTTTGCCATATGCAGAAACTATTTATCACCGGTCATCCCCCGGCAGGATGCCCTGAAAACAACCCCGGCACCACGAAATGGGCTACGGCCCCCGTCAGCCCCCCCCTCAACGCCACTGCGCCCCGTCGGAGAGCAGCAGGCGGCGGTAACGCCGCGACGGCGAACCGACAAACGCCCCCAAGCCATATTCCGGCCAGCGGCGGTCGACCAAAGCGACAGTCGCTTCCGACGCAGTCACGACGTTCGGGAAACGGCCGGGGTTCTCCCCCGCCCCGGGGCGTTTGCTCCGGGCATCGATCACCAACGCCGCACCTTCCGTCCGCACATCACGCCGCGGATCGGTATTGGCCGCAGCGAGCCACAAAAGTTCGGCAGCCGTGAGTTCCGATGCCGCCGGGTCGAACACAGCGAGGTATTTCACCCCCGGCGGAACCGGCACTTCGGCGTCCGGCGCGGCGAAGGCAACCGCTACGCCCCATTTTTCGAGCAGGTCGGAGCGGTAGCCGGCCGGAAGGAGGGGCTGCCCGCCGTCACCCTGCCCGTCACAAGCCCCGGATATTGCGCCATCCACTGCGGGACGCACGCCCTCGACACCCCGTGGGGGATCGGCAGGCACACGCGTTGCAGGCTCCTGCGGATTCGCGCACCCGCCCCCGGTACCGCAGGCCGTAGCATCCAATGCAATTTTTCCGCCGAATCCCGGCGTTGCCGTCGCGTGGTCGAGGACATCGAGAATCCCCTCGCTGCGGACTATGTCGCGCAGCGGGTCGAGGTTGCGCACGAGCCGCGCCAATGCATCCGTATCGCGCACGTCGGTCGCAGCCGGGACGACGAGCGTGTATTTGTTGAACATCATCTGCCCGGCGCCCCACAGCGACTGGGCGACCTTCACGGCCTGTCCGGCATAGCGGCTGTCGATCGAAACGACGGCGATGTTATGCGCCGTTCCGGCCTCAGGCATCGTCATGTCGCGGATTTCGGGCTGCAGGGCCATGCGTATCGGCGCCAGAAATATCCGCTCCGTAGCCTGCGCGATACAGGCGTCCTCCTGCGGGGGAATCCCCACGACCGTGGCCGGGTATACCGCATCGCGCCGCCGCGTAAGGGCCGTGACGTGGAAAAGCGGATAACGGTCTTCGAGCG
Organism: Alistipes onderdonkii; assembly: GCF_025145285.1. NCBI lineage: Bacteria > Pseudomonadati > Bacteroidota > Bacteroidia > Bacteroidales > Rikenellaceae > Alistipes > Alistipes onderdonkii. The sequence continues at coordinate 422,466 of NZ_CP102251.1, forward strand.
AATAGAACCCCGTATGGTCGCCGAAGGGGCCTTCGACGGCTTTCTCCTCCGCAGGGTCGACATAACCCTCGATCACGAAATCGCAGTCGGCCGGGACATAAATATCGTTGGTGACGCACTTCACGAGTTTCACGGGACGGCGACGCAGGAACCCGGCCAGCAGGTATTCGTCCATATTGTCGGGCATCGGCGCCGTCGCGGCATAGGTATAGGCCGGATCGCCGCCCAGCGCCACCGACACGGGCATCCGCCGCCCGGCGCGTTTCCAGGCCTCGTAATGCCGGGCGCCCGTCTTGTGGATATGCCAGTGCATGCCTGTCGTACGGTCGTCGAAGAGCTGCATACGGTACATGCCGACGTTGCGCACGCCCGTCTGGGGATCGACCGTGTTCACCATCGGCAGGGTTACGAAACGCCCGCCGTCGGCCGGCCAGCACTTCAGGATCGGAAGCGCCGCGAGCGACGCCTCGGCACCCGTCCGTACGACCTGCTGGCATTCGCCCCGCCCCGACACCGTACGCGGGAACCAGCGGGACATCCCAGCCAGCAGCGGCAACGCCCGCAGCTTGTCCGCGAACGACGGGCGCGGCGCCATGGCCTGCCGCAGCAATCCGTCGACCCGTTCCGAGAGTTCGCCGAGCGACCCGACGCCCAGCGCCAGCGCCATGCGGCGTGCGGAACCGAACATGTTGGTCAGCACGGGAAACTCCGTGCCGGTATTTTCGAACAGCAACGCCTTGCCGCCGCCGGGCATTTTCGAGACCCGGTCGGTTATCTCGGCGATCTCCTCCACCGGCGACACCGGAGCCGTTATGCGGACGAGTTCGCCCTCGCGCTCCAGCAGGGCGATATACTCACTCAGGCTTCGGTGCATGCTCCAACGCCTTTTTCACCGACCCGTATTGCAGCAGCAACGCCCGTGCCTGCGCCTCGGAAAGCCCCGAAGCCTCGGCCACCATGCGCGTGCCGCGCCCCACGAGTTTGTCGTTCGTCAACTGCATGTTGACCATGCGGTTGCCCTCGACACGCCCCAGGCGGATCATCACGGCCGTCGACAGCATGTTGAGCATCAGCTTCTGTGCCGTGCCCGCCTTCATGCGGGTCGACCCCGTCACGAACTCCGGCCCCACAACCGCCTCGAGCGCATATTCCGCCTCAGCCGCCACGGGCGACGACGGATTGCAGGTAATGGAGGCGGTCAACAGGCCGTGCTCCCGCGCCATGCGCAGGCCGCCGACCACATAGGGGGTGGTACCCGACGCGGCGATCCCGACCAGAACATCGTCCGCCGTGGGATGGTAGGGCGCCATGTCGCGCCAAGCCCCTGCGGTATCGTCCTCGGCATTCTCCACGGCACGCCGCAGTGCACCGTCGCCGCCGGCGATCAGGCCGATGACCCTGTCGAAGGGCACGCCATAGGTCGGGGAAAGCTCCGAGGCGTCCGTCACACCCAGCCTCCCGCTCGTACCGGCCCCGATGTAAAACATCCTCCCGCCGCGCTCCATGCGTTCGACGACCCGCTCCACGAGCCGTTCCATCACGGGGATGGTCTTGGCCACGGCCTCGTGGACGCGTGCGTCTTCGCGGTTGATGCCCGTCAGGATGTCGTGCATCGACATCCGCTGTAAATTATCGTAGGCCGAAGCCTGTTCGGTTATTCTATTTTCCATAATGGTATTTGATAAGTCCTTCGGCAGGTGATGCGGCGATCCGGCCGACCCGGTACCCCCCTTGTGCGAGCACCTCGCGCAGCAGCCCCTCGAATGCGGCGGCAACGCCGCCGATGCAGGCGACCGTCAGATGCACGGGATAGCGGCTCAGGTTGCGTTGGGCGAAATCGGCGAAGGTTTCCGCCACCATAGCCCGCACCTCGGGGCAATCCAGGTGCGCATGTACGAACGGCGCGAACGACGCCAGGAAACGGTTGGCATACGGCTCGCGGTAGACCCGGCGGATGATCTCCTCATAGGTCAGCCCATGCGCCGCGAGGAACTCCTCCCGCAGGGGGATATGCCCTTTGAAAATACCGTTCACCAGGTTGCGCCCCATCGCCGCACCGCTGCCCTCGTCGCCGAGGACATAACCCAGCGGCGGGACGTTTTCCACGATTTCACCGCCCCGGCACCAGCACGAATTGGAGCCCGTGCCGAGGATGCAGGCCACGCCTTCGCCACGGCCGAACAACGCCCGCGCAGCCCCCAGCAGGTCGGTCTGAGCCTCGATATGTCCCGCACCGAAATGCGTGCGGAGTTCCCGCACCATCTTCTCCGTCGCTTCGGGAAAGGTGCCCCCGCACCCTGCGCCGTAGAAATAGACGGCCTCGACGGGACCGCACGGCGGCAGTTCGGCAAGCGCTTCGCGTATTTGCTCCGGGGAGTGCTGCACGGCATTGATTCCCCGCGTCCGGTATTCCGAGGTATGCACGCCGTCGGTCAGGAGCCACGCACATTTTGTAGATCCGCTGTCTGCAATGATTTTCATGTCGACAAAGATAGAAAAATAATCCGGCTTCGAAAAGCCGGATTACCCCTTTAAATACTATTTTGGCGCCATGCAACGCGATCAGCGCAGGAAAAGCAGCTCGCGGTATTTGGGCAGCGGCCACATCTGGTCGTCGACGATCTCCTCCAGCTTGTCGATGTGGCGGCGGATCTCGTCGAAACATGCGGCTACGGTATCATGGTAGGCGATCGCCTTCTCGCGCTGATCCTCGATCCTGTTGGCCACCTTGCGGGCGTCGACCATCCCGGCCGTGAGCCGCTGTATTTCGGCCGTATGGTACTGGATCTTCTTGATGAGTTCGATGTCGGCCGAAGCGTTCAGCCCCGGGATCTGCGACATCTTGTAGACCTTGTCAAGCAGCAATGCCTCATACTTCGAAGCGATCGGCACGATATGGTTCATCGCCAGATCGCCCAGCACGCGCCCCTCGATCTGGATTTTCTTGGTGTAGGTCTCCCACTTCACCTCGGTGCGGGCTTCGAGCTCGACCTTCGAGAAGACGCCCGTGTCGCCGAACATCCGGAGCGTCTGCTTGTCGAGGTAACGGTCGAAAATCAGCGGCGTCGAGGTTTCGCAGTCCAGGCCGCGTTTGCGCGCCTCGGCCTTCCACTCGTCGGAATAGCCGTTGCCGTCGAAGCGGATGGCCTTGCAGGCCTTGATCATCTGTTTGAGCACCTCGTAGATGGCTTTCTCCTTCTTCATGCCGGCCTCGATCTTGGCATCGACGTTCTGCTTGAACTCGGCCAGTTCGTGCGCCATCGCCGCATTGAGCACGATCATCGCCTCGGCACAGTTGTCCGAAGAACCTACGGCGCGGAACTCGAACCGGTTGCCCGTAAACGCGAACGGCGAGGTGCGGTTACGGTCGGTATTGTCGAGCAGCAGCGTCGGGATATGCGAGATCCCGCTCATCTTGAACACGTTCTTGGCGTCGAAGCGGATCGCATCGTCGCCCTTGCTGGCCGCCAGTTTGTCCAGCACGGCCGACACCTGCGTCCCGAGGAAGGTCGAGATGATTGCCGGGGGCGCCTCGTTGGCTCCCAGACGGTGTGCGTTCGTGGCGCTCATGATCGCCGCCTTGAGCAGGCCGTTGTGCTTGTGTACGGCCGAAATGGCATTCACCAGGAAGGTGATGAACTGCAGGTTCTCTGACGCGGTCTTACCGGGCCCCAGCAGGTTCACGCCCGTATCCGTCCCCAGCGACCAGTTGTTGTGCTTGCCCGAACCGTTGATCCCCTTGAAGGGCTTTTCGTGCAGCAGCACCCGGAACTTGTGACGGCGGGCGATCTTGTCCATCACGGTCATCAGCAGTTGGTTGTGGTCGTTGGCAAGATTGGCCTCCTCGTAGACCGGCGCCAGTTCGAACTGGTTGGGCGCCACCTCGTTGTGGCGGGTTTTGACGGGGATGCCCAGTTTCAGGCACTCGTATTCGAGGTCTTTCATGAAGGCCATCACACGGGTCGGGATCGCACCGAAATAGTGGTCTTCCAACTGCTGGTTCTTGGCCGATTCATGCCCCATCAGCGTACGCCCGGTGAGCATCAGGTCGGGACGTACGGCCCAGAGGCTTTCGTCCACGAGGAAATACTCCTGCTCCCAGCCCAGATACGAGATGACCCGCTGCACGTTCTTGTCGAAATAGTGGCACACCTCGGTCGCGGCCTTGTTCACCGCCGAGATCGAGCGCAGCAGCGGCACCTTGTAATCGAGCGCCTCGCCCGTATAGGCGATGAAGACGGTCGGGATACAGAGCGTCGTGTCGACGATGAAGGCCGGCGAAGTCGGATCCCAGGCCGAATAACCGCGCGCCTCGAACGTATTGCGGATGCCTCCGTTGGGGAACGACGACGCATCGGGCTCCTGCTGAACGAGCAGTTTGCCGGAGAACTCCTCCAGAACCCCGCCCAAGCCGTCCGGATCGGCAAACGCATCGTGCTTCTCGGCCGTACCTCCCGTCAGGGGCTGGAACCAGTGGGTATAGTGGTCGGCACCGTGCTCCAGCGCCCACTGGCGCATGCCCGCCGCGATACCGTCGGCAACCTCCCGCGTGAGGGGCGTACCGTTCTCCATCGTATCGACAAGGGCGTCGTAAGTAGCCTTGTTCAAATACTTGCGCATGGCTGCGCGCCCGAATACCCGTTTCCCGAAATAGTCCGAAGGACGTCCTTCGGGAGCCTTCACCTCGACGGCGGTGTGGTTTATGGCCGCATCGACCATCTTGAATCTGAGCAATGATGACATAGATGTAATTGAATTGGATTAGCATTCCATTAAAAACATACGCGCAGGGGCGGAAGCCGAATAATTGCTGAACTAAAACCTAACCTAAAATTCCGGAGGGCAACTGCCTCGCGGCATACTCCGCCCAACCTGACTAACCCGCGGCTTCACCCCTGCCGCCGTATGTATCGATCTCGCTTGCAAATGTAATATTTTTTCAGTTACGTTGTTTTCACAAAATCGGCATTTTTTTCGAAAAACACCCTATTTTTTCAGCATTTTCCGAAAAATTACATGCATTTTTCCAAAAAACCGCCGAATTTTAACGCAATTTTCCAAAAACACCCTTAAATTTTCGCCACACCCCCGAATTTCCACATTTTTCGTTTTTCGTAATTTTCATGGTTATTAAGAACAATACTAAACTATTTCACCACAACTAAAAAAGCTTCTTCCGGCGGTTGCCGAAAGCAAACGAAATCGCCTATATTATAAAAAGAAATTATATAGTGTTATTTTATTAACAATTTCTTGTTTCAATCACTAATAATTTTGTACCTTTACGTGCAATTTTGAAACTACACTTATACTAATCTCTAAATAGTTATGGCAAATACCAAAAGTGAAAAGCTGTTCACCGAATTCCCGCCGGTTCCGACCGAGAAGTGGGAGGAGGTGATTACGGCCGACCTGAAAGGTGCTGATTACGAGCGCAAGCTGGTATGGAAAACGGGCGAAGGTTTCAACGTCCGGCCTTACTACCGCGCCGAGAACCTCGAGGGCATCAAGTTCCTGGGCTCGCAGGCAGGCGAGTTCCCTTACGTACGCGGTACGCATGCGCACAACCGCTGGCGCGTACACCAGACCGTGAGCGTCGTATGCCCCAAGGAGGCAAACGCCGAGGCACTGAAAATCCTCAACGCAGGTGTCGACTCGCTCGGCTTCTGCATCGCGTCGGCGGATTTTTCGGCGGCAGACCTCGACATGCTGCTCAAGGACATCTGCATTCCGGCTGTCGAGATCACCTTCTGCGGAGAGAAAATGGCCAATGTCGCCGAGCTCGTCCTGGCGAAAGTCGAAAAGGAGGGCATCGCCAAGGAGGATGTCCGCATCGCATTCTGCATCGACCCGCTGGTAAAAGGGCTTTCGTCGAAAGGCGATTTCTGCTCGCCCAACGGTGAAAAGTGCATCGCCCGCATCGTCGAGCTGATCCACAAGACCAAGGAGTACAAGCACGTGCGCATCGTAACCGTTGCGGGACAGACCTTCGGCAACTCGGGTTCGACCATCGTCGAAGAGCTGGCATTCACCCTTTCGGCAGGCCACGACTACCTCGTACGCCTGACGGACGCAGGGCTGGACGTCGACGCGGCCGCACGCAAACTGCGCTTCTCGTTCTCGGTAAGCTCCAACTATTTCATGGAGATCGCCAAATTCCGCGCGGCACGCATGCTGTGGGCCAACATCGTCAAGGGCTACGGCCCGGCGAAGAACTGCGCCTGCAAGATGCACATCCACGCCGAGACCTCGCGGTGGAACCAGACCGTCTACGACCCCTATGTGAACATGCTGCGCGGCACGACCGAGGCCATGTCGGCCACGATCGCCGGCGTACATTCGCTGGAGGTGATGCCGTTCGACACCTCGTTCGAAAACCCGACCGAGTTCTCGAAGCGCATCGCCCGCAACGTCGAGCTGCTGCTCAAGAACGAGTCGCATTTCGACCAGGTCGTCGACCCGGCAGGAGGCTCGTACTATGTCGAGAACCTCACGCAGTCGATCGCAGCCGAAGCCTGGAAGCTTTTCCTCGAAATCGAGCAGAAGGGAGGCTACACCGAGGCTTACAAGGCCGGCCTGATCGTCGAGCGTATCAAAGCGTCGGCCGCAGCCAAGGACAAGAACATCGCTACGCGCCGCCAGACGCTGCTCGGCGCCAACCAATATCCCAACTTTACGGAGGTCGCCGGCAAGGAGATCACCGCCGAGTCCGTTACGCGCAAGCAGGCCGAGGGCAATGTACTCGTCCCCTACCGCGGTGCCATGGCGTTCGAAGAGATGCGCCTGCAGGTGGATCGCAGCGGCAAGGAGCCCAAGGCATTCATGCTGACGTGCGGCAACCTGGGCATGGCCCGCGCCCGCTCGCAGTTCTCGTGCAATTTCTTCGCATGCGCCGGCATCAAGGTGATCGACAACACTTATTTCAAGTCGATCGAAGAGGGCGCGAAGGCCGCACTCGAATCCAAGGCGCAGATCGTCGTGGTCTGCGCAAGCGACGACGACTATGCGGAGGCAGCCCCGAAAGTCAAGGAGCTGCTCGGCGGCAAGGCGATCCTGGTGGTTGCCGGGGCACCGGCCTGCGCACCCGAACTGGAAGCGCAGGGCATCACGAATTTCATAAACGTGAAGTCCAACGTCTTGGAAACACTTAAGTTCTACCTTAAAGAGATGGGAATCTAATCATGAGAGCTAAATTTTCAGAACTGACATACGACGCAGGCCAGCAGAAAAGTTGCTGCGCCTCGAAAGGCTGCGGACAGGTCGAGCCGTGGCTGACGGCCGAGGGTATTCCCGTCAAGGGCGCCTATACGGCCCAAGACCTCGAAGGCATGGAGCACCTGAACTATGCGGCAGGTATCGCCCCGTTCCTGCGCGGCCCCTACTCGACGATGTACGTGATGCGCCCGTGGACGATCCGCCAGTATGCGGGTTTCTCGACCGCCGAGGAGTCCAACGCATTCTACCGCCGCAACCTGGCCGCCGGGCAGAAGGGTCTGTCGGTGGCATTCGACCTTGCTACGCACCGCGGCTACGACGCCGACCACCCGCGCGTGGTGGGCGACGTGGGCAAAGCCGGCGTGTCGATCTGCTCGGTCGAGGACATGAAGGTACTGTTCAACGGCATTCCGCTCGACAAGATGTCGGTGTCGATGACCATGAACGGCGCCGTGCTGCCCATCCTGGCATTCTACATCGTGACGGGTCTGGAGCAGGGCTGCACACTCGACCAGCTGGCCGGTACGATCCAGAACGACATCCTTAAGGAGTTCATGGTGCGTAACACCTATATTTATCCTCCCGAGTTCTCGATGCGCATCATTGCCGACATCTTCGAGTACACCTCGAAGAACATGCCCAAGTTCAACTCGATCTCGATCTCGGGGTACCACATGCAGGAGGCAGGCGCCACGGCCGACATCGAGCTGGCCTACACGCTGGCCGACGGACTGGAGTACCTGCGCGCAGGTATCAACGCAGGCATGTCGGTGGACGCCTTCGCCCCCCGCCTGTCGTTCTTCTGGGCAATCGGCATGAACCACTTCATGGAGATCGCCAAGATGCGCGCGGCACGTATGCTGTGGGCCAAGATCGTCAAGCAGTTCGAGCCCAAGAACCCCAAGTCGCTGGCGCTGCGTACCCACTCGCAGACCTCGGGCTGGTCGCTCACGGAGCAGGATCCGTTCAACAACGTGGCACGTACCGCCATCGAGGCCATGGGCGCCGCCCTGGGACACACCCAGTCGCTGCACACCAACGCTTTGGACGAGGCCATCGCCCTGCCGACCGACTTCTCGGCACGTATCGCCCGTAATACGCAGATCTACATCCAGGAGGAAACCAATATCTGCCGCGAGGTCGACCCGTGGGCAGGCTCCTACTACGTGGAGTCGCTCACCAACGAGATCGCCCACAAGGCATGGGAGCGTATCCAGGAAGTCGAGAAACTGGGCGGTATGGCCAAGGCTATCGAGACCGGTATTCCGAAGATGCGCATCGAGGAGGCTGCGGCCCGCAAGCAGGCACGCATCGACTCCGGCGAGGAGAAGATCATCGGCATCAACGAATACCGCCTGGAGAAAGAGGCCCCGATCGACATCCTGGCCGTAGACAACACCGCCGTGCGCGAGAGCCAGATCAAGCGTCTGCAGGAGCTGCGCGCTTCGCGCGACGAGGCCGCCGTGAAGAAGGCCCTCGCAGCGATCACCGAGTGCGTGAAGACCAAGCAGGGCAACTTGCTGGAGCTGGCCGTCGAAGCCGCCAAGGTACGCGCTTCGCTGGGCGAGATTTCCGACGCCTGCGAAGTGGTGGTAGGCCGTTACAAAGCCGTCATACGTTCAATATCAGGAGTATATAGTTCAGAAGTGAAAAACGACAAACAGTTCGAGCGTGCCAAGGAGCTGTGCGCCGAATTCGCCAAGAAGGAAGGCCGCCAGCCGCGTGTCATGATCGCGAAGCTCGGCCAGGACGGCCACGACCGCGGTGCCAAGGTAGTAGCCACGGGTTATGCCGACATCGGTTTCGACGTCGACATGGGGCCGCTGTTCCAGACCCCGGAGGAGGCCGCAAAACAGGCTGTCGAGAACGACGTGCATGTAGTGGGCGTTTCGTCGCTCGCCGCAGGCCACCTGACCCTCGTGCCGCAGATCATCGCAGAGCTCAAGAAGCTCGGCCGCGAGGACATCATCGTGATTGTCGGCGGCGTAATCCCCCACCAGGATTACGACGAACTGTACCGCGACGGCGCCGCCGCCATCTTCGGCCCCGGCACCCCGATCGCCACGGCCGCCATCAAGATTCTGGAAATCCTGCTCGCCGAATAACGGTTCGGCCTGATACGGTAATCCCCGCCGAGACGTCTCGGCGGGGATTTTTTCATGGATACAGATGGTCTCGGGGACAAGCTACAGGCAGGCTTCCAGAATCCTGCGCGCCATCGCCCCGTCGACATTGCGCGCCTCGCCGAACCTGCTGCCCGCAGCATTGAAGCGGCGTTCGATTTCGGCGATCGTAGTCTCGCCGATGCCCTCCTGCGAAAGATGCGTCGAAAGCCCCAGGGAACGGAAGAACTCCTCGTTGGCTGCAATCGTCCGCTCGATACGCTCCTCGTCGGAACCATCGGTGATACCCCATATCCGTTCGCCGTATTGCAGGAGTTTGCCGCGCTTCTGTCCGCGCAGCACGCGCAACGTACCGTTGATGACAATGGCGAGCGTCGCACCGTGCGTCAGCCCGTGCAGTGCGGTCAGCTCATGCCCGATCATATGCGTCGCCCAGTCCTGCGCCACTCCCATACGGATCATGTCGTTCAGTGCCAGGGTTGCCGCAAGCATATACTCCGACATCACGGCATAATCGTGCTGGTTCTCACGGATCCGGGGTGCGATCTCGATCACGGTATGCAGAATGCCTTCGGCCCAACGATCCATCAGGCGCGACTGCCCGGGCGTAGTCATATATTGCTCCAGCACATGCACGTAGGTGTCGGCCAAGCCGTAGGCGATCTGCTTCTGCGGCAGCGAGAACAAGGCCTCGGGATCGAGGATCGAAAAGAGCGGGTAGTCGCCGTTGAACGGGAATTTCTCCTTCGTTTCATGGCACGAGATCACCGAGCCGTTGTTCATTTCCGATCCCGTCGCCGACATCGTGAGCACCGTCCCGAGGGGAACGGTTTTATCCGCCTGCCCTTTCAGGACGATCTCCCACGGGTCACCGTCATAAAGCAGCCCTGCAGCGATCAGCTTCGTACCGTCGATGACCGACCCGCCGCCCACGGCAAGCAGGAACTCCGAGCCGTGCTCACGCCCCAATGCGATGGCCTCGCGGACGGTCTCGACCGACGGATTGGGCTCGATGCCCCAGAATTCGACCCAGTCACGGCCTTCGAGGGCCTTGACGACCTGGTCGTAAATGCCGTTACGGCGCACGCTGCCGCCGCCGAAGGTAATCATAATCTTCTTGCCGGCAGGAATCAGCTTTGCGAGCTGGGCGATCTGCCCCTTACCGAAAACAAGTTTCGTCGGATTGTGATAAACAAAATTATTCATAATAGTATGCGATATGTTTTGATACGACTTTTAAATATACGCAAAAATAACAAAAAGAACGCCGGAATATTCCGGCGTTCGAAAACTGTATTCGATTTTTTATCCGAGACTTAGAAATATTCGCCGCGCAGATCCTGGATCTTGGCCATCTGCTGGATGGCCTGCACCGAGAATTGCTGTGCCATGCTCTCGGCCATGGCCTGCGCACGCACCTTCTCGCCCTCGGCAGTCTGCTTGTCCGAAGTCTGGATGTCATCCACCTGGAAGACATAAACCCCCGACATGCCCTTCACCGGAGCCGAAAGGACACCTTTCTCGGTCGTCGAAGCGATGGCGCCTACCAGACGGGGCTCGACGCCCGGGCCGTTCACGTAGAAGGCACCGAAAGTCACGCCGTCGAAATCGGCGACCTCGGAACCGAGGCTGGCAGCCTGCTCGTCGAGCGTCGTACCGGCGATCTGCTTGGTGATATAATCGTATTTCTTGTCCCGGAGAACCTGGGCGCGAACCTGCGCAGCCACCTTATCGACCGGGGTATACTCATTGTCATCGATCTCGGTCAGCGTAGCGACCACATAGTCGTTGCCGACGGTGAAGATTTCCGAAAGATCGCCCGTCTTGGCACCGTAAGCCCAGCGGGCAACCTCACGCGAATCCTCCAGGCCGCGTATCGTACGCTCGCCCTGCGCCAGCGAGGCGACACGGGGAGTAACGGCCGCTTCCGAAGCGGCGTTGTTGAACGCCTCGACCGAGCCCTTGGCATTCACCGAGAAAGTGCCGGCCAGGTTGTGGGCATTGCGGCGCGTCGCAGCCGAAGCCTCGACGGGATAGGTGATCGTCGCCACCTGCATGTGCTTCGAAGGTTTGTCGGCACGGTACACCTGCATCAGCTGGATGGCATCGCCCGAAGCGACCTTCACCACGTCCCCCCGCTTGGCATTGGCCAGCGCGGCAACGAATTCGCCCGTGAAAGCCGAGAAGGGCACCACACCCACTTCGCCGCCGTTGGCTGCCGTAGCTTCGTATACCGAATACTGCGAGGCGAGTTGTGCGAAATCGGCACCGCCCTTGATTACCGTCAGCAGGCTGTCGGCCAGCGCCTCCTGCGTATAGGGCAGCACGATATGGCGGATTCCCAGCGTATCGGGCACCATTTTCGAATCCAGCACACGGGCCATCGTCCACTGGTTGTTCTTCAGCACGGGGCCGTAAGTCTCACCCGCCAGCAGTGCCTTGGCCTCGTCCTCCGAAAGCTGAGCCGCCGAAACATAGGTATCGGCGATCTTGCCGTTGCGGTTGGCACGTACGAACGACTTCAGCTCCTCCGTAGCGGCGAACTGTGCGCCCACCTCGGCAACGCTCTTTTCGAGAGCGAGCATATCGTCGTCCGTGGGGGTAACCTCGAACACGACATACGACAGCGTACGCGAGGGAGTCTGCTTGAACATATCCTTATGGCTGTTGTAGTATGCCTTGATGTCGCCGGACTTCACCTGGATCAGCGAATCGGGGACAGCCGAATATTTCTTGCCGGCCCATTTCCCGGAATAGGTATTGTTGGCCGCATTCACACCGTTCGTGACTTCGAGTGCATTGACATATACACCGCCCTTGATCAGGCCGAGGTACTTGGCGATCTCACGCTCCATGCGGGCCTGCTCGTTGAGCTGCGCCCACGCCTGCTGTGCCTGCGCATTCGTTTCGGCCTGCGCGAGGAACTGTCCGACGGCAGCCACGTTGTACTCACCCGTGCGGGGATCGGCGAAGGCGTTGTAAAACGCCTGCGACGGATGCTGGCCGCTGACCATCGACAGACGCTCGGGCTCCGTAACGCGCAGCCCCATCTTGTCGAAACCGGGTTCCAGCACATACTTGCCGATCAGGGCCTGCCATGCAGCATTGGCGAGCATGGCGGACTGCTGTTCGTCGCTCTCCTGGGCGCCGCTCTGCGCCTTGATCTGCTCGTACTGGTTGTAGTACTCCGAATAGTTGATTTTTTTACCGTTGATGACACCGACCCGGGGGTCGTTACCCGAGAAGCCCATTTCGGTCTTCAGGGAGAGAATGAAAGCCAAGAGGGCGCCTGCGATGACAATCGACAGCACGATGCCGAACTTGGTGCGAAGAGTGTTTAAACTTGCCATATAAATCGTTAATTATTCGTTTGTTTCGAATTAGCAGTCAAAGGTAGTAAAATTTATTCGGAAAAGGCCTTTATTATAATATAAAAATTCCTACAATTTCTTGACCCTCGCCAGCTCGATACGCGAACGCGTCGTACGCAGTATGCGCAACTGCAGGCCGCCGATGAAAACCGTTTCCCCGGCGGTCGGGATCCCGTCGTAATTGAAGATGATGAAGCCCGCCAGCGTATCGTATTCCTTGCTTTCTTCGATCCCCAGCCCGTATTTTTCATTGAGGTATTTCACCTCCAGCCGGCAGGAGAGGACATACTCGTCCTGGCCGACCTGCTTTTCGGTAAGGTCGGGTATGTCGTGTTCGTCCTCTATCTCGCCGAAAATCTGTTCGAGCACGTCCTCGAGCGAAATGACGCCCGCCGTCCCGCCGAACTCGTCGATCACCACGGCGATGTTGCTGCGGTGCTTGATGAAATTCTGCAACATCAGCTGCAGCGGCATGGTCTCGGGCACGAAATTGACCTGCATCATCACGTCGGCGATATTGGCCGGGCGCGTGAACAGGCTCTTCGAATTGACATAACCGACGATGTTGTCGATACTCTTGCGCCAGACGAAAATACGCGAATATTTCGAATCGACGAACCGCGCCGTGAGCTGCCCGATCGACGTGTCGTCGATATCCACCGCCTCGACATCCACACGCGGCACCATGCAGTCGCGAACCCGCAGGTCGGCGAAATCCAACGCATTCTGGAAAAGTTTGAACTCGTTGTCCGGCTCGGGGCGCGGTTCCGACGTATTGGTATCGAGCAGTGCCGCGAGGTCGTCGCGGCCGAAGCTGTGCGACACGGCCCGTTCCTCGACACGGCGCCCCGCCAGGCGCAGGATGCCATGCGAGATGAGCGTCGTGAGACGGGCGATCGGATAGAGCAGCAGGTAGAAGAAATAGATCACCGGCGCCAGGGCACGGTAATAGAAATTGGGGTTGTTGCGGAAGATCGACTTGGGAAGGAACTCCGCAGCAAAGATGATGATGACGGTCGACACGGCCGTTTCGATGGCGACCGAACCGTTGCGGGCGATGCTTTCCCACCCCAGCGCATAGAAGATGCCGCGCAGCAGCAACGACATGTAAAGCGAATAGATGACCAGGGCAATGTTGTTGCCCACCAGTATCGTGGTGATATACTGCCCGGGGTGGCGGGAAAAAATCTCCGCGATATGGTCGAACATGCGGCTCTGTTTGCGGTCGATCTCCAGCTTCAGGCGGTTCTTGCTCGTAAAAGCGATCTCCATGCCCGAAAAAAATGCCGACAACAACAGCATTAAGATAATCAGTATGACCGAAGTAAGCATCGTCCTGTTTATTTTGGGTTACTCCCCCGCTTCGTCCGCATGTACGGCACGCCGGAGGGGCTGGATTTCACCGACCGGTTCGGCCGGGCGGAGCTCCTCCTCCCCGTCGGGGCGGACAGCTGGTGCTGCCAAAGGCGGCTCCTCGGAAAGCGGTGCCGCAGGCTGCGCCGCAACCGGAGCGGCAGGCCGGTCTGTCGCAGAGCGGGGCGAATCCGAAGTCCGGCCGGCAGGTTCGGGCACAGCCGTAGAATCGGATTCGTTAGGTTTGACCTCGACCTCCATGCGCCCTTTCATACGGCGGAAGCGCCAGTCCTTGAACTCCTCGTCCGACTCGAAACCTTCGCCGATAAACACGTCGCGGCCGTCGTTCTGCACGATTTTCGAATCGACGTTCGAATAGATTTTCTTGGTTCGCGCGTTCCAGAACAGCTGTTGCGTATAGAGTTTCTTGCCGTCCGATTTCTCGACCACGACATTTCCCCGCGCCTCCCACAGGTCGCGGGTCTCGTAATGGATCGCATAGTTGGCCGTCAGCACGGCATCGACCGACGAGAGCGAATCGTCCTTATAGGTAGTCATCTCCACCCCCTTGGGGAATTCGCGGTAAGGCTCGCGCGCCAGCGAATAACCTTCGAGCAGCGGGGTTTTGAAATGATACGAACGGCGGCCGTTCTGCGACATGACAACCGACAGGTTTTCGCTGTATTCGGTCATCATCATCTCTATCCGGGACTCCGATTCGGGTTCTTCTTCACGCTCGCAAGAGAATAGCAAGATAGCACTCCCCACAACGGAGAGTGCTACCATCACGTATCTTGCGATAAATCTGTCCATCAATTAGCGGGGACGCACAGTAGTCGACACACCGGCAGCCGTACCGCAGTTGACGGTATAGCGTGCGCCTTCCTGCAACTCGTTGAAGAAGCACTCCTCCGAAGTCGGGAAACGGCTGCGGAATGCGTTCATCGAGGTTTTGGCAGGTTCGCGGTATTCCGAATCGTTCGGCAGCAGCTCGACGGCCTTGGCCATCGTGTCGTAAGCTGCCCAGAAGGTAGCCGGCCCGGCGAAACCTTCACAATGAGCTGCCGAAATACCGTAGCACTGAGCCAGTACGAAATACGGCACACCGTCCTCGGGGTTCAGATCGCGGGCCTGACGGGCAGCCGATGCGGCGCCCTGGATGTCGTTGGAAACCAAACCTACCAGCGCCATGCGCACCAGCAGCAGCTGACGCTCAGCGGGATCCGTCTCGACGGCAAGCGCTTCATTGAGGTATTTCATGGCCTTCGTATAGTCGCCCTTGCTCTGGAAGGCCTGCGCAAGGAACATCGCAGTTTCGGACGAAGGTTTCACCGTATAGTATTTCTCGGCAATCGAGAAATAGAAATCGCCGTCGCACTTGGCACGCGACATCAGGGCTACGGCCTGCGCCAGCAACGCCTCATCGTCGGGAGCAGCCTCCAGCTTGCCGCGGAACAGATTTTCGAGGTTCTCGCAGCTGGCCGCGCCGCTCAGGCCGAAAGCCGCGTCGAACTGCGACTTGTAATCGCCGGCCTCGGGGTTCTTCTCGAAGAACGGGGTCAGGCGGTCGTACTCGGCGATGATCTCATCGGGCATCACCTCGTCGGTATTCTTATAATCCTCGCAGAGGTTCGAGAAATAGGCCACCACGGTCTCGGGGTCGGTGCTGTCGCCGCCCTGCGCGATTGCCGCGCGGAATGCCTCGCGGATGCCCTTGCGGTCGTTGGGTTTGTAGCGCAGGAACTCGCGCGCCTTCTGGTCGAGGATAAAGGCCGTCTTGCCGGGCTTGACGTTATCGCCGAAATACTGGGCACGCATATCGTACATCAGCATCAGCGAGTCGATGAACATGTTCTTCTCCGCCACGCTCTTGGCACGGTTGATCTTGTTCTTATACACGACGGCACCGCGCTGGTAGATCGACTCCGCAGCATCGGGTATCTTGTCGATAAGCCCCTTGAGGTAGTGTGCTGCGGCATCGTAGTCACGGTTGTCGCACGATTCTTTCAGGAAATTACTGTTCAGAATGTTCTGTTCACGCTCTTCGGGAGTAGCGCCCCATTTCGCATATTGCGGGCCACTGAAATCCTGAGCCAAAGCCGCCGAAGCCAAAAATACCAAAGCGGCAGAAAGCAGAAATTTTACGTTTTTCATCGGTCAGAGATTAATTTTTGTATTTCTTATACTTATAATTGTTTTCGTCAGTTAAACTACCTCCGTGTCGGGGTCGCAAGTTACTACTAATTCCTCGGACGTGCAATTTTCCGGCCCAAAAACTAATCGTATTTCGGCCTGCGGAACCAGTATTCCCCGTTCTCGGCACCCGCAAAGAGCGAGAATCCGACCGAGAATTTGAAATACTGCTGCCGCACCAGTCCCAGGCGCTCGGAAAGGTTATAGCCGCGACGTCCGTATTCCACGCCCACGTCGATGGTCGAACTGCCGAGGAACTTCACAGGCACCCCTACACCCAACGTAACGGCGTATTCGCCGATTTTATTGCCGTCGTAGGTCTGGTTGTAGGTTCCGTAACGGAAACCCGCCCGGTAGGCCCAGCGTTTCATGAACCTGCGCACGTCGTAATAGTTCGGCGTATACTCCACGCCCACTTTCACCATGCTCGTATTGGTATAGGCCACTTCGTATGCAGATTTGTCCGGCCCGCTGATCCCGGTCATTTCGGTCGCCTTATTGCCGCCGGTCCAGTTCTGATAGACATAGTCAAGCCCGATCGTCCATTTCGAGGTCATATAATAAGCCCCCACCGAAAGCTGACGCGGCAAGGCAAGTGCCAAATGGGTCGTATCGCCCTTCACGGTGGAGTTGTACAGGTCGCCGATATAGATCCGCTTGGTCACATCGGGATTCAGGTTGCCGCCGAAATCGTACGTAGCGCCGAACGTCAGCATGCGTTTCTGGTTCATGACAGCCTTCCAGAGAACACCGACCTGTCCTTTGATGCTCGAAATGCTGTAATTGTCGCTGCCGACCGTCGACGAGAAGGTTCCGTCGCCCGTGATCGGCGTCGGGGTCATCACGAAGCTGCGGTCGATGTCGCCCCAGTAATACTGCGCCGCGACACCCAACGAGAAATTCTTGAAAATCTCCCAGCCCAGGCCGACCTTGACCTCCGTCACGTCGCCTTCGCCCTGATAGACGTACTGCACGCGTCCCACATTGCCCCAAACCGGATCGTTCGGGTCGAAATCCTGCGTATACTTGGTACGGTAGCCCACCGAACTGTACGGCGTGAGGCTGAACCCGAGGCCGAGTTTCTTGGCGACCGGCATCTGGAACGCGATATCGTGGAAATTGAACGTATTATAGGCCGTGTTTTTGGACATATTGTCCACCTTCTGCGAATTGTAGTAATTCTGTCCCTCGAGGCCGAAACTGAAGAGGAAACTCTTTTGCGGGATGGTGCTGTACGCTGCAGGGTTGAGCAGATTGATTTTGCCCGGAGTGCCCATGGCCACCCCGACGCCGCCCATCGAGCGCATCTGCGTCGTACCGGGCGTATTGATCTCGCCGATGCCGTACATCGTATAGGGAGAGAATGCGTTAATACTGCTTGTCTGGGCCGATACGGCATAAGGAAGCATCACGGCTGCCGCGACAACCAGCTTAATCAAGGTGTTCTTCACTTGCATTGTGCTCTAAAATTCTATTCAATCCGCAAAAGACCAGATTACAATTTGCAAATATCGTATTTTTAATTCGTTTAACAAAGAATTTTGCATCCCCACCGGTAAAAATTACGCGCAAGCCGTCGATTTTTTCCCGCATGCGGGTGACGTAACCTTCTATTTCGAAGGCGATCCCGTTCATCACGCCCAGTTCGATGGCCTCTTCGGTCGTAAGCCCCGAGAGCCCTTCGCCCCCGGTCGCGGCACACAGCGGCAGCTTGGCCGTATAGTCATGCAGCGCCCTGAAACGCATCGTCACGCCCGGGGAGATGCAGCCGCCCCGGAACGTATTGTCGGCCGTCACCAGGTCTATGGTCACCGCCGTACCGAAATCGACGATCAGCACGTTCTCACCCGGATAGAGCACCGTCGCGCCGACGGCTGCGGCCAGCCTGTCGCGCCCCAGCGTCTCGGGCGTAAGGTACGCGTTGCCGATGGGCACGGGGGTCTGGGAGGTGAACTCCAGCAGGTAATCCACCCGGCGGCGGAGCATCGCCGCCACGTCATCGACCTCGCCGCGCGTCGACGCCACCACGGCGCGGCGCACGGGCCATTCGGAGAGCAGTTCTTCGAGCACCGACGGGTGCAACCGCTCCATGCAGCGCTGCGCGACAAGCTCCCCCTTGTCGAAAACCGCGAGTTTTACCAGGGTGTTCCCGAAATCTACGACTAAATTCAAAGCTGTTGCAGTGTTTTATACCCGTCCTCAATGTCTTTGACATTCCTAACGGTCATCGCCAGACGATTATTGTGCTGTTTGAGCACAAATCTGGCGGGATTTTGCGTGACCTTGCGGAGCAACTCCATAAAGGTATCGCTTTTGTAATAGGGCGAGTTCTGCTCGCCGACGAAGTGGAGGATCATCAGCCCGTTCTTGACCTTCACCCGCTCGATGCCGAGGCGGATCGCCTCCCAGCGCAGGCGCACGACGTTGAGCAGTTCCTGCGCTTCGCGCGGCAGGGGGCCGAAACGGTCTGCCAGGCGGCTCTCGAAGGCCTGCAACGCGGCTTCGTCCTTGGTCGAGTCGAGCTCGCGGTAGAGCTTCAGGCGTTCGGCCTGCTGTGCCACGTAGGCATCGGGCAGCCCGGCCTCGACCTCTATTTCGATGTGCGCGTCATCCACATAATGCATCTGCTCCACGACATCCTGCTCGGCGGCACCCAGACCCGCCACCTGCAAGCCTTCGGCCCGCAGCTCGGCGATCGCCTCGTTCATGATCTTCTGGTAGGTCTCGAAACCGATGTCGGCGATAAACCCGCTCTGCTCGGCACCCAGCAGGTTGCCCGCGCCGCGGATGTCGAGATCCTGCATCGCAATGTTGAACCCCGACCCCAGGTCGGAGAACTCCTCGATCGCCCGCAGGCGGCGCCGCGCATCGGACGACAGCATCTCCTCGGGCGGCGAGAGCAGGTAGCAGTAGGCTTTCTGGTTGCTGCGCCCCACGCGCCCGCGCAACTGATGCAGGTCGCTCAGGCCGAAATTCTGGGCATTGTCGACGATGATCGTATTGGCATTGGGGATGTCGATGCCGTTCTCGATGATCGTGGTCGAAACGAGCACGTCGAACTCCCCGTAGATAAAATCCATGATCAGCTTCTCGAGCTTCTCGGCCGGCATCTTGCCGTGTCCGACGGCCACGCGGGCCTTGGGGCATACACGCGTGATAAGCCCTTGGATGGACATCAGGTCTTCGACGCGGTTATGGACGAAATAAACCTGGCCGCCGCGTGCGAGCTCGGCCTCGACGGCATCGCGGATGATCTCCACGGAGAAGACATGCGACTCGGTGACGATCGGCTGGCGGTTAGGCGGCGGGGTCGAGATGACCGACAGGTCGCGCGAGCCCATGAGCGAAAATTGCAGCGTGCGCGGGATCGGCGTCGCCGTCAGGGTCAGCGTATCGACGTTGACGGCCATCTGCGTGAGTTTCTCCTTGGCCGCGACGCCGAACTTCTGTTCCTCGTCGATGATCAGCAGCCCCAGGTCACGGAATTTGATCTGCTTGCCCAGTATTTTATGGGTGCCGATCAGGATGTCGATACGCCCCGATTCGAGGTCGGCACGTATCTGCCCCGCCTCCTTGGCGGTCTTGGTGCGGTTGAGATACTCGACCCGCACGGGGAAATCGCGCAGGCGCTCCGAAAAGGAGCGGTAGTGTTGCAGGGCGAGGATCGTCGTCGGCACCAGCACCGCCACCTGCTTGCCGTCCACGGCGGCCTTGAATGCCGCGCGGATCGCCACCTCGGTTTTGCCGAAGCCCACGTCGCCGCAGACCAGCCTGTCCATCGGCTGGTCGGACTCCATGTCCTTCTTGACGGCCGCGACGGTCGTCTGCTGGTCGGGGGTGTCCTCCCACTGGAACGACGCCTCCAGCTCGTGCTGCAGGTAACTGTCGGGTGTGAATGCGAACCCTTTGCTGGCCTTGCGCTTGGCATAGAGGGCGATCAGCTCGCGCGAGATATCCTTGACGGCCTTCTTGGCGGCGTTCTTGAGTTTCTGCCATGCCCCGTTGCCGAGTTTATAGACCTTCGGCGGCTCGCCGTCGCCGGACTTGTAACGCGAAATGCGGTGGAGCGAATGGACGTTTACGAACAACACGTCGCCATCCTTGTATACCAGCTTGATAGCCTCGTGCACCTTGCCGTTCTCGTTGATCTTCACCAGCCCGTCGAAACGCCCCACGCCGTGGTCGATATGCACCACATAGTCGCCCGGGCGGAGCTGGTTCAGCTCGGCGACGGTCATCTGCTCGTCGCGCCGGATCTCGCCGTTGATGCGGTAACGCTGGTAACGGTCGAAAATCTGGTGGTCGGTATAGAGGCACAGTTTCAGGTCGTTGTCCACGAACCCCTCGTGCAGCGTAACGGAGAGCGACCGCACGGCGGCCTGCCCGCGCCCTATCTGGTGGAAGATGTTTTCGAGGCGTTCGACCTGCACCTTGTTCTCCGAGAGGATGTAGGTCGCATAGCCCCGCAGCGAATTGCGGATCATGTCGTCGGCCAGCATCTCGAAATTCTTGTTGAACTTGGGCTGCGGGGCCGTGTCGAACACCACGGCCACCGTGGCGGGGCGTTCCGGCAGGTTGTCGCGCAGCGCCACCACGCTGTTGCCGGCCATGTCGCGCAGCAGCACGTTGCGGCTGGTCAGCAGGCCGTCTATCCGCCCGGGCTCCTCCATGTCCGCGAGCACCTTGCGGCGCAGGTCGTTGACGCGGCGCAGCACATAGTCGACATCGTAGAACCAGCAGGTTGCCCCAGAACCTGCGAACTGCACGAACGACACCCGGGGTGCCTCGCCGGCATTGAGGTTGGGGACGATTTCCACCCGGTCGAGCTTGTCGGCCGAGAGCTGGCTCGAAATATTGAAACGGCGGATCGAGTCGACCTCGTCGCCGAAAAAGTCGATCCGGTAAGGCTTGCTTTCCGAATAGGAAAAAACATCGACGATACCACCGCGCACGGAGTACTGCCCCGGTTCGTAGACGAAATCGACGCGCGTGAAGTTCGCATCCGCAAGGGCGTCTTCCAGCACGGCGATCGAAATCTTGTCGCCGAGCTTCACGGCAATCGTGTCGCGCTGCAAGGTCGCGGCGTCGACGACCCGTTCGGCCAGCGCCTCAGGATAGGTGCAGACCACCAGGTATCCCTTCGTGAAGCCCCGCACGGCGTTCATCGCCGCGGTGCGCTGCACCACGCCCTGGGCATCCTCGGCGCCGTAGGCCGCCGAACGCTTGTAGGACGAGGGGAAGAAATAGACCTGCTTCTCGTCCAGCAGGTTGTAAAAATCGTTCAGCAGGTAGGCCGCGGCATCCCGGTCTTCGGCCACGAAGATATGCACGCCCCCCGTTTTCGCCACTGCCGCCGCCGCATAAAACGAAAGAGCACCGCCGACCAGCTCTTTCAGGTGGACGGTTGCGCTCTCCTTCTTATATTCGCGGCACAATTTCGGCAGGGCCTTCGACCCGGCGGCGAACTGCGCCAGCTGCTCGCTGGCAGTCATAGCGTCACTTGTTAATCAGGTCGTTATCCTTGTCATCGTGGTAATGCACCTCGACGATGCCGAGGCTCTGGTCTTCGACGACACGCAGGCGGAGTTTGTATTTCCACTCCCAGCGGCGGCGCAGCGACCAGATGCCCTTCCGCAGGAAAGCAGCCACATAGGGGCTGACAACCAGCTTGATATACTTGTGTCCCCGGTCTTGCGTGAGGAACGATATCTGGTTCTCGATCTTTTTGTCCAGCAATACCGTAGGCTCGATCTTGCCCGTGCCGTTGCAGGTCGGGCAGACGTCCGACACCTCCTCCACGGCCACGGGACGCACCCGCTGGCGGGTGATCTGCATCAGCCCGAACTTGGTGAGCGGCAGCACCGTATGCTTGGCCTTGTCGGTGGACATCAGCTTGACCATCTCGTCGAAGAGCGCCTGTTTGTTCTGCGCCTTGTGCAGGTCGATGAAGTCGATGATGACAATGCCCCCCAAATCGCGCAGGCGCAGCTGGCGGGCGATCTCCTTCGCGGCCGCCAGGTTGACGTCCATGGCGGTCTGCTCCTGGTTGTCCTCGGCCTTGGTGCGGTTGCCCGAATTGACATCGATGACGTTCATCGCCTCGGTGTGTTCGATGATCAGGTAGGCGCCGCGGCGCAGCGAGACGTACTTGGCGAAGAGCGACTTGATCTGCTTCGAGATGTCGAAGTTGTCGAAGATAGGGACGTTGCCCCGGTAAAGCTTGACGATCTTCTCCTTCTCGGGCTCGATCAGGCGGATGTAATTGCGGATGTCGTTGTACATCGCCTCGTCGTCGACGGCGATCTGCGAAAACGAGCCGTTGAGCGAATCGCGGATGATCGTATTGGCGCGGTTCATCTCGCTCATCAGCTGCGCGGGCGGCGTACTCTTCTTGATCGCGGCGCAGGTCTTGCGCCAGCGGTCGATCTGCGACTGGATGTCGTGCTCGATGTCCTCGTCCTTGGCCTCCATGGCCGCCGTGCGGATGATGACCCCGAAATTCTTGGGGAGCACCGCAGCCGCGATGCGCTTCAGGCGTTTCTTCTCGTCCGCCGAGCGGATCTTCTGCGAAAGGAACACCTTGGACGAAAAGGGCACCAGTACGACGTTGCGGCCGGCCAGCGAAATGTCGGAGGTCAGGCGGGGCCCCTTGGTCGAAATGGCCTCCTTGGCGATCTGCACCATGATGTTCTGCCCGACCTGAAGATAGTCGCCGATCTTGCCCGTCTTTTCGACGGGCGGTTCGAGCTTCATGCCCTCGACGCGCATTCCCCGCTTGCCGGGCTGCTGCGAAGCGACCAGCTTCTGCAACGAGGGAAACTGGCTTCCCAGGTCGAGGTAGTGGATAAAAGCGTCCTTTTCGTGCCCGATGTTTACGAAGGCTGCATTGAGCCCGGGCATTATCTTGCGTACTTTCCCAAGGTAGATATCTCCTACGGAAAAACCCGTCTGGCACTGCTCCTTGTTGAGTTCGACAAGCACCTTGTCCTCACACAGCGCAATGGAGATTTCTGTCGGGTTGACGTTAACGATTAATTCTCTGTTCATCTATATCGTGTGTCGCACCCCGGAAACGGGGTTGCGGAATACTGAAACCGGTTAGGCCGCATTTTGGTCTGAAGTGGCGGCGAACTCCAAAGGAAAATATTGTCCGGGCCATCGGCCGGCAACATGGCGGGTAAGGAAATACCCTGGTTTATTTCGGCGGCACTGCGTCGCAATGCCCCTGCGGGGGGGGGCTCATAACCTGCGTTGCAAGAGGGCCCGACGTCCGCAAACGGCGATCCGGGAACCTGCATTCCCCCCGGGGATACGGGCCCCGGCCGCAAAAAACCGCAGAAAATAGGTAAAGCTAAAAGAACCCGGGGCTCCTTTAGCTTTATCTATCGTTTAGCACAAAGGTGCTACCCTACTTTTTCTTGTGACGGTTCTTGCGCAGACGTTTTTTACGCTTGTGGGTAGCCATCTTGTGACGCTTATGCTTCTTTCCGTTTGGCATAGTCCTTAAATTTTAGAGGTTCTTTATTTATTGAATTATTTCACCTTCGCAGCGAAGCTCTTGGCGGGCTTGAAAGCGGGGATGTTATGTTCCGGAATGGTGATGGTCGTGTTCTTCGAGATGTTGCGTGCGACTTTCTTTGCACGTTTCTTCACGATGAAGCTGCCGAAGCCGCGGAGATACACGTTGTTCTTGTTGGTCAGAGAGGTCTTGATGCTATCCATGAAAGCTTCGACGATTGCCTGAACCTGCACCTTCTCAACGCCGGTGCTCTTAGCGATTTCGCTTACGATATCTGCCTTTGTCATAGTTTATATAGTATTAAATTATTAAGTTCGTGTGAAGACATTCGGACTGCAAATATACGCTTTATTTACATTTTAGCCAATAAACCGCAACTTTTTTTCATTATTTTTCCGGCAGTCCCCTACCAGCCACTGGAACAAGAGGATAACAAATATCGGGCAAAACTCGGCGGAAAATTAAAATATTATGTGCCAGGCAATTATATCCGGACGGCACACCGGAGCGAGCCGCACGGAATAATCGCTCATAATCAACATATTAGCCACAAACCCGCCGAAACGGGAGGAGCCTTTTCCGGGCATCATTGCGCCCGAAGAGTCCCGGCACGGCCAACCCCCTCCCGGATGCCGGTGCGGCTGCCCGCCCGCGCCCGCCGGCATCCGGCATGCAGCCCTCCACACGGGCGGCGGAGGGGACGGCATCCTCGCCCCGCCCGGGTTCGAGCACCGATTCCCGGGGAAGAGCTCTCCGGCACGCCGCTGCAAGCCGTCCCGGAGGCGATTTACGCCCCGGAACCGCGGATAATATCCCGCCGACCCAATAAACGCCCGGTTTTTGCGTTTGATAATAAAATAACTAATTTTGCGAACTAAAATCCGATAACCGTATGGTCAAAATACTCTGGGTGGACGACGAGGTTGAACTCTTGAAGCCCCACGTCCTGTTCCTCAAACAGAAAGGCTACGAAGTCGACACCTGCAACAACGGCTACGACGCGATCGACATGGCGGCCGAAGGCGCCTACGACCTGATAATCCTCGACGAGATGATGCCCGGCATGACGGGACTCGAGACCCTCCCCAAGATCAAGGAGGTGCGCCCCACCACGCCCGTCATCATGGTGACCAAGAGCGAGGAGGAGAACATCATGGACAAGGCCGTGGGTTCGAAGATCGCCGACTACCTCATCAAGCCCGTGAACCCCAATCAAGTGTTGCTCTCGATCAAGAAGAACGTCCACCAACAGCAGCTCGTCACCGAGCAGACCACGGCCGACTACCGGTCGGAATTCGGGCGTATCTCCTCGTCGCTGCAGATGGCCGAGACCTTTTCGGACTGGTGCTCGCTCTACCGCAAGCTCACCAACTGGGAGGTCGAGCTTTCGGAATCCACCGACCAGGGCATCAAGGAGGTGCTCACCTACCAGAAGACCGAGGCGAACCAGGAATTCTGCAAGTTCGTACGCCGCAACTACTACAACTGGATCAACAAGCGCTCGGACGAAACCCCCGTGATGTCGCACACGCTCATGCGCACCAACATTTTCCCGGTGGCGGACGAGAACCCGAAGACCACGCTGCTGCTGATCGACAACTTCCGCTACGACCAGTGGCGGTCGATCTCCTCGCTGCTGCGGGGCTATTACGACGTGGCGCAGGACGATTTCTACTGCGCCATCCTCCCCACGGCGACGCAATACGCCCGCAATGCCATCTTCGCCGGCCTGATGCCGCTGGCCATCGACAAGCTGATGCCCAACAAATGGCTCAACGACAACGAGGAAGGCGGCAAGAACCAGTACGAGGAGGAGTTCCTCAAACGGCTGATGGCCCAGAACGGGAAAAACTGGAAATTCTCGTTCGACAAGCTCGTGCGCCCCGAACAGGGCCGCAGGCTGGTCGACAATATACAAAAAGTGTACGACGCCGATTTCTCGGTGATCATCTACAACTTCCTCGACATCCTCTCGCACGCCCGTACCGAGACCGACATCATCCGCGAGCTGACCGAGGACGACGCGGCATTCCGGTCGCTGACGCGCTCGTGGTTCGAGCACTCCGACCTCTACACCATCCTCAAGCTCCTCTCGGAGCGGGGGCACACGGTCGTGATCACCTCCGACCACGGCACCATCCGCGTGGACAACCCCGTCAAGGTGACGGGCGACCGCGAGACCTCGGCCAACCTGCGCTACAAGACGGGGCGCAACCTGGCCTACAACTCGCGCGACGTCTACGAGATACTGAAACCCGAGGACGTACAGCTGCCGTCGAGCAACCTCACGTCGAGCTATATCTTCGCCTACAATTCGGATTTCCTGGTCTACAACAACGATGCGAACCGCCACATCCGCTATTACCGCAACACGTTCCAGCACGGCGGCATCTCGATGGAAGAAATGATCGTGCCTTATATCGTCTTAAAACCCAAGCAGTAATATGAAAACGATCCACATCACCTCGCAAGACGAACTGCCGGACGTCGCCGAGGCGGTCATCGAAGCGCTCGGCCGCCGCACGGTAGTCGCACTGCGCGGAGAAATGGGCGCGGGCAAAACCACGCTGATCCGCGAGATCGCAGCCCAACTGGGCGCCACGGACACCGTAACCAGCCCCACGTTCGCCATCGTGAACCAGTACAAGGGCAAAGGCAACCGCCGTATCCATCATTTCGATTTCTACCGGATCAACGACATCCGCGAAGCCTATGATTTCGGTTACGAAGAGTATTTCTTCTCGGGCGACCTCTGCCTGGTCGAATGGCCCGAAAAGATCGAGCAGCTCCTGCCCGAGAACGTGATGACGGTGCGCATCACCGTCGACAGCGACACGGCACGCACGTTCGAAATCGACTGAAGCCCGGCCAACGCCCCGCGACACTACGACCATGGCAGACGGTTTCCGCATCGCATTCTGCATCGAATGCCATAAATACACCCCTGTCCTGCAGGAGTTGTGCCGGCAGTTGCAGCACCCCGAAGCGGATATTTTCATCCATGTCGATGCGAAATCCGACATCGGGGATTTTGCGCCGCTGCGTCCCCTGGCACGTTTCATCCACCCGCGCAGCAAGGTGTACTGGGGCGAGTACGGCCAGATCGACTGCATGCTCAAACTGCTCCGGGCCACCTGTAACGGCGACTACCGCTACATCGCCATTCTCTCGGGCGACACCCTGCCGTTACGCCCCTGCGGGCAGATACACGATTTCCTCGAAGCGTGCTACCCGCGGCAGTTCGCGGACATGCAGCCCGAACTGCACATCACCGAGCTGACGCAGAAGATGCAGTGGTGCCACTACCCCGACAGGAACGATTGGATCGGGCGCCTGCCGGGCTATTTCCGCAAAAGGCTCTACAAACGGCTGCGCCCCGGGGACAACCCCTATTTCAGGACATTGCCGCCGCTCGAAAAGGGTTCCAACTGGATCGTCGTCACCGACCGCTTCCGGGATTTTGTGTTCGATTATCTGCGCACCCACCCCGATTATATCCGCGCATTCAGACACTCGCACTGCGGCGACGAGATCTTTTTCCAGACCCTGATGGGCATTTCCGAATTCGCCGGTGCGAATACGCGCCGTCCCCTCGTCTACACCCGATGGGTCGGAGAAGGGGCGCCCCATCCGGAAACATTCGGCACCGACGACCTGCCCCGGCTGCTGCAGGCACGGGACATGGCGGCGGAAATTCCGTACCTCTTCGCCCGCAAGATCGCCGGCGACCTGGACATCGCCCGCTACCGGGAGACGTTCCTCCGATAAACCCGCGCTGTTCGCCGCCGATGCCGGCCGCAATATCCCGGCACCCGCTTACCGTACAGGCTTCACATCCGCCCCGTCCTCTTCCTTCAATGCAGCGCCGACGCTTCAACCTCGCGGGCTACAACCTTCTACCCTATGGCCGCCGCATCGCGGGAACACGCCCCGCAGGCACGGCGAACGGGGCGAACCGCCCGGCAGGTCGTTTCCGTCATTCGACCGAATCGAGTTTCAGGCCCCCGTCCTCGCAAACGACCCGAACCGTTCGCGTCCCCTCTATCCCCATGTCGATGAATTTCACGGCATAGAGACCGTTTCCCAGAGCCGTTACCGAAACGACCTGCGATACATCGCCCGGGCCGTCCTGGCATCCGGTTCGGAAATTCCAAACGGCATAACCGGCTCCGTCGTACTCGTGTGTATAGTCGTCCTTCAGCCGCCTTATCAACTTTTCCGTGCAGTACTTCTCCACTCCGGGTGCATAGTCCTCCCCGCCAAAAACATAGTCCGCATAGAACATTTCGATCAAACGGACAGCCTCGGCATCCCTGCACTCCGGCTGCCGGAGCTCCGGGAGCTCCCGGCGCACGCTGCATGCGCCGCCATCCGCCCCCGCATCCGCCTGCAAGCACGGGAGGTTCAGGAACAGGAGCACGATACCCAACAATAATTTCCCTTTCATCACAACCGACTTCATCGTTTTTCAAAGATAATATATTTCCGGGAAATCTCCGCCCTTGCAGCCGCTCAAGGCCGGGGCCTGCCCATCCGGCGCACCGAAGGTTTCCGCCGGCAGCCCCGCCCCCCGCCGGCACGGCCCGGAAAGCCAATCGGCAACATTCCTGCCGTAATCCGCTCCGTTTCTCGATCCGATGTTGTATCTTTGCCGCAGGAAACACCTTACTCCCATGAAAAAAACCTTGAAAATCGCGGGGATCGTCCTCGCTTCGCTCGTCACGCTGCTGCTGGCAGCCTTCCTGCTCGCCCGCTTCGTATTCAGGGAGCAGGTCGCCAGTGCACTCAACGCCTTGCTGGCGGAACAGCGCACCGAATTGCTGCGCGCGGCCGCACCCTATGCCGCCGACACCGTACAATTCCGCTTCGCCTACCGGCAGGACAGCGTGCGCGCCCGCGAAATCCGCGACCATTTCCGCCTCGACACGCTGCTGCGCCGCGATGCCTCGACGTGGGAGAATACCTTGGCGCTGGCAAAATTCGTCGCCCGCAACATCCCGCACGCCAACCAGCAGGTCTACCCCGAAAAGTGCAACGCCGTTGCCCTATGGGAGTATAGCCGCACGGTCGAACCGGCCTTCAACTGCCGTCTGCATTCGATCATGCTGCACGAACTGCTGCTGGCATCGGGCATCACCAACCGCTTCGTCACGTGCCTCCCGGCCGACTCGCTCGACACGGACTGCCACGTCGTCAACATCGCATGGCTGCCCGAGCTGCAGAAGTGGGCGATGGTCGACTCGGACATGCAGGCATTCATCACCGATCCGGCAGGTACGCCGCTCTCGCTCGCGGAGATGCGCGCACGGTACATCGGCGGCGAGCCGACGGAGGTACACCGCCTGCTGGATGAAAAGGACGACGGTTACTATGCCGCCTACTGGGCCAAGAACCTTTATTGGTTCGAATGCTGGGAAAGCACGGGCTTCGACCAGGAGCCGAACCGAGGCAGGCACCGCTGCGTGGTGCTGCTCCCGCCTGACTTCGAAGGGTTCCGGCTCGGCCGCACAGCGGTCAAAACCTCCGACGAAACACGTTTCTGGGCAGCGCCCGAAACCGCATCCGATTTCTGAAACACATTTCATACAAGTTTTACACACGCAATGCAAGAATATATCTCCAAACAGCAACAGGTTTTACGTCCCGCGGAACAGATTTACGCGGTCATCAGCCGTTTCGACAACCTCACGCCCGCCCTTGCCGACAAGGTCGAGGAGTGGCAGGCTACCGAGGACAGTTGTTCGTTCAAGGCCAAAGGCTTCACCGTGAAACTCCGCATGGAGGAGCGCGAGCCGGGCAAATACGTCAAGGTCGTCGGCGACGACGGGGGCGTACCGATGGATTTCGCATTCTGGATCCAGTTGCAGGAAGTCTCCGCCGCGGACACCCGCCTGCGGCTGGTGCTGCGCATCGACCTGAACATGATGATGAAGATGATGATCGGCAACAAGCTGCAAGGGGCGCTGGATCAGATCGCCGAGGGGATCGCCCGGGCGATGAACGCCGCCCCGCAGGTCTGAACGGACGGCAGACGAAGTCCGGCACAGCCCCTGCAAATCGGGCACGGTTCCGCAGGCACGATGCCCCGGGGCGATGATTCCGGGCGGGGAAGAGATGTTTGCCGCACACGCCGGGGGACACGCAGCCAAAGGCGGTATGACGCCGTGCCGCAGGCTCAGGCAAGGATCACGCAAGCATTCGTCGGCGCGACGCGCACACGAAAACCTATAAACGCACGCGATTATGAAACCGACAAGTTATCTATCAGCCCTTTTCCGGCCTTCGGCGCTTCCCGCCGGAGAGCGCCCGCCGTGCGACTTCGACCTGATCAGCCGCTATTTCTACAACTGCCCGGCGGAGGACGCCAGCCATACGATCGACGCCGAAACCACGGCCGACCTCGACCTCAACGCCGTATTCGAGCGCATCGACCGCACGACCTCGAAAGTCGGGCAGCAATGCCTTTATGCCCGCATACGCACGCTCCGGGGACAGGAGGATGCCGAGGCTTTCGGCCGCAGCACGGACTGTTTCTCCCGCAACGGGGAACTTGCGGCCAGCTGCACCGAATCCCTCTCCCGGCTCACCGACGAGGATGCCTACGGGCTGCAAAACCTGATTTTCGACACACCGGCCAAAGTCCGTTATTTCGCCTGGGTATACCCGCTCACCCTGCTCGCCGTGGCGACGCTGCTCGCCGCCCCGTTCTACCCGCTGTCGCTGCTGCTGTTCATGGCGGTCTTCGCCGTGAACCTCTATATCCATTACAGCAACAAGCTCAATGTCTCGCTCTACAGCTCGGCCGTAAAACAACTTTCGCTGGCATTGCGCACAGCCCGGGAACTGGCTGTCGAAGAGGTGCCCGGCACGGAGGAGGCCACCGGACAAATCCGGCAGGTCGCCGAGGTCGAACGCCGCAGCCGCGTGGTCGGGACGCAGGGCGACTCCGCAAACGAGCTGGCCGCCATCGCATGGCTTTTCATCGAGCTGGCCAAAGTCGCCTTCAATATCGAGGTGATCCTCTTCCAGCGCTTTATCGGCAGCATCACGGCCCGGCGCGATGCGATCCACGGCATGTTCCGCTTCATCGGGGAGACCGATGCCGCAATCTCCGTCGCACGCCTGCGCAGCGAAACCCAGACCTGCCGCCCTCAGTTCGTCGACGGAAAATACCTGAAGGCCGAGCAGGTCGTACATCCGCTCATCGACGGCTGCGTGCCCAATACGCTCGTCCTCGACGGCACGGGGCTGCTGCTCACCGGCTCCAACATGTCGGGCAAGACGACCTTCATCCGCACGCTGGTGCTCAACGCCCTGACGGCCGAGACCCTCGACATATGCTTCGCCGTCTCTTATACGGCACCGTACATGCGGTTGCTGAGCTCGATCCGCATTACGGACGACATCGCCGAAGGCACGAGCTACTACCTGCAGGAGGTGCTGACCGTCAAACGCTTCCTCGAAGCGGCACAGGATTCCGCCCCCTGCCTGTTCGCCCTCGACGAACTGTTCAAGGGGACGAACACGACCGAACGCATCGCCGCCGGGAAAGCCGTCCTCTCGCACCTCAACCGCGGCCCGCACATCGTGCTGGTATCGACGCACGACATCGAGCTGGCGGAGTTGCTCGACAGCGACGGCTACGAACTGCACCACTTCCGCGAAGAGGTGGTCGACGGGCAGCTGGTCTTCGACTACCAGCTGCACACGGGGCCGCTGACGACCCGCAACGCAATCCGCATCCTGGAACTGTACGACTATCCGCCCGAACTGATCGCCGAAGCCTATGCGGTGCAGGAACGGCTGCTGAAAAAACCGGAATGACGGCCAAACCACGGGCAGGAGCGCCGGCCTCGGAGGGTCGGCGCTCCTGCTTCAGATTTTCGGTTTCTGGAGCATCCGGATAACCAGCGACGCCCCGTAGATCAGCATTCCGTACATGATCGTAATGAACGAAACCTTGAATCCGCCGAGCAGCAGCGTCGGCGAAATATCGCCCGCCTGCTGAATGACGTCAAAGGCATGGTACATGCTTAGAATCTGAAGGAAGATCCCGCTCACCAAAGCCAGCAACCCGATCTCCTTCACCCATGCCGGGGCTTTCCATGCAGCGAACAGCATACAAATCAATTCGGCGGTCAGCAAAGACATCTGGTAAGAACCGCCTTCGAAAAACAACTGGTACATACGATAAAATTTTAAACGGACACGGGACTATTCCCTGCAACAAAGATAGTCCATCCGGCCCCGAACCGGCAAAAAAACGGACAGGCGAAACCCGTCGTTGCGCGGTCGAATCCCGCCGTCCGCCCCACGGGAGCATTTTTCCGGGCTCCGGGACGACGGACATGCGGTTTATTTACCTATATTTGTTGAAACGGATCGTCGCATGAAACATTTCCTCCCCGTCGCATGGTGGCTCGCGGCCACGGTCGTCATCGCACTGGTACTGGTCAGCCTGGGCTATCCCTTCACGGATGCCCTGCTGCTGGGCGCGATGTTCCTGCCGGGGATGCTCGCCGCCCGTTATTTCGTGCCGCAGCTCTCGTTCCGGAATCCCCGACAGGGGATTTTCGACGCCGTATACCTCGCTCTGGGCATCCTCTGCATCGAATACCTCGCGTTGATGCTGGCCGGGCGTTACATCCTCGGCGCAGGGGTCGGCCAGATGCCGGGGCTGCTGCTCAACCCTGTGTTCCTGCTGCTGATACCGGGCGCTTTCGTCGCCCCCGAGATCATGCTCGAAAACTACCTCACGGCCCGCTGCCCCTACGACAAAACGATCAGTTTCGTATCCGAGCGGCGGAAAATCACGCTCGACCCTGCGGAGATACTCTACGTCGAATCGAACGACAGCGAAGTCTGGCTGCACACCGCATCGGGCGAGGCCTACCGTACAAAGACGCGCATCTCGCAATGGGAATCGCAGCTCGACCGGCGCTTCCTGCGCATCCACCGCTCCTATATCGTCAACACGGCACACGTCGGCGAATACCACCCCTCGCGGGTCAACGTCGGCGGACAGGAAATCGAAATTTCCCGCAAATACAAGGACACCGCACGGCTGCGGTTCGAGTCCCCTGCGGGCGAATAACGCCCCGCAACCCGCAAACGGGAATTATTGCCAACACATCCGGCAGTGCGGCCATTTCACCGACGGCATAAAACCCCGATATTTGCATTACGGGAACAATGAGCCGGAGAAGGCCACATGCCACCGGGAAACTTAAAACAGGGAAAGTTATGAAACAATATGATGCCGTCATCATCGGCTTCGGCAAAGCGGGCAAGACCCTCGCCGCCGAACTGGCCGCACACGATTGGAGCGTCGCGATGGTCGAACGCTCGGACAAAATGTACGGGGGAACCTGTATCAACATCGGCTGCATACCGACCAAAGCCCTGATCCACAGCGCCGGGCTCGCAGCCGCAGGGCATCCGCTGACCTTCGGGCAGCGGCGGGATTATTACAGGGAGTCCGTCGCCTCGAAAACGGCGCTGGTCGAGCTGTTGCGGGACAAGAATTACCATAAACTGGCCGACAACGCCCGCATCGACGTCTACACGGGCGAAGGCAGTTTCGCCTCACCGGAAGCCGTCGCCGTGAAAACCGCCCGGGGGACACAGCAGATCGGCGGCAAATACATCGTCATCAACACCGGCGCCGAGACGGTAATCCCGCCCATCGAAGGCATCGCACAGAGCAGGCGGGTCTATACCAGCACCTCGATCATGGAGCTCGAAGAGCTTCCGCAGCACCTGGTAATCGTGGGCGG
This sequence comes from Alistipes onderdonkii, assembly GCF_025145285.1. Taxonomy (NCBI): domain Bacteria; kingdom Pseudomonadati; phylum Bacteroidota; class Bacteroidia; order Bacteroidales; family Rikenellaceae; genus Alistipes; species Alistipes onderdonkii. The sequence continues at coordinate 456,016 of NZ_CP102251.1, forward strand.
CGGATACATCGGGCTGGAATTCGCCTCGATGTACGCCTCATTCGGATCGAAAGTCACCGTGCTCGAAGGGTTCGCGGAGCTGATCCCGCGCGAAGACCGCGACATTGCGGCCGCCGTGCGGGAGGCGCTGGAAAAAAAGAACATCGAGTTCCGCATGGGCGCACGGGTCGAATCGGTGAGCGACACCGCCGAGGGCGTCACGGTCGCCGTCGCCGACACGCAGACGGACAGAAAATACGAAATCGACGGGGACGCCGTGCTGCTCGCCACGGGACGCCGCCCCGCCACCGCAGGGCTGAACCTCGCGGCCGCCGGAATCGAAACCGACGACCGGGGTGCCGTCAGGGTCGACGCACACCTGCGCACGACGGCTTCACATGTCTTCGCCGCAGGCGATGTGACGGGCGGGCTGCAATTCACCTATGTTTCGCTGGACGACTTCCGGATCATACGCGACGTGCTGCTGGGCGACGGAGCCCGTACCACGGCCAACCGGGGCCCCGTTCCCTATTCGGTCTTCATCGAACCGACGCTCTCGCACGTGGGCATGCACGAGGAGGAGGCACGCAAGGCAGGGCGCGACATCCGCGTCAACAGGATCGCCGTCGCGGCATTCCCGCGTTCTCGGATACTAGGTTCGACGGAGGGTGTGCTCAAAGCCGTCATCGACGCCAAGACCGACGAGATACTGGGGTGCACGCTCTTCGGAGCCGAATCGGGCGAAGTCATCAACACCGTCGCCACATCCATGAAGCACGGCGTCACGGCACACGACCTGAGCAATTCGATCTTCACCCATCCGAGCATGAGCGAATCGCTCAACGACCTGTTCGCCTGACGGGAACCGGGATGGGGCTCCGCCGGGCATCGCCGGGAAAGGATCCGGGGAAGGATCCGGGGAAGGCTCCGAAGAGAAAGCCACGGGGAGGGCGGGGAAACACACCGGTTACGCCGGCCAGAAAAGACAGCCGGAACGCCCCGGCGTCACCGCAACCCTATGATCGCCGCCGCGCTACTTTCCCATCGCCGCCGCCACGCAGCGGATCGTCGGGAAAGCATCCCGCAGGTTGCGGGCGACCTCCGCGGGCGTACACCACGCCGCCCGCTCGATCCCCTCTTCGAGCTGGGGCACAAGCCGGTCACAGGACGCCGTGTGAAGCTCGTACCAGTGGGTGCGTTTCAGCTCCCAGCGTTCGGTCTTGGGGAAATAATAGGCATGCAGCGTATCGCACAGGGGTCGCACCACCCCGGCGCGGACACCCGTCTCCTCCTCGATCTCGCGGGCCGCGCACTCCTCGATCCGCTCGCCGCATTCGAGGTGCCCCTTGGGTAAGTCCCAGCGGCCGTTGCGGCGGATCATCAGCCATTGGCCGCAATCGTTGACCACCACGCCGCCCGCCGCCTCTATAAGCGCGAACTCCGCGGCAAAGGCCCCGAACGCCGCCCCGGGATCGGGCGTGACGACAGCCGCCTTGTTGTACGATTCGAGAATTTTCGTTACCTTCGCTCGTGATATGCCGCCGTCCGGTGCGGGCGTCACGGCATACCAGTCCTCGCCAGGGGTCTTCGCAGTGAAAACCACGGCTTTATCTGCAAAATATACGGTATAGTCCATGCTGGCTCGATTTGAACGCGAAAATACGAATAATATAGAAGAAACCCCGACCAAAATGAAAAAATTACTCCTTTTTATGGCTATTGCAGCTGTGGGACTGGGCGCATGCGACGACAGGCGCCCGCAACCACTTACGATCGACAACGCCCTGACGGCCGACGAAATCGCCGCAGGCAGGCTCACCCCCGAGGTGATGTGGAAAATGAGCCGTGCAGGCTCCTCGTCGCTCTCACCCGACGGCAAGACGCTCCTCTATGCGCAGACCGACTACAACATGGCCCAGAACCGCGGCGTGACGACCCTCTGGGTGCAGGATATGGCATCGGGCGCCGTAACGCGGCTCACCGACACGGCCTCGAACAACGCCGCCCCCGAGTGGAGCTCCGACGGGCGGAAAATCTATTTCCTGTCGGATCGCAGCGGCTCGATGCAGGTGTGGCGGATGAACGCCGCTGGCGGCGACGCGACCCAGATAACGGGCAGCGGCGGGGGCGAGGGTGTCCCCGACGTCGAAGGATTCGGTGTCAGCCCCGATGAAAAACACATCTGGTGGGTACAGGCCGTGCAGACGGCGCGGCGCAAATCGTCGGACGTATACGAGGACATGGACAAGTCGAAGGCCCGCATCTACGACGACCTGATGGCCCGCCACTGGGACTACTGGGACGAAGGCTCCTACCGCCATATCTTCATCGGCGAACTGGGCAAGGGCCTCGTGACGGGAGGCACGGACATCATGCCCGATGCACAGTGGGACGCCCCGCTGGCGCCCTATTTCGACATGGCCGAAATCACCTGGAACAACGCAGGCACGATGCTGGCCTATACCTGTAAGCCGCTCACCGGCACCGAATACGCCGTTTCGACCGACTCGGACATCTTCGTCTATGTGCTCGAAAGCGGCGTGACGCAGAACATCTGCAAGCCGGTCAATGTCAATACCGGGGAGCCCGTCGCAAGCGACAAGGCCGTCATGGCCGGTTACGACAAATACCCCGTATGGTCGCCCGACGATACGAAAATCGCCTTCCTTTCACAGCGCCGCGCAGGCAACGAGTCGGACAAGGCACGCCTGTTCCTCTACGACTGTCGGACGGGCGACATGCAGGATCTGACGGAAGATTTCGACTACAACGCCATGAACGTCGTCTGGGAGGACAACGACACGATCTGGTTCATCGCACCGATCGAGGCGACACACCAGCTCTGCCGCATCTCACCCTCGGTAGGCGAGGTCGAGGTGGTAACCCGCGGCGACCACGACATCAACGCCTTCTCGATGGCCGGCGATAGGATCGTCGCCGAAATGTGCACGATCTCGATGGCCACCGAGTTCTTCGGCGTCGACCCCGCCGACGGCACGCTGACGCAGCTTTCGGCCATCAACAAACCGGTTTACGACAACATCAGGATGGGCGAGGTGCAGAAACGCTGGGTGAAGACCACCGACGGCAAGCAGATGCTGACGTGGGTGATCCTGCCGCCCGATTTCGACCCGGCCAAGAAGTACCCCACCCTGCTTTACTGCCAGGGCGGCCCGCAAAGCGTCGTGTCGCAGTTCTGGAGCTACCGCTGGAATTTCCAGCTGATGGCCGCACAGGGCTACGTCGTCGTGGCGCCCAACCGCCGCGGCCTGCCCTCGTTCGGGCAGGAGTGGCTCGACCAGATATCGGGCGACTACGCGGGGCAGAACATCCGCGACTACCTCTCGGCCATCGACGACGTGGCCGGGGAGCCGTGGGCCGACGAAACCCGCATGGGCTGCGTCGGGGCATCGTACGGCGGCTACTCGGTATTCTTCCTGGCCGGCTGCCACGAAAAGCGTTTCAAGGCGTTCATCGCCCACTGCGGCATCTTCAACTTCGAGTCGATGTACGGTGAGACCGAAGAACTGTTCTTCATCAACAACGACTACGGAGGCCCCTACTGGGATCGGTCGAACCAGGTCGCACAGCGCTCCTACGCCAATTCGCCGCACAAATTCGTCGACAAATGGGATACGCCGATCCTGATCTTCACGGGTGAATACGATTTCCGGATCCCCTACACGCAGTCGCTCGAAGCCTTCACGGCCGCCCGCGTGCGCGGCATCCCGGCGCGGCTGGTGGAATTCGAAAACGAGGCGCACCAGGTCTTCAGGCCCCAGAACTCGCTCGTCTGGAACCGCGAATTCTTCGGCTGGCTCGACAAATACGTGAAATAACGGGCGGGGGCGTCCCCGCATCGCAAGGCCATCCGGATTTCCCGGATGGCCTTTTTTGTCCACCGTGCATCCTTTTACGTTCTTTATCTCATCATTTCAGCCCGATCGCTATCCCTCAAATCGGCTGGTTCATTGAAAAAATCCACCGGTTCGTTGAATTTATTTTCATCTGCCTTCGCATAGTCCTATTTTTGTTCTCGACACTAAAAAACATTTAACTATGAAGACAGTACCACCAATCGGGAGGGGAGACCATGCTATGTCGCACCCCTGCTCGAACAGATCGACGTGCAAACCGAGAAGGGGTTTGCCGCATCAGATTACCCCGGAACCGGGGGAGTAAGTCCCATGGGCAGCTACGATGATTATTACGACACCGAATAAACAGCAGCTGCCATGAAAAGATTTTACATTTCCATTCCGGTTCTCCTTGCAGCTGTCCTCGGCGCAGCATGCAGCAATTTCGACGAAGCGACCCCCAAGCCGGGTGCAAACGAGGCCGTCGTCGGGCTCCGCGCCGACATCGCCCCCCGCCAGCAGACCCGCGCCGAGATCGACGTAGACTTCGAAAACGGGCTTTCAGGCTCGTGGAACGAGGTGGACATCCTCGGGGTCATCCACAAGGCGCCGGGCAGCCAGGACTTCTCCGCCCTCGGGCAGTTCGCCTTCGACCCGGAATCCCGCACGTTCAAGGGCACGCTGCCCTCCCAAACCGGCGAATGGCACTACCGCGCATTCTACCCGCACAACGGTACGGCGAGCGTCTCCGGATCGAAGACCACGGTGACCGTTCCGTTCAGCGCGCTCCGTACGCAGGAGGGTAACAGGTACAACAGCGAATACGACCTGCTGGCGGCCGATGCGATCCTGTACCCGAACGCCGCCCCGGGCATGACACCCCAGGGCGAAGCCCTCAGATTCAACCTCAACCGTTTCACGACGATCCTCGCACTGCGCATGCAGGGCGGCGCAGCGTCGGAAAAGGTGGCTTCGGTTATGCTGACGGCCGTAAAACCGATCGCTTCCGAGCAGCTGACCTTCGAACTCCCGACGAGCGCATACGACATCGCCGCGGTCAACCCCACGCTGGTCGCCGAGGGCCCGTCGCCCGCCGGCGGCACCGTGTCGATCGACTCGGAGCGCATCACCGTCACCTACAAGGACGGCACGGCACCCTCGGCCGACCTGAGCGAGACGTTCTTCAACGTGCTGCCCGACGAGAACTACGGGGAACTGGTCTTCACCGTCTGCACCGACAAGGGCAACACCGCGAGCGTGACGGTAAACCGTACCACGCCGATGGTCGCCAACTGGGTCTACACCAAAATAGCGACGGGAACCTTCGCCAAAGCCACGCCCCCGACCATCGAGTGGCTCGGACACGACCTCTCGCAGCGTTACGAGCTGGCAGACACGGGCAACGAGGCCGATATCGAGGTCAGTGTCCCGGGCGGCATCCGTAAAATGGAGGTGGAAATCATCGCCCCGGTGCTGACCGAAAGCGGATTGCTGGAGCTGGCCGGGCTTGCCCCCACGATGGAGCTGACCGCCCCGGCGACCGAGAATATGGCCGAGATGCTCACCCAACTCGGATTCCCGACCCCTTCGCAGCTGCTCGACCAGCAGTACGCATTCTTCCAGATCGGAGGGCTGATCGACCTGCTGGCCATGGTCTGCGCCGAGGTGACGGAAACCGCACACTCCGACTTCAGGTTCACCGTCACGGACAACGCAGGGCAGCAGACCACGGTCACCCTGCAATACGCCAAGACCATCGCCTCGGCGATCACCCCGGGCGCGGCCTACAACGACGACGCGAACTTCTGGACGAACACCGCGACGCTCGCATGTGTGGTCGCCCCGGAAGACTTCCAGCACACGACGGTCGAATACAAACGTACCGACGGCACCTGGCAGGCTGCCGCCAAGGGGACGCAGAATGCCGAAGACGGGACTTTCACAGCCACGATCAGCAGCGCCTACAACGCCGACAACACGATGATAAGCGAAACCGGCATCCGCCCCGGCCACCGATACGAATACCGGCTCGTCATCGACGGCACGACGAAGGCTTCCGGCACGATCGACCTCACCGCCGAGAAAGGCGACCCCATCCAAAACGGCGGCATGGAGGACTGGAGTACGACGACCCTGGGCAGCAACAAAAACATCGTATATCCGAATGCGAGCGGCAACAGCTTCTGGACATCGGGCAACAACGGACAGACCACGGGCCTATGCACCAAGAACGAAAACATATGGATCGGGAATACCAGCGGTTCCTACTGTGCATACCTGAAGCCGAACCTGACCTCGATCGGGTCGATCAAGATCTTCGCTGCCGGCAACCTGTTCACCGGCTCCTTCGACTACACGGTTTCCATATTCGGATGGAGCGGCGGAACGGCCAGCTTCGGTTCGCCCTACGCATGGACTGCACGTCCCACGGCGCTACGGGTCAAAGCCAGGGCGACGGTCGGCAACATTCAGACCCTGGGGGCGAAGAAGGACGAGCTGTCCACCTCGGACATCTCCCCCGCACGCATCTTCGTATGTATCTGCGACAGGGACACCCGAATCGACAACGTATCCCAGACCAAGGCGCTTAGCGGGGAATACAACATCAGCGGGACGTTCGAACCCTCGGACACCGGCATCGGCATCCTGGCATACGGCGACCACAAATTCACGGCCTCGACCGACGGTTGGCAGACCATAACCATCCCGATCGTCTACAACGACCGCGACGCGACGCCCATCCCGTCGAAGGCTTACAACATCATGATTTCGTGCTCCTCGGACTGCTACGGGGCATTCTTCTGCGGCAGCCAAAGCAACGAACTGTACGTCGACGACTTCGAGTGGATATACTACAACCCCGGCAATAACAAACCCCGGCGGCACCACGGCCTCCCTTTCGAAACCTCCCTGCACCTGCGGGGAGGTTTTTTGTCGTATCGGGCGATATGACAACAAGTTATGGGGCTCCTGCGCCCTTCCCGGCGGATCGGCACACATACGCGAGGACGGGAAATAGTGAAACAGCGGGCGTTTATGATGAAATTGCCCGGGTTCGTTGAATTTATTTTCATTTGCGGCTGCGCAAACCTACTTTTGTTATGTCACTTTAAACTTTTGCATATCATGGGAATTGAATTAGCCAAACGAGGGGGGGGGAAATACTCCGTCCCTACCATCGAAGTAATCGAGATCACGACTGAAAAGGGATTTGCCACATCACCGGTAGGCGGGAGTGTTCTTCCGATGTCCTATGACGACAGTTACATGGACGAATCCGACGAAGCCTAACACCGCAGCGCCATGAAGAAATCCCTCAAACTCCTCTTCTGTGCAACGGCCCTCGCATCGCTGGCCGGCTGCAACAAGTTCGACGAAGCGGACACCGCCCCGGACTCCGGCAACGGTTCGCTTATTAAAGTCTATGCCAAGGTCGCCGAGAACGACGGCACCCGCGCCAACATCCATGTCGGCGAAAGCGCCTTCACGGCCGAATGGGAAGCCGGCGACGCCCTGGGCATCCTGCCTGTCAAAACCGGCGGCACGGCACCGGCCACGGCTGCCAAATTCGACTACAACACAACCTCGGCCGCATTCGAAGGTTCGCTCAACGATTTCGCAGCGGGCGGCGGCAATTACTATGCCTTCTTCCCCCACGCGAAGGTCACCGGCACCACGGCCAACCTCCCGTTCGGGAACCTGCGCACGCAGGCGGGCAACGATTTCAACAGCGCCTACGACGCGCTGGTCGCCACCCCCAGGGCATACACCGATGACGACGAGGCGGGCAAGGCCGACGGCAAAGACGTCACCTTCACGCTGCACCGCCTTACGTCGATCCTCAATTTCTCCATCGCCACGCCGGCCGACAAGGTGAAATACCTGCTGCTGACCGCCGGCGGGGAAACCCAGAAGCTTTCGGCCTCGAGCCTCGATTTCGCCCTCAAAAACGGGGGTGCCGAGACAGTTGCCAGCCTCAGCACAACCGACCAGTCGAACGTCATCGCATTGCAATACACGCCCGATGCGGCGGGCGGCGACCACGTCGAAGCCTTCTTCAACGTCCCGGCCGACCTCTACCCCACGCTGACGCTCGACGTAATCGACTCCGACAACCAGATGGCCACGGTCACGGTCGACCGCACCGAAGCCTTCGAAGCCGGAACGCTCTATAAGAAAGCGGTCGACGCCCCGCAGTTCGCCTCCATCGCGCCCCCGTCGCTCGTATGGCCGAATCAGGATATGAACGAACCGCACGACATTACTAAATGCGGCACCGATTATGAGGCCAATATCCAGATTACCGTCCCGGGAGGTATCGCAGGGCTTATGGTAAATATCACGTCCGGTGTACTGAATGAAATGGGCCTTACAGCACTCGATCTTTTCAGTACTGATTTAGGGCTTCCTGGGATGACCGGCGGCGTTGCTATTCAGTATCAGAAATCTACAATCTTCAATATTACTGAACTCATACCTTTGATCGCTGGACTAGCCGCCCCTGGCAGCGAACATATTTTCGAGGTAGTCGTAACCGATCTGGCCGGACAGCAAACGACTCAAAATTTGGCATTTTATATGCCGTCCTCATCCCCAATTACCTATAACGAGGATGCAGACCTTTGGGCCAATACAGCATCGTTTACGCTTTCAAATATTCCGACCGACGCGACATCTGTCAGCGTACAATACAAAAAATCGACAGAGACTGCATGGCAGACCGCCGAAATTACCGAAAACAATACAAAAGCGGAAATAAAACCAGACTGGACATCATTTACAACTCCCGATTGGGCTACTCCAAATGCAACTGACAATACAGTTCTCCCATTCCAGCGCATTGCTACAGGGACAGGAGTGTTCGCAGGAAATACTTATGATTATAAACTAATTGTCGACGGTAGTGAATATACAGGGCAATTTACCACCGACGCAGGTAATACGATTACCGACGGCAGTTTAGAATCTTGGAAAAACACCCAACAATTCCCTGGTAGCGAATCGGGCTCTTTGACGAAAAGTTATACTTATAATTTTTGGGGTAGCGGTTATAACAGCTTTGCACCTAATTTATGTACTCGAGATGAGACAAAATCAGGGCGAAGCGGAACATACTGTGCAAAACTGACTGCAACCTACAATAGCTTAGCAAGTGTTCCTGCTCCTGGAAACCTATTTACGGGAGATTTTAGAATTTCATTGAGTCCGATGGGCGGATATGTTTCTTTCGGAAAACCATACACATATACAGCTCGTCCCAGCGCAGTTAAATTTAAATATCATGCAAAAATCGGGACAATCGACTATAATCTTCATAGTGGAAAAATTGCGGTGGGTGATATGGACAAAGCCAGAGTAATGGTATGTATTGTTGATTGGACGGCTCAACAACAAGTATATGCTGGAAAAAACGCTCCATCCGGAACATGGGATCCAGAGATACAAACATCGACTAACAACGGAGCAATCATTGGTTATGCTTCCAAATTCATCGAAGAATCCACCCAAGGTGATGAAATGGTGGAAGTCATAGTTCCGATAAATTATTATCAACAGACAGAACAAGCTCCGAAAAACTCGTACAATATCGTAATATCATGCTCAACAAGCGCATACGGAGATTACATGGATGCATGCACCTCCAACGAGATGTACGTCGACGATTTCGAATGGGTATACTAACCCACCGGAAATATCCGGAAGGCCAGAGGCCTTTATCCCCGACCTCCCTGCGATTGCAGGGAGGTTTTTTCTTGCGCGGGGTATTGCCGCGGCGGGCCGTCGTGCAACACGGACGGTCGGCACACAGCCCGCGGGCGGATGCATCCTGTGCCGAAAAAGTCAAAAAAAAGGTTCGAACAGGTTTGCCCGACAGGGTGTTCGTGATGAAAAACCAGGCATTCGTTGAATTTATTTCCAAGATACGCGCCGCATGTCTATTTTTGCACATTGCCAATAAAAAACTCATACCCATGCGCATAAAATTCCGGACATCCCGACCCATGCAAACGCCTCGGGATATTTCATATACCGGTAATCCGACCGGCGGCACAACGGCATATCCCGCCGTACTCCCGGCAGCGCACGAGGCAACCGAGAATCCCGACAACATCTTTTACCGAACGATCCGGACTGCTATGAAAAAACAACTTATATATCTATTGGCATCGGCGGGCCTGCTGGCCGCCGGATGCTCCACGGAAAACGACACGGAAGCGACGGGATACGGCACCCTGTCCGTTAGCTGCACGGCCGACACGTCGATCGACACGGCTTCGGCCGAGGCTTCAGGCACGCCCGAAGCGCCCGCAGCCGGGGCTTTCTCGCTCACGGTAACGGGCGAAACGGGCACGCAGAAATGGGATACGCTCACCGAGTTCGAGCAGAGCGAAACCGTCTTCCGGATGGGCAGCTACACCGTCGCGATCGCCCACGGCGACCCCGATGCGGAAGGAGCCGGCAAACCTTACTATTATGCCGAACAAAAGATCGAAGTGCTGCCCCGGCGCACGGTAAATGCAGACCTGACCGCCACGGTGGCCAATTCGCAGGTGGTAATCCGCGCCACGGAGCAGTTCCTCGCCTATTTCCACGATGCCAGGTTCACCGTGACGACGGCCTCGGGCAATGAATTCGCCTTCACGCCCGGCAGCGACCCTGCCGACGAACCGGTGTTCGTCAAGGGCGGCACGCGGCTCACGGTGACCGGCACGGCACGCCGCCAGAGCCCGACGGGCACGGGGGAAGGCCCCGAGGTGACTTTCTCCGCCCAGACGCTCGACGCCACGACGCCGCGCACCTGCCACATCATCACCTACGATGCCAAAAACGCGGGCAGCGCCACGCTGACCATCACACTCGGCGAGGATTACACCGATACCCGGACGCTTGACTGCGAGGTCAACGAGGGAGCCATCGACGATACCGAAAAGAAATAAAAACAGGGAAAGATATGAAAACATTTACCAAATTTCTTACGATGTTAGCGGTTGCGGCACTCTTCGCGACCGGCTGTGTAAACGAAGAGCCCCCGTACAAGGAGGATCCGAACCCCGAGCCCGCCGGGATGACCGGCTATCTGTCGATCGGCAACCTCTCGATGACAGTCGTCTACGACGAAACCGAAATCCGTCCCGACGACACGTCGGACGAGACGCAGGCCGCACGCACCGCATCCGGGACGCGCGCTACGGCTCCCGACGTGGACAGCTTTATCGTGGAGATCCTCGACGCCGACAACGCGCAGGTACTCGAAATGACCTATGCCGAGCTGAAGGAGCAGCTCAAGACGCCGATGGAACTGAAGGTGGGCGCCTACCGCATGGAAGTCCGCTCGGAAGACACGATGCCCGGCGTGGACTGGGAACACCCCGTCTACGGTGCGACGAGCGACTTTACGATCACCAAGGCACAGACGACCTCGCCCGAAGAGGTGGTCTGCACCCTGCAGAACATCAAAGTCTCGGTGGAATATTCGTCCGAGCTGGCCGATATGCTGGCCGACACCAGCAAGGCCACCGTATCGCTGGGCGACACCAGCCTGGATTTCCTCAAAACCGCAACCCGGGCGGCCTATTTCAAACCGCAGGCACTGGAAAACACCCTGGACTTCGTATTCGACGGCACTTTCGCCGACACCGATGTCCCCGCTAAATTCAGCAAGCAGATCACCGGGGTCAAGGCCGGGCAATGGCGCAAGGTTTCGGTCGTAATCGGCTACGCCGACAAGGGCAACATCCTCTTCTCGGTCAAAGTCGACAACAGCATCCTCCAGGACAACAAGTTCGTCGTCGACGGTACGGAAAACCTCGGGGAAGAGCTCCTCGAAGACCCCAACGCCCCGGCACTCACCTGGCCCGGGCACGACATGACGCAGCCCTTCACGCTAACCGACGCCATGTTCGACGCGGAAGGGAACTGCATCGAACCGTTCGCATTCGACCTCTCCTCGCCCAACGGCATCGAATCGCTGCAAGTGACCGTCGGCTCCACCAACAGCCAGTTCCTGGCGTCGATGTCCGCCATCCAGTTGCCCCAAACATTCGACCTCTGCGCCCTCGACGCATCTTCGGCGGCAGGGATTATCCTCAAGGGCTTCGGCTACCCCGTAGGCAGCGAACTCAAAGGACAGACGGCCAAGAGTTTCAACATCGCAGGGCAGATCAGGGCGCTCTATGAATTCGACGGTACGCACACCTTCGCCTTCACGATGACCGATGCAAAAAACGTCTCGTCCGAAGCCGTACTGACGCTCGTAGTCGATAAAAGCTCGGGGCAGACGGGCCCCCGGATCACGTGGCGCGGCTACGACATCGACCAGCAATACGAAGTGCAGAAGGACATGGTGATCGACATCGACATCGAGGCCGACAAAGGCATCAAGTCGTTCTTCGTGACGATCGACTCCGAAACGCTCAGGCCGCTGCTGCCGGTGATCAACCTGCCGGAGAAATTCGACATCTGCGACATCCCCGACGAACTGGTCGAAGTCCTGCACGGCGAATTCGGGTTCCCGATCAACGAGCAGGTAAAGAACCAGACGTCGGTGACCTTCTCGATCACCAAATTCGTCGAGATACTGCTGGAAATCCCGGGCGAGCATAATTTCGTCCTCGACGTGACGGACAACGATAATGTACTGACACACAAGACTGTCAAACTCATCGTCCACTAAAGCCGACCGATAATGAAACGATATATCTCATATTTTGCCGTACTGCTCGCGGTGCTCCTCGGCGCGGCCTGCTCGAAAGACGACTCCGCCGCGGGCAGCGACAATCGCACGGGCGTCATGGCGATGACGGTCTCGACCCGGCAGACAGCCGACACCGGCGAATACGACCCGTTGCAGCACCAGACCGTCTACATCTACAACGACGAGGGCGGCCTGCTGCGCAAATACACCTCGAAAGAGACCTGTCCCGAACGGCTGGAACTGTTGGCCGGCACTTATCGCGTAGCGGTCGAAGCCGGAGAGGAAGCCCCCGCCGATTTCACGAAACGGTTATACAAGGGCGAGGAGAAGTTCACCGTCAAACCCGGCGAAACCACAAACGTTGCGGTCGTCTGCCAGATCGTGAACACCGTCGTAGAGGTGAAATTCGACGATACGATCGCCGAGAACCTCGCCCCCGGCTATTCCGTATGGATTGCCGGCGGGGAAAAGGTCGACGAGGAAGCCGCCGAAGCGGGCAGCGTCCCGGCGCTCAGGTTCACGGCCGAAGGGACGGGTTACTACACCCTGCCCGACGGAAGCCTGGAATCGTGGAGAAGCGCCCAGCAATTCCCGGGTTCCGGCACCAACTATACCTTCTGGGGCAGCGGCTACAACGCGTTCGCCAAGGAACTCTGTACCCGTGACGAGGCGATGCCGGGACGCGTCGGGACATACTGTGCCAAACTGTCCGCGACATATAATACGCTGGCCAAGGTTCCCGCACCGGGCAACCTATTCACGGGAGACTTCGCCATCCAGGTTCTCGGCGGGATGGGCGGCAACGTCTCTTTCGGCAAAAAGTTCGCTTACAACGCCCGCCCGAGAGCCGTCAGGTTCAAATACCACGCTACGATCGGGGAAGTCAACTACAATCTCCACGGCGGGAAAATTCCCGTCGGCGAAATGGACAAGGCCCGGATATTCGTCTGCATCGTGGACTGGACGGCCCAACAGAAAGTATTTGCCGGGACAAAAGCCCCGACGGGCACCTGGGATCCGGAGACACAAACCGAAGCGGCCAACGGCCCCATCATCGGGTATGCCTCCAAATTCATCGAAGAAACGACCCAGAGCGATGAAATGGTAGAAGTTATATTGCCGATAAACTATTACCAGGACACGGCCGCCGCTCCCGATGGGAAGTACAATATCGTCGTATCCTGTTCCACCAGTGCATACGGGGATTACATGGATGCCTGCACCACCAACGTGATGTACGTCGACGATTTCGAATGGGTATATTAACGATTAAACGTAAACGCACGACAATGCGCAAGATAACCACCAGTACGCTCCTGGCACTCCTGCTCCTGGCAGGCACGGCGCCGGAGAGCCGTGCACAACAGACGAACGCCGCGGCGTCCCTCGCCCCGCAGGCCGACAGCACGAGCTGCATGCAGCACGAGGAACGTCCTCAGACCGTCAACGAAATGCGGCGCCAGCGCGGCCTTACCGACAAACACAACCTCTTCGTCCCGCGCGGGCAATGGATCTTCGGAGGAACAGCCTCCTACTCGACCCACTCGAACGATACGTACAGGTTCCTGGTCGTCGAGGGCATCGAATCGAAGGGCTACACGTTCAAGGTCAGCCCGATGATCGCCTATGCCTTCCGCGACAACATGGCGCTCGGAGGCCGTTTCATCTATTCGCGCTCGCTGCTCAAACTGGACAAGGCCGACCTCAACCTGGGCGGCGAGGATTCCGACCTGAATTTCGAGCTGAACGACTGCTATTCGCTGCAACAGAGCTATTCGGTGGCCATGATCTGGCGCCAGTACATCCCGCTGGGCCGCAACAAGCGTTTCGCACTCTTCAACGAGATGCAGCTCTCGGGCGGCGGTACGCAGGCACGCTTTGCCAAGGACTCCCCGGTGAAGGGCACCTACCAGACGGGCTATACCTTCTCGCTGGGTATCTCGCCGGGTATCATCGCCTTCGCCACGAACAACATGGCCGTCGAGGTCAACGTCGGCGTGATGGGCATCAGTTACAGCCACACCAAACAGGTACACAACCAGGTGACGGTCGGCAAGCGCAACGCCAGCATGATGAACTTCAAAGTCAATATCTTCTCGATAGGGCTCGGCATGGCATTCTATCTCTAAACACGGCACGCACATGAAACGAATCATACTTTCCATTTTATCGGTATTCATCACGCTCGGCGCCGCAGCGGAGACGGGACAAGCCCTCCCCGCAGTGCAGCGGGCCGCTACGGCCGCAGTCGAAGAAACCCCCTCCGGCAAAGAGGGCAGCGTGCCCCCGGAAACTTCGGACACCCCCGGAACGGGCACCGAAGCCACGACGGAAACAACTTCGGGACTCGCCGCAGAAACGGACACTGCAACCGCAGCGGGCACCCTCGGCACCCTCGGCGCCCCGGCGGCACCCTCGGCGCCGATGCCCGCAGCCATGCCGGCCGAAAAGCACAAGCGTCCCCAGGTGGAGCGTTTCCTGCCCACGCGCCGCCGCATCGACCGCGAGATCAACAAACTCAAATTCGCCTACAAGGGCGAAGTGATGATGGGTCTTACGGCCTCCTACGGTACGGTTTCGAGCGACGACACCGACCTCATGCTCATCTTCGACAACATCGATGCGGATGCCACGATCGCAACGGTAAAACCCTTCGTCGGTTATTTCTACCGCGATAACAACTGTATCGGCATCCGTTTCGGATACAGCCACATGGGCGGCACGCTCGACAACACCTATTTCGATGCGGGCGAGGGCAACGACCTCTCGGGGCAGCTCCCCTACGTCGATCTTTCGAGCGACGAATACTCATTTGGCATTTTCCACCGTTCTTATGCGGGGCTCGACCCCAAAGGACGCTTCGGACTCTTCGCCGAGTTCGAGCTGGCGCTCTCGACGGGACATTCGAGCTTCGCATACGACCCGGATCATAACGAAGGAGGCGCACCCAACCGCACCTACAACGACAAAACGCAGGTAAAGTTGGCGTTCAACCCGGGAGCTGCCGTATACATCTTCCCCAACGTCTGTGCGACGATTTCGTTCGGGCTGGGCGGCATACAGTATACGAGCATCACCCAGAAGGATGCCGACGGCAACAAGATCGGTTCGCGCAAGGCTTCGAACATGCGTTTCCGGCTCAATATCGCGGCCATCAACTTCGGTATGACGATACATTTGTGGGACAAGAAAAAGCAGTAAACTATGAAATACCTACGCATACTCTTTTCGGCGGCGGCACTCCTGCTGGCAGCGTCGTGCATCGAGAACGACATACCGTACCCCACCATCGAGCTCAACATCCGCAGCATCGAGGGCAAGGGGTTCACGGTGGCCGGCATCAGCCTCGTGAACCGTACCGTGACGCTCACGCTGGACGAGAAGACCGATATCCGCAAGGTCACCATCGACAAGGCGGAATTCGACGTCGCCACATCCAACCCGATGATGACCGACAAAGAGAAATTCATCAGCCAGATCAGGACTTCGCAGCCGCTGAGCGGGGAGTTCGACCTGCGGGCGCCGCTCTATGTCACGCTCTCGCTCTACCAGGACTACGAGTGGACGATCGTGGCCGAGCAGCCCATAGCCCGGTCGTTCACCGTCGCCGGGCAGATCGGATCGACACTGATCGACACGCAGGCGCGTACGGCCACGGCCTATGTCGCCGAAGGCACCGACCTGAAGGCCGTCACGGTCACCAGCCTCAAGCTGGGGCCTGCCGACATCACCGCCTACTCGCCCACGGCCGAGGAACTTTCCGCCACGGGCTTCGAAACGGTTCGTCTGGTCGACGTCACCTGCCACGGCCGCACGGAGCGGTGGATGCTCCATGTCCAGCCCACCAACGTGAAGATCGGTGTCCGCGAGATCGACCTCTGGAACAACACGGCCGTCGTAACCACGATGGTTACGCCCGAAGATTACGCCACCGCCGAAATCCAGTACCGTCTGAAGGGTACCGCCGACTGGCAGACGACGCAGAAGGGCGCACAGGACGAAAGCGGCATCTTTACGAGCTCGATCGCACCCGAATGGACAAGCCTCACCAACGATGCGGGCATCCCCGTAAAACGCCTCGTCACGACCAAGGGCGTCTACGCCGGGCAAACGTATGAATTCCGGCTTCTCGTCGGCGGGCAGCAGACCGAAACCGCCGAATACACGGCACCCGCGGGCGACACGATTCCCGACGGGAACATGGAAAACCCGGGCTTGTCGTGCTTCACGAGCGAAAATACGAATGCGGAGTTCTGGGCCAGCGGTAACAACACATTTGCGGATAAGCTCTGTAGGCAGGGGACTTTCAACGGAATGGGCGGCAGCTATTGCGCGAAACTGGCCGCGGCAGCCCCTCCCCTCGTCAACATCGCAGCCGGCAACCTGATGTCCGGCATCTTCTACAAAGACGGCCTGTGGACGGGCGTAGTAGAATTCGGACAGCCCTACAACTGGACGGCGCGCCCTTCGGGCATGAAGGTGAAATACCACGCGACACTGGGCACGATCGACGCAAGCAAACATTCCGGGGCTCCGGTCGGCATAGGCGACCCGGACAAAGCCCGCATCTTCGTGGCCATCGTAGACTGGAGCAGCCGCCACCGGGTAGCATCCGGGACGGGCGCCCCCACGGGCACCTGGGATCCGGCGGAAACCACCCAGACCGCAGAAGGGAAACTCATCGCCTACGGGTCGCTGTTCGTCGACAAGTCGACCGAAGGCGAGCAAATGGTAGAGGCCACCCTGCCGCTCAACTTCTACGACCCGGCTGCGGGACGCCCCACCGGCAAGTACAGCATCATCATCTCCTGCTCCACGAGTGCCTACGGCGATTACATGGTGGGCTGCACGACGAATGTAATGTACGTCGACGATTTCCAGTGGGTCTATTGACCCGGCGCCGGACAAGTCCGCCGGCAACTCAGAAGATATAAAGAGAAAAGGCTGAACCCCTGGGTTCAGCCTTTTTGCTGTAGATTCAGACTTTTCAATTCCTGCCGGAGTTATCTCCGAGCAATCCGGCAGTATTTGTCATAGCGTCCTATCACGTCGTTCACGTAGGCCAGCGTCTGCCGGCTGCCGGTGAAACGTCCGCACTTGACCGCCTCGCTCTCGTAATACTCGGGCTGCGCCTTGAGTTGCAGGTAGCGGGCCACGACCTCCCACGAATTGGGATCCTCGCCGTTGAGCCGTGCCAGGCGCCTCGCATCGTTCACATGGCCGATCCCGCTGTTGTACGAGGCCAGGATGATGCTCATCCGATCCTTCTCGGGAGTCCCCTCGGGGAAACGGAGCGTGTTCATAATCTTCGACATCAGCTTGTTGGCCAACCATATGTTGGTCTCGGGATTGGAGACCTGCTCGGTCGGGACGTCGAACTGGCGTGCCACCGAGGGCATGATCTGCATCAGCCCGCGGGCCCCGCTGCGCGAGGTGATGTCGGGCGTGAACCGCGATTCATGGTAGGCGATGGCGCTCATCAGGCGCCAGTCGTGGCCCTCTTTTTCGCTGATGTTGCGAATGACATTGTCATAAGCCGAGATCACATAGTCGCCCTCACCGAGCAGCGAATTGCCGAAATCGGCCGCATCGTCGTTCAGCAGCATGTCGTCCGTCACGGGTGTGCTGAACTGGGCGTTAAAGCCGTAAAAAGTCGTCAGGATTGTTAAGAACGCAAAAGTTAAAACTGTCTTTTTTAACATAAAATGTTGTTTTGCGGGCAGTTCATACCGCGCAGAACAATACGCTAATCATAGAAACCCCATGAGATACCGATTTTAAACATGCCCGGATTGAGCGGGTAACCCGCCGCGGAGAAATACTCCCCGTTTCCGAACAGTCCCTTGTTCACATGCTGATATTTGAGGAATATCCGCATTCTCTTCCACTTTCCCATGACGAAGGCGTCCATGTAGGGGTAATTGCCTACTTCGACGTCCCGTTGGTTGTAATAGGCCGACAGCGCAGGGTTGTAACTGGGCGCATAATAACGCGTGTTATAGCGTCCGTCCAAACCGATCTGAAGGCGTAATACGTTGCGCACGACCCAGAACTCGTAATAATACGAAAGGAACGCGCTCAAAAGCGGAACGGGTGCAACTTCTTGATTCGTACTCCACTGCAACAATACCCTGTTGTCCAAATGAAGTCCGCCTAAGCGGAAATCTTTGCGAGCGTACACACTCGTGAGGCTTACGTTGTCACTGCTTTGGGCGATCTGGCTCTCCTTGTCGTAAAAGATCTTGTTGCCGACGACGCCCTGCCATGCCCCCGCTTCAAACGCATAATCGGGGACTGAAAACTTCACCTCGAACCGAGTTTCATTCTCCTTATTCAAAGGAGTGGACCACACGTAGTGGTTCGAGAACAGATTCTCCTGCCAGTAGTTGGGCGAACGCCGCTCCATCGTGAACCGGCCTTCGAGAATCAGGGGGTGTCCGCGGAGGTACCCCGTCAGCGCCAAGTGGGCGCCGATGGTGAGGTCTCCGCCTCTGTATCCCGACGGGTAGAACTTGAGGTTCGCATCCCAGTCGACATATTTCTTTATCTTGCCTCCGACGGAACCGTATGCGAAATAGCTGGTCTTGTTGACCTTCGTATACTTTCCCGTCTGGTAATCCCTCATTTCGAATTGCGAGTAGGTATGCATGTCGATACCGATGCCTGCATCAATCGTGCCTACCACGCCGTTACGATCCCAGGGCTGCGCCTGCACGAAGAAGCGGTTCGAAATCACCCGCTCGTAAATCGAGTCGCGCGTCTGGTCGGGGTTGATATACCAGTTCTGGTAGTAGTCCAGCGTATCGGCCACGAAATTGCCCTGTTCGTCCCGGTGCGCCCTTTCGTCGATATACCGCGCATATTTGTCCGAATAGACCTTGCTCCACGAACTGTACTGGAACGAATGGCCGATATAGACCGCCGACAGGTCGGCGAGCGAAAAGTCGTTCTCCGTCACGCGCTGCAACGGCAGGGCATAGGACTGCGTGATGAAGAAGGCATTGTTGCGGTAGGTGTTCTGCGCCTCGGCATCCGACAGCTTCATGGGCACGCCCGAAGGCATCTGGAACGTCGTATCGGCGATGGCCCACGTCCCGACCACGCCGCCGTTCTCCTGCTGTTCGATGTGGTTGTTGTAATAGGCCGCATGCACCGAATAGCGCTTGCCCGTATGGCTGAAGGCGACCGACAGGTTGTGGTTCTTCGTCCGTGACCAGATATACTGCCCGCGCGTTCCCCGCGCCTTGTAATCGACGTTGAACCCCGTCGTGGGTGAAATATTCTGCGCGTGCATGATATTGAAGTTCTCCTCCCGGAAACGCTTCTGCCCCGACTCGAGGTACGTCATGCGGATGATGGGCTTCTTCGTATTGTAGAACGGCACGTTCTCCATGTCGTACGTATACGCATAGTAGGGGCTCGCAAAACTGAAATCAAAGAACTGCGGCCGCCGGAAATAGTTCATCGGCAGCGATGTCTGCCCGAGGGCGCCCTGTGCGATGTCGCCCACCTCCTCGCGGAAGAAGGGGTAGTCGATGCGCCAGTCGGTGAGCGTCGTGTCGAGCGGGCTTATCTCCACGCGGTTGTAGTCGCGCTTGACGCTCCAGCGAAAATTGTTCAGGGCGCGGATCGAATCGCTGAAAAAATACGATTCGAGCGGCTTGCGGATCCGGCGTTCCTTCTTGGTCGTATCCTGCGGCTGGCCGTCCTGACCCTCCTCCCCCTCCTCGCCGGTCTGCTCGTAAGGGTTCGTACCGTAAAGGTTCCCCGTCTCCCCGCGCTGCTGGGCACGCTGCAGCGTCCTGGCGTTGAAACCCTGCGAACGTACGATGCCGGGCGCTGTAAGGAACAGACCGAGCAAAGCTGCCAGCAATATTCTATTCGTCAACCTCGACATGGAACGTAAATCCGGGGCAAATATAATTAAAAAATTTTAAATATACAACTATTTCTCAGGGCAAGCCGCTGAGCCAGGCTTCTTTAGCGACATGCCCCATCCCACGGCCGATATGGCGATGTAGAGCAGAATGACAATGGGGACAGCCGGGATACCCAAGGCGACCAACAGAACAACAGCCAGGGCAATAAAGATATAACGGATCTCGTTGCCTTTAAAAGCAAAACTCTGAAACTTGAAGGCGAACATCCGCACGGGCGAAATAAGCAGCCACGACATGGCCGGCACCATCAGCAGCACCCAGCCCCCTTGGTTGAAACCCGTCTTGGCGTCCATCCAGCCCAGCGCAACGAAAAACAGCGCATTGGCAGGGGTCGGAAGGCCGCAGAACTCGGTATGCTGCGTCTCGTCGATATTGAATTTCGCCAGCCGCAGCGCCGAAAAGGCCGCCACGAGGAAACAGAAGGCGCTGCCGCCGTAGCGCAGCCATGCCTCGGCATCCGCAGGCAGGGAATTGTTCCACAGGACGAAAAGCACGGCCGACGGGGCGAAGCCGAACGAGACCATGTCGGACAACGAGTCCAGTTGTACGCCGATGGCGGAAGGGCATTTGAGCAGCCGGGCCACGAAACCGTCGGAATAGTCGAAAACACCGGCGGCGATCGTGAGCCAGAAAGCCAGCGCCAGATCGCCGTAAACCAATGCTGAAACCACTGCGAACGAGCCGCAAAGCAGGCTCGAAAGGGTCAGCAGGTTGGGTATGGTGAACAGTTTTATCTTCATCGGGGGTACAAAAATATTATTCCTGCAATAGGCGGCAAAGTTACAAAATATTTTTATCTTTGTCTCACTTAATTCCATATTATAACTTATGGCAAGCAATAAATATTGTGTCATCATGGCCGGCGGCATCGGATCGCGTTTCTGGCCCAAGAGCCGGCAGTCGATGCCAAAACAGTTCCTCGACATCCTGGGAACCGGAAAATCGTTTATCCGCCATACCTACGAGCGCTTCGCAAAAATCGTCCCCGCCGGGAATTTCCTCGTCGTGACGAACCACAAATACAAGGATCTGGTGTTGCAGCATATCCCCGAAATCGGGGAGAAACAGGTGCTCTGCGAGCCGATCGGCCGCAATACGGCCCCCTGCATCGCCTATGCGGCCTATACGCTGCTCAGGGAGAACCCCGATGCCGAGATGATCGTCACGCCGTCGGATCACCTGATCCTCAACGAGGACGATTTCCGCACGATCATCGGCGAGTGCCTCGAGTTCGCCGACCGGCACGACGCCCTGCTGACCGTGGGCATCAAACCCACGCGCCCCGACACGGGCTACGGCTACATTCAGGTCTCGGACGACCACGCCATCAGCAAGGTCAAGTGCTTCACCGAAAAACCCGACCTCGAGCTGGCGCAGACCTTCCTCCAGACCGGCGAGTTCTACTGGAATTCGGGGATCTTCATCTGGAAGGTGCAGGCCATCGTCGAAGCCTTCCGCAAATACCTGCCCGAGCACCATGCCATGTTCAGCGGCATGATGCGGGCACTGAGCACCGACTCGGAAAAGGCCATCGTCGAAATGGTCTTCTCGGAGTGCCGCGCCATCTCGATCGACTACGGCATCATGGAGAAAGCCGACAACGTCTACGTCCGTTGCGGCGATTTCGGCTGGAGCGACGTCGGCACGTGGGGCTCGGTCTACCAGCACGCCCGCAAAGACCGCTACGCCAACGCCGTCCCCGAAGAGGGGTGCTACCTCTACGACACGCGCAGCAGCATCGTCTCGCTGCCCAGGGGCAAGGTGGCGGTCATCAGCGGCCTGAAGGAATACATCGTCGTGGACACCGACGACGTATTGATGATATGCCCCCGCGCCGAAGAACAGAACATCAAGAAATTCATCGACGAAGTAAAGTTCCATAACGGGGACAAACACATCTGACACCTATGAAACGCATGCCGTTCCATACCACAGCCTTGCTGCGACGATTCGCTGCGGGCTGTTTTTTAGTGGCGGGGATGCTTTCGTGCTCCGCGCCGCAGGCCACCTTCACCAACCCGCTGCGCGACGGCGCCGACCCGTGGATCACCAAATACGACGGACGCTATTACACCTGCTTCAAATCGGGACGCGGCATCGCCGTGACCGAATCGGACGACATGACGCGTTTCGAACGCGAGCGCGTCGTCTGGCAGCCTGCCGACAGCGGGGCGTGGAACAGTTTCAACATCTGGGCGCCCGAGCTGCACCGCCTCCGCGGCAAATGGTACATCTACTACGCCGCGGCACCCGTCCCCGGCAGTCCCTTCACGGGACAGCGCACCGGCGTGCTGGAATGCGACACGCCGCTGGGCGACTACCGCGACCGCGGCATGCTCTATACGGGCGACAACCCCGACGGCAAGACGGACAACATCTGGGCCATCGACATGACGATCTTCGAACACCGGGGAGAACTCTATGCCGTATGGTCCGGCTGGGAGCGCCAGCGCGACACCGACGCCACCGACCAGCTGCTCTACATCGCCCGCATGGAATCGCCCACACGGATCGGGCCGCGCATCCTGCTGTCACGGCCCGACCAGCCGTGGGAACAGGGCGACCACATCTCCCTGCAGGAAGGCCCGTCGGCATTGCGGCACGGCGACGACCTGTTCATCGTCTACTCCACGCGCGGCTCGTGGTCGCGCCACTACAAGCTCGGGCAACTGCGCCTGCGCACCCCCGACAGCGATCCGCTGGATCCCGCATCATGGATCAAGAGCGGCCCCGTCTTCACCGGCAACGACCGCATACACGGCGTCGGCCACGCCAGTTTCACCACCTCGCCTGACGGGCGCGAATACTGGATCTATTACCACTCGAAAAAAGATACGGTACACAACTGGGGGCGCGACGTGCGCCTGCAACGCTTCGACTTCGACGCCGCGGGCAACCCCCGCTTCGGGCAACCCGCAGAGCCGGGGCCCTACCCCATGCCCTCGGGAACCCCCATACACGCGAACTGACATGTCCGAACTATACGATATTTTCCGGGAACACCCGCACATCTCCACCGACACGCGCGACATCGGGGCTGATTCCATCTTTTTCGCCCTGCGCGGCGCGACGTTCGACGGCAACCGCTTCGCGGCGGAGGCGCTGGACAAAGGCGCGGCCTATGCCGTCGTGGACGACCCGGCAGCCGTCACCGACGACCGTATGGTGCTGGTCGGCGACACGCTCGGGGCATTGCAGGAGCTGGCACGCGAACACCGCCGCCGGCTGGCGATCCCGATACTCGCCATATCGGGCAGCAACGGCAAGACCACGACCAAGGAGCTGGTGAGCCGCGTGCTGGCCGAACGCTTCGAGGTCTACGCCACGCGCGGTAACCTCAACAACCACATCGGCGTGCCGCTCACGCTGCTCGCCATGACCCGCGACACACGGTTCGGCGTGGTCGAGATGGGAGCCAGCGCCTGCGGCGAAATCGCCCTGCTGGCCTCGATCGCCGAGCCCAACTACGGCATCCTGACCAACATCGGCCGTGCACACCTCGCAGGCTTCGGCGGCCCGGAGGGGGTGCGCCGCGGCAAGGGCGAACTGTTCGACTACCTGGCCGCGAACGGCGGCCGCGCCTTCGTACCCCGCGAGGACGAGACACTGACGAACATGGCCGCCGAACGCGACGGGCTGGCCGTGGAATATTACAGCGTCACGCTGGCCGAGGGCCTCGAAAACCACCTCGAAGGGCATTACAACCGGTTCAATATCGCCGCAGCCGTGGCCGTCGGACGTTATTTCGACGTCGCCGACGAGCGTATCCGCCATGCTGTCGGCAGCTATGTCCCCGACAACAACCGCTCGCAGCGCACCGAGACGGGGCGCAACACCCTCATCATGGACTGTTACAACGCCAACCCCTCGAGTATGCGGGCATCGGTCGCGAATTTCCTCGCCGAGCCGCCCGGCGCGCGTACCCGCCGCCTGCTGATCCTGGGCGATATGCTCGAACTGGGCGCCTGGTCCGAGCAGGAACACGCCGCTGTCATCCGCCTCGCAGCGCAGGCTCCGCAGACAGAAGTGATGCTCGTCGGCACGGAATTCGCCAGGGCCCATGCCGGCATGGAGCCGCAACCCGCCCAAATCACGCTCTTCGCCGACCGGGAACACCTCATCGCGTCGCTCCGCGCACACCCCGTGGACAACACGCTGGTGCTTATCAAGGGTTCGCGCGGCATCGGACTGGAAAAGGCGGTCGGGGAGCTGTAACCCCGCCGCCACGACCCGCCGGACACAGGCCCGGCACCGACCCGGTACCGGCACGATACGCAGGAACAAAACGCCGGCAAACAGACCGGAGCGACACGCCGCACAGGCAAAAAAACACCGACTGAGAACAACCTGAAACCCATAAGCCATGAAACACCTGCTGACAGCCATCCTCCTGCTGGTCTTCGCGCATACCGCCGCCGGCGAAAGGAACGTCTCGCTCGAACGCGATTTCGGAACGCTTTACGGCACGCTGCTCACCCCCGATGCAGGTACGGAAACCGTGGCCGTCATCATCGCCGGTTCGGGGCCCACTCCGCGCAACGGCAATGTAAACAGCTATCTCTACCTGGCGCAGGCGCTCGAAAAGGCAGGCATCGCCTCGCTGCGCTACGACAAACGCGGCATCGGTGCGAGCCGGTTCACGGAGCCGGAAAAAATGGCCGACGCCGTACTGGGGGATTTCATCGGCGACGCCGCGGCATGGGCCGACTACCTCTCCGGCGAGGGCTTCCGCCGTGTCATACTGATCGGCCACAGCGAAGGGGCGCTGATCGCCTTCTGCGCGGCGCAACAGACCCCGAAGGTCGCTGCCGTCATCTCGGTGGCCGGCGCCGGCTACCCGCTCGACGAGATACTCCAGCTGCAATTGGCCTCACAACTCCTGCCCGACAACATGGATCTGCTCTTGCAGGCCAACGCGATCACCGCCTCCCTGAAACGGGGCGAACGGGTCGAATCCTGCCCGCCGCAGCTCGAAGCGCTGTTCCACCCTTCGGTACAGACGTTCTGGATCTCCAGCCTGCGCTACGACCCGCGCGAGGAGATCCGCAAGGTGCGGGTTCCGATCCTCGTCGTGGGCGGGGACAACGACCTGCAGGTGCCGCCCGGCAATGCCGAGGCACTGGCGAAGGCACAGCCCCGGGCCCGGAAGGCAATCATCGCAGGGATGACCCACCCGCTCAAAAAATGCACGGGACGCACGCGCATCGACCAGATGGGAGCCTACGGCGACAGCACGCTGCCGATCGACCCCGACCTCGTGGCCGTCGTTACGGAATTCATCCGGGGTCTCTGAATTTTCCCTGCCGGAAAGACAAAACCGGATTATTTTTTTAATTTTGTATAAACCGATTCCGAACCAAACGACATACCGAACCATGAAACTCCTGATCAGCATCGAATACCGTACCCGCTGGGGCGAACAGCTCGTCATGCGGATCGGCAAACGGCGCATTGCGCTGCAATACGCCGACGGAGGCATCTGGACAGGCGCCATCGACCGCTATACCCAGAGGGATGATACCGAATACCGCTATGAAATCGAACGCGACGGCACATGCATCCGCAGCGAATGGCGGCCGCACACGCTGCGGCTCCCGTCCCGGGAGGGGGTGCGCACGCTGCGCATCCGCGACCGCTGGCAGGAGATGCCCTCCGACACGCCGTTCTACTCCTCGGCATTCACCCGGGGCATCTTCGGCCGCGGAAAAATCGGCAATCCGAAGAAAGCGGCCGGCAACATCACGCTGCGCGTCGTGCTGCCCACCCTGCGGCCGGACGAAACGCTCGCCGTCGCCGGCAGCGGCCGTGAACTGGGCGACTGGAAACGGATCGTCCCGATGGACGACAGCCGCTTCCCGGAATGGGAACTCACGCTGCATACCGCACACCGGTTCGAATACAAATTCCTGATCGCCGACCGCAAGACCCTCACCCCCATCCTGTGGGAGGAGGGTGCCAACCGCACCTGGGGCGAGCTGCCCGGCGCCGGCGAACACGCCCTCGACGCCGCGGCGTACCCGCGGTTCCCCGAGCGCAGGTGGCGGGGCGCCGGGACGGCGATCCCGGTCTTCTCGCTCCGTACGGAAGAGGATTTCGGCGTCGGCGAGTTCTACGACCTGAAACGGCTCATCGACTGGGCGGCCGCCACCGGGCAGCGCGTCATCCAGGTACTGCCGATCAACGATACCACCATGACCGGCACATGGGAAGACTCCTACCCCTACAACGCCAATTCGACCTTCGCCCTGCACCCGCAGTTCATCCGGCTGCCGGCCGCGGGCGTCGTGGAGGACGACGAGTACCGCACCCTGCGCAACGAACTGAACGCCCTCCCCGAAATAGACTACGAACGGGTTAACCGACACAAACTGCGGCTGCTCCGCCGGGCGTTCGAACGCCACGGAACCCGCACTGCAGCACGCCGCGACTACAAGGACTTCATCGCCGCCAACAGACACTGGCTCATCCCCTATGCCGCCTTCTGCACGCTGCGCGACGAAACGGGCACGCCCGACTTTACCCGCTGGGGCGGCTTCGCCCGCTATGACCGCAAAGCCGTCGACGCCTACTGCCGCAGCCATAGCCGCGACATCGCATTCCACTGCTATGTCCAATACCACCTGCATACGCAGTTGTCCGAGGTCTGCGCCTACGCCCGCGACCACGGCATCGTCCTCAAGGGCGACCTGCCCATCGGCATCAGCCGCACGAGCGTCGACGCATGGCTCTACCCGCACCTGTTCCACATGGACTCGCAGGCCGGGGCTCCGCCCGACGCATTCTCGGCCGTCGGGCAGAACTGGGGATTCCCGACTTACAACTGGGAACGTATGGCACGCGACGGCTACGCCTGGTGGCGGGCACGCATGGCCAAGATGGCCGAATACTTCGACGCCTTCCGCATCGACCACATCCTCGGGTTCTTCCGCATCTGGGAGATTCCCACGCATGCCGTACACGGGTTACTGGGCTATTTCAACCCCGCCCTGCCCTATTCCGCAGATGAACTGCGCGGCATGGGCTTCGACACGCAGGACGGACGCTACACCACCCCGGCGCCCGACGGACACATGCTCGGGGAACTGTTCGGCGACCTGGCCGGCGAAGTCCGCGCCACCTGCATGAAGGAGGGGCGGTTACTGCCCGCCTATGCCACCCAGCGCAAGGTCGCAGCCCGCTTCCCGGGCGACGACGAACGCCAGACCCGGCTGCGGGAAGGGCTCATGGCATTGCTCGACGACGTGCTCTTCATCGAAGACCCGCGCCGCAAGGGCTATTTCCACCCCCGCATCGCCCCCCACTCGACGCACGCCTACCGCCGGCTCGACGGAGAGCGCCGTGCAGCTTTCGACCGGCTCTATACCGACTTCTTCTACCACCGGCACAACCGTTTCTGGCAGGAATCCGCCCTGCGCAAGCTCCCGGTGCTCCTCTCGGCGACCGAGATGCTGACCTGCGGCGAAGACCTGGGCATGATTCCCGACAGCGTCCCCGAGACGATGCACGAACTGCAAATCCTCTCGTTCGAAATCCAGCGCATGCCCAAGACGCCGGGGGAACTCTTCGCCGACCCGGCGCACTACCCCTATTTCTCGGTCTGCACCACTTCGACGCACGACATGAACCCGCTGCGGGCATGGTGGGAGGAAGACCGCGAACTCACGGCGCGCTTCTACCACGAAGCACTCGGCATCGGGGGCGACGTTCCCTATTTCTGCGAGCCGTGGATATGCCGGCGCATCCTCGACATGCACCTCAATTCCCCGGCGATGCTCACCATCCTGCCGTTGCAGGACTGGTTCTCGACCGACGGGGAACTGCGCTACCCCGACCCGGCCAAGGAACGCATCAACGTCCCGGCCGTCGCCCGATACTACTGGCGTTACCGGATGCACCTCCCGCTCGAGAAACTGCTGCACAAGGAGACTTTCAACGAGTCGCTGCACGACATGATCGCCTGCAGCGGGCGCCGCTGACGGGCAGACTGCGGCAGCGCCGACCCCGGCCGCAAAAATAAGGGGCGCCCCGGAATTTCCGGAGCGCCCCTTTTATCATGCCGCCGCGCCATCCTCCCGGGTGCCCCTGCGGAAACCTTCCACGGGAATCCCTTCCTGGGATCTCTCAACCGAAGCCCTCGAAGGACGCCTCCGGAGGAACGCCCGCAGCATGATCCTTCAAAGTGAACTTTCAGTCCTCTGCGGAAAATTCCAGAGGAACTCCTCTGCGGAACTCCCCTCTCCCGCCGGAACCCTACGCCCGCCGGAACCGGAGCCCCCGCCCGCCGCAGGAACGGGAACCCGGAAGGCCGGAGGACAAAACCCGGAAACGGAGGGGGGGGGGCCGAAGACCTGCCCGCCGCGACCAAGGCTCAGCCATTCCCCTCCAGCCACTTCAGGAAGTCGTCGACCCGCGACCGGCTCACCACCATCTCGAACTCCGGACGCGGACGTGCCGTGATCTTCAGCCGGTTGCCCAGGTATTTCACGATGCTGACGATCGCCGGCATGGCGATGATGCAACTGCGCGATATGCGGAAAAACCGCCCGGGATCCAGTTCGTCCGAAAGGACGTCGAGCGACTGATCCATGATGTAGCGGTTGTTGTCGTTCGTGACAAGGTAGGTGTTTTTCTCTTCCGAGTAGAAATAGGCGATGTCGGTGGTCTGCACCGGGACGATCCGGTCGTTGAAACGCACGACATAGCGCTGTTTGTATTCGCGCGGGCTGCGGATTGCGTTCAGCAATACGTCGGGGTCGATGCCCCCGCTCCGCACACGGCAACGTTCCACGGCACGCCGCAGCGCCGCGAGGTCGATCGGTTTGAGCAGGTAGTCGATGCTGTTGACCTCGAACGCCCGCACGGCGTAATTGTCATATGCGGTGGTCATGATGACCCGCGCCGTTACGTCCGCCTGGCGGAATATCTCGAAGCAATCCCCGTCGGAGAGCTCCACGTCCATGAAAATCACATCGGCACTGTTCCCCGGCGTGCGCAGCCAGAGCACCGTCTCCCTGACCGAGCCGGTCGTCCCGACGATCCGTACGTCGGGAAAATGCTGGGTCAGCGCTCGCGCCAGGTTTGCCTGGGCCATCATTTCGTCTTCTACGATCAGTACGTTCATATTACAGCAACGGTAAGGTGACACAATATTCGGTATCGGTACGGCGTATCCCGATCGGGATGCCCGACAGGTCGAGGTATTGCTGGCGGATGTAGTTCAGCCCCACACGGGTCGAGGTAGTGCCGGACACTTTCAGCTGAAGGTTGTTCGACACCGTCACGGCTCCGGCCCCGGCGACGATGCGGATCACCAGCGGCCGGTCGGCCCCCACCGAGTTATGCTTGATGGCGTTTTCGATCAGCAGCTGCACCGAGCAGGGCAGGACATGGCGGTTCATGGCCTCGTCCGGAATGTCGGTCTCCACGCGAAACCCCTCGGGAAAACGCACCTGCAACAAGTCGACGTACATCCCCACGAAAGCCATCTCCTCGCGCAGGCGCACGAGCGTCTCCTCCTCGTTCTGGAGCATGTAACGGTAGATGCCCGCCAGTTTATGGATGTAGGCGCTGGCCTGCTCCGTGCGCTGCTCGCAGACCAGGCAGTCGAGAATATTGAGCGAGTTGAACAGGAAATGGGGGTTGACCTGCTGTTTGAGTTTCATGTAACGGAACTGCGCCTGGTGCGCCTTGCCGCGCTCGGCACGCAGCACGGCACGTGCGACCAGGGCGTAATCAACCATAAATACGACCGAATAGAGGGTCACCTCGACCAGCAGGGTGACGATCCACAGTTGCAGGAACTCCCGTGCGGAGAACGAGCGGTCGAAGGCGAACGGCAGGTGCAACCCCGTAATGAGCGCCACGCAGGCCGACGTGAGCAGCACGAACAGGAGGAACGCCGCGATTTCGGCGATCAGACCGTGCCGGGTTTCACGCCTGCGCGTATGCCGGACATAGATGATATTGACGCACAGCAGGATAATCAGTGCCGCGGAATTGGAAGCCAGCAAGTCGGCCATGTGGTAGAGGCGGTCTGTGGAAAAGGAGGGCGAGGCGAAAAGCTCGACATAGGCCAGCCTCAGCACGAAAATCACCCCCACGGCCAGCAGCAGCAACCCGATGCGGGGCGTCCAGGCCGAGGAGCGGCTCGCCGTGTCGTCGCCGCGGCGGAACAACTTGGTGAACCACACGATGCTCCAGCCCAGAATCTCGGTGGTTATGAAGGTCGAGACGGCATGCACCACGGGCGGGGCGTGCAATAACAGCTCGATCAGCTGCGCACCGCCCGTACCCAGTAGGTAGCCGATCACGTTGACGACGATCACGCTGGCAGCGGTGAACTCCACGTTCAGGCCGCGTTTGAGGCAGATCAGCACGATCAGCACGATCGTCAGCAGCGTCAGCACCAACTCGTCGTTGATCCCCGCCAGATGGCATGAAAGGGCGACCACGGCATGGAGCACGGCGAACAGGTGGATAATTCCGGACACTTTGAGCGATCGCATATAGGCTGACTGAGGCTGTATTAAGTATATACGGGTTTCGTTTATTTATGAATAAAGGTAGTGTTTTTCCGCGTAAATTCCAAATCGTCCCCCTCGGGCTACCGTTCGTCGTAAAAATCCGCCCGTTCATCCGGCTGATCCCTCCGTTCGTCGCCCGGCGGTTCGCCATCCGGATTTTTTTATTAAAATTTGTATAACCTGAAAACCAACCGAAAAACCGAAATGACCAAACCTAAACTCTCATTTTGGCAGATTTGGAACCTCAGCTTCGGCTTCCTCGGCGTGCAGATCGGATATTCGCTCCAGAATTCCAACACGTCGAGCATCTTCGAATCGCTGGGGGCAGATGTCAGCCACCTGAGCTACTTCTGGCTGGCGGCACCGCTGGCCGGCATGATCGTCCAGCCCATCGTGGGGCTCTTTTCCGACGGCACCTGGACGCGCTGGGGCCGCCGCATCCCCTACATCCTGGGCGGGTCGCTGATCTCGGCGCTGGCGCTGGTGCTCATGCCCAACTGCCCCAAACTGCTCGCCTTCGCCCCACTCGCCATGGGGGCTTTCATCCTGCTGTTCATGGATTTGTCGTTCAACGTCACAATGCAGCCCTTCCGGGCGCTGGTGGCCGACATGCTCGACGATTCGCAGAAGACACAGGGCTACGTGGTACAAACCTTCCTGATAAACCTCGGTGCGGTCGTCGGCGCTATCCTGCCGCTCGTCATGACATGGCTCGGCGTGTCGGACGAGGCCGCTCCGGGGCATGTTTCGCCGCACATCGCCTACTCCTACTATGCCGGGGGCGCAATCCTGCTGCTCACGGTGCTCGTCACCTCGTTCAAGACGCGGGAATATCCGCCCGGGGAGTTCGCCCGCTACAACAACCTCTCCGAGGAGGACGCCAAACCGGTGAGCTTCGCCGGCCTCATGCGCAACGTCCCCGGCGTGATGGTGCGGCTGGGCGTCACGCAGTTCTTCTCGTGGGCGGCGCTCTTCCTGATGTGGACTTACCTCAAACCCGCCATCACGGGTGTAGTCACCGACCATGCCACGGGCGAAGTGCTCTCGGCCGGCGCCACGCAGACATGGGTCGGCGTGCTCAACGGCACCTACCCCATCCCCGCCTGCATCGCCGCCCTGTTCCTCGGGCGCGTCGCCGCGCGCTACGGCAACAAACCCGTCTACGCGGCCTGCCTGCTCGCCGGGGCGCTGGGCTTAGCGGGGTTGTGCCTGCTGCACGACCAGTACGCGCTGATGCTCCCGATGGTGGGGATCGGCATCGCCTGGGCGGGCATCCTCGCCATGCCCTACGCCATCCTGTCGCGCGCAGTCGAGCCACGCCGCATGGGCGTATACATGGGTATCTTCAATTTCACGATCACCGTCCCCCAGATCGTCATCGGACTGACCGGCGGTGCCATCGTCAAGTACTGCTTCGCCTCCGACGCGGCCGACATGCTGGCGCTCGCCGGGGTCTTCATGCTGCTGGCCGCCGTGTCGGTCTTCCTGGTCAAAGAACACAAGGCCCAATGACCTACAATCCATAAAATCAACTTATAAACTAACCAAAATTCTTATGAAACGATTTTTAACTATGTGTGCGGGTATCTTGCTCATATGTCAATTTACCCCCCCCCCTCACGCTGGCGCAAAACGCTGGTTATGAGGTTAAAGGCGTAGTTGTCGACAAGTCCGGAATGCCGATCCTGGGCGCTACCGTCGTCGAAAAGGGCACGACCAACGGCGTCTCGACGGGCATCGACGGCGACTATGCCATCCGCGCCGCCGGCCCCGAATCGGTCATCGAAGTCAGCTATGTCGGTTACAAGACCGTCAGCCTGGTGGCCAGTTCGTCGCTGCTGGCACACCTCACGCTCGAAGAGGATGCCATGGGCATCGACGACGTGGTGGTGATCGGCTACGGTTCGGTCAAGAAGAACGACATGACCGGTTCGGTCGTGGCAATCAAGGCCGAAGAGTTCAACCGCGGAGCCGTGGTCTCCACGCAGGACATGCTCAAGGGCAAGGTTCCGGGCGTACACATCATCCCCGGCGACGGCGGCCCCGGATCGAGCGCCACCATCCGCGTGCGCGGTGCGGCTTCGCTCAACGCCTCGAACGACCCGCTGATCGTGATCGACGGGGTACCCATCGCAGTCGACGGCGGCAAGGGTATGGCCAACCCGCTGGAGACGATCAACCCCAACGACATCGAATCCTTCACCGTGCTCAAGGACGCTTCGGCGGCGGCCATCTACGGTTCGCGTGCTTCGAACGGCGTCATCCTCGTCACCACCAAGAAGGGGCGCGGCAACACGCCCCGCGTATCGTACAGCGGCAGCGTGAGCGTCCAGACCAACTCCGACGAGCTGCCCGTGATGTCCCCCGGCGAGTTCCGCACCTACATCGACCAGGTGTATCCCGCAGGTACGACCACGGGCGACAAGGTACAGTCGATGCTCGGCGACAAGAACACCAACTGGCAGGACTTGGTCTTCCGCACCGCCATTTCGCATGACCACAACGTCAGCCTGATCGGCAACATCAACGATAGGATGCCCTACCGTGCATCGGTGGGCTACACCAACCAGCAGGGTACGCTCGAAACGTCGAAATACGAACGCGGGACGCTCGACCTGAGCCTCTCGCCCAACTTCTTCGACAAGCACCTCACGGTCAACCTCAACGCCAAGGGCGTCATCACGTCGCAGCGCTACGCCTCGGGCGGCGTGGTGGGTTCGGCGGCCTTCTTCAACCCCACGATCGACCCCTATTTCCGCAACGACGACGGTTCGATCGACTACACGACCACCAACGGATACTGGAACTACGGATCGGGCCGCGGCGAGGACTTCACGCCCAACACCCTGCTGGGCGCAGGCCCGCTCTCGCAGCTCTACGACCGCGACAATACGGCGCGTGCCAAGCGTTTCATCGGCAACGCCCAGATCGACTATAAGGTTCACGGCTTCGAAGCGCTGCGTTTCAACCTCAACCTCGGCCTCGACGTATCGAGCGCCAAGACCTACGACGGCGTGAACCCCGGCTCGTTCCAGGCATACACCGACACCGAGGCCCGCGGCTGGGGACAGTATTCGTGGACGACGAACTTCCGCCGCAACCAGCTGCTCGAATTCTACGCCAACTTCAACAAGGAGTGGGGCATCCACCACCTCGACGTGATGGCCGGTTATTCGTGGCAGCATTTCTACAGCTCCGACCACTCGGTATCCTATTTCAACGAGACGCACGAGCAGAAGGGCGAGGATTCGCGCTACCCGTTCAACCGCCAGGAGAACTACCTGCTCTCGTTCTACGGACGCCTGAACTATTCGATCGCCTCGAAATACCTCTTCACCTTCACGCTGCGCGACGACGCCTCTTCGCGTTTCTCGAAGGATACCCGCTGGGGCCTCTTCCCTTCGGGCGCCTTTGCGTGGAACATCGCCGAGGAGAATTTCCTGAAGGATTCGCGTGCCGTCTCGGCCCTCAAGCTGCGCGTCGGCGTCGGACAGACCGGCCAGCAGGAGATCGGTTCCAACTACCCCTACCTGGCGCGTTACTACATGTCGACCGACGTCTACAAGACCTACTACATGGGCAGCGCCGGCCACATGTTCTACCTCACGCCGGGCGCCTACGACCCCAACATCAAATGGGAGACCACGACGACCTACAACGTCGGACTCGACTTCGGGTTCCTCGGCGGCCGCATCAACGGTAGCGTCGACTGGTACCTGCGCCAGACGGACGACCTTCTGAACAGCGTCATCACCCCCATGGGCTCGAACTTCGGCAACACGGTGCTCACCAACATTGGCTCGATGGAGAACAAGGGCGTGGAATTCAACCTGAATTTCATCCCCGTGCAGACCAAGGACTGGAACCTCACGGTCGGCTTCAACGGCACGTTCCAACACACCGAGTTCACCAAGCTCAACAACACCGACGACCCCGACTACAACATCCAGACGGGAAGCATCACCAAGGGCACGGGTAACCTGCTCCAGATCCACAAGGTAGGCTATGCGCCCTACACTTTCTACTGTTTCCAGCAGGTATACGACCAGGACGGCAATCCGATCCAGAACGCGCTGGTCGACCGTGACAAGGACGGCAAGATCACACAGGCCGACCGTTACGTGACCGACAAGAGCCCCAACCCCGACTTCTTCTACGGCATCAGCCTCAAGCTGAGCTACAAGAACTGGGACTTCGGCTTCAACGGCCACGGTTCGGCGGGCAACTGGGTCTTCAACGACTTCGCCTCGGCCAACTCGACGTCCAACATCGACATCAACGCCGGCAACCTGCCCAACTTCGCACGGCTGGTCAAGAAGACCGGCTTTACGAAGGCCAACAGCGGCGAGCAGTGGTATTCGGACATGTTCCTCGAAAACGCCTCGTTCTTCCGCATGGACGACATCAACCTCGGCTACACGTTCAACAAGATCGGCAACTGGAAGGGCTCGATGCGCGTCGCCTTCGGCGTGCAGAACGTATTCGTCATCACCGATTACAGCGGCGTAGACCCCGAAATACCGGGCGTCAACGGCATCGACGGCTCGATATGGCCACGCCCGCGCACCTATTCGCTGCGTCTGAATGTAAACTTCTAAAAACGAACGAACCATGAAAATCGACATAAAACATTTCGCCTTGGCGGCGGCAGGCGCAACGATGCTGCTCACTTCGTGCATCGGGGATCTCGACACCCTGCCCCTCAACCCGTCCGACTCGACCTCGGAGACCGTCTACGGGAAAGACGAGAACGGCTACCTGGCCGGGCTCACCAAACTCTATTTCAATTTCGTCTCGAACGACACCACCGACCTGCAGGTCAGCGACGGCGGCGCCTCGGAGCTCATCCGCGCATTCTGGACGATCCAGGAGGTTACGGCCGACGCCTGCAAATGCGCCTGGGAGAACGACGCCTGGGTACGCGCCATGAATACCGACACGTGGTCCGACGCCGACAACGACGCGACCTACGCCGTCTACGTACGTACGTTGCAGGGCATCGCCTACGTGAACGAGTACCTGCGCCAGACCGCCTCGGACAAACTCTCCGACCGCGGCGTGAGCAGCGAACTGGCCGCCAGGATCCAGAGCTTCCGCGCCGAGGCCCGTTTCCTGCGCGCCTATTTCTACTGGATCGCCCTCGACGTGTTCGGCGACGTGCCGTTCACGACCGAGACCTCGCCCTTCGGCGGCGGTGTGAACCCCAAACAGGCCTCGCGCAAGGATGTCTTCGACTACTGCATCTCGGAGCTGACCGACCTGGCTTCGGACGAAAGCGCGATGCCTGCCGCACGCTCGAACTACCCGCGTGCCGACAAGGGTGCGGTCAACGGCCTGCTGGCCCGCATGTACCTCAATGCCGAGGTTTATGCCGGCACCCCGATGTGGACGGAGGCCAAATCCGCCTGCGAAGCGATCTTCGGCATGGGCTACTCGCTCTGCCCGGAGTATTCCGACCTCTTCCGCGGCGACAACGGCGAGAACGCCGACGCCCTGAAGGAGATCATCTTCGGCGTGGCATACGACGCCGAGCAGACGCAGTCCTACGGCGGCACGTCGTACCTGACGCTGGCAGCCATCGCCGCCACCGACGTGACGGCCGAACAGAAGATCAACGGCGTGAACAACGGCTGGGCCGGCATCCGCGTACCCTACGAATACGTGCAGAAATATTTCAACGCCCGCAACGCGGACTACACCACGGGCGAATATACGGTCAGTGACAAACGCGGCGGAATGTTCTACATCAAAGGCCGCCAGGAGTCGATGAACGATGCGCTCTATGTCTTCCTCAACGGGTGGACTTGCCTCAAATTCAACAACATCCCCCACAACATGACCAACGACGAATTCCTTGCCACGGCTGCATCGAAGGCATACAGCGACATCGACTTCCCGATGATCCGCCTGGGCGAGATCTACCTGATCTACGCCGAGGCCTGCATGAACCTGGGACAGGCCAACACCGCGCTGCCGAAACTCCAGGAGCTGAGCAACCGTGCCGGGGTATCGGCCCCCTCGTCGGTCACGGCCGACTACCTACTCGAGGAGCGTGCCCGCGAGCTGATGTGGGAGGGGCACCGCCGCACCGACCTGATCCGCTACGGCAAGTTCACCACCCCGTCGTTCCTCTGGACATACAAGGGCGGCACCTTCACCGGACAGGGGTTCGATGATTACATGAAAATCTTTGCCATCCCTTCGTCGGAGCTCGCTTCCAACCCCGAACTGCACCAGAATCCCGGCTACGGAAACGCAACCGATAAATAACCAACCCTAAAAATCGTACGACTATGAAAATTACACGATATGCGATGATGCTGGCGGCTGCGACGGGACTCCTCTCCGCCTGCCAAAAGCTCGACGAGGTAAAGGCCTACGACCCCGACAAGGTCGTGGCGCCCGTGCTGCATGCGCTGCCCGGGGAGATCGTCATTACGCCCGACAACATGGGCTCGACGCAGACCTTCACCTGGGACGCCGCCGACTTCGGCGTCCGCACCCAGATCAACTACTCGATCGAAGCCTCGTACAACGACGGTGCGAAACTGGTGCTCTTCACGGGTATGAACGGCACCTCGTCGGAACAGACCTATGAAAGCCTCAACAACATCCTTGCGCTGTCCGTGGAAGACGGCGGCCTGGGGGTTCCCTCGGGCGAACCTACAGACGTGGATTTCTACATCAGCGCCACGATCGGCACCGACTTCGAGAAATTCTACTCCGCCCCCGCCACCGTCCGCATGACCGTGACAACGGCCGAGCGTACCTATCCCCAGGTCTGGGTAATCGGCGATTACTGCGGCTGGAATTTCGACAACGCACAGGGACTGTTCTGTTTCTCCGGCGACGAGGTCACCTACGAAGCTATCGTTGACTTGGGCGAAAAAGCCGCCAACGGCTTCAAACTGAGCGGCGAAGCCGGTTGGAACGATGCCTGCAACTGGGGCACCGACGGTGATGCTGCGGCTCCGGAAACGGAAGCCCCGTCGATCACGCTGATCTCCAGCGGCGGTTCCGGAAACATCATGGTCTATTCCAAGCGCTTCTACCGCTTCGTATTCGACCGTTCGACATTAACGTTAAGCAATAAGCTGTCGTTCAACTCGATGGGTATTATCGGCGATGCCACTCCGGGCGGCTGGGACACCGACACGGAGATGAATTTCGACACCCAAAAACAGCGTTTCTGGGTCGACGTCACACTGACCGCCGGGGAATTCAAATTCCGTGCGGACAACGACTGGGCGATAAACTTCGGCGGGGCGGACGGACGCCTTTCGCAGAACGGCGACAACATCAAGGCCACGGCGGGCAACTACCGCGTATACGCAACCCTGAACAACTCTGCGGAGATCACCTACGAACTCAATGCCGGCGACTACGGCACGGGCGGCGGCGAAGAACCCGACCCGGGGCCGGAAAAGGCCGACTGGTACATCCACGGCCA
This sequence comes from Alistipes onderdonkii, assembly GCF_025145285.1. Classification (NCBI taxonomy): domain Bacteria; kingdom Pseudomonadati; phylum Bacteroidota; class Bacteroidia; order Bacteroidales; family Rikenellaceae; genus Alistipes; species Alistipes onderdonkii. Next base: position 494,460 of record NZ_CP102251.1, read on the forward strand.
GACCGTCGCAACCCCCGACTGGGGCCCGACGGCCATGGAGAGCGCCAGCTCGAACATCGTGGCCTACAAGGCCGCAGGGGTCGAGGTAGCCGCCAACTCGGAATTCCTCTTCAAGAGCGGCGACGAGTCGCAGTGGATCGGGGCCGACGCCGCATTCGCCGGCAGCAGCCCCTACACCTGCACGATCGGCTCGGCCTTCAAGGTTTCCGCCGACAAGGTCAATGCCGTGATCGCCGAAGCCGGCACGTACGACTACTGGCTGCTGCCCGAGGCGGGACGCGCCTACGTGATGGCCGCAGGCGCCAAGCCCGAGCTGGTCGCCGACACATGGGGACTGGTCGGCAACATCACCGGATGGGGTGACCTGGGCGATTTCTCCATGAGCGAGGAGGGCGCCTACCTCGTTCGCAAAGGCGTAGCCCTGACCACCGCCAGCGAATTCAAGATCCGCTTCAATAACGCCTGGGACGACTCCAAGAACTACGGCACGGCGTCGGGCGGTGCGGTCGACATCAACAAGGCCGTAGACATCATCACCAGCGGCGGTTCGCAGAACATGAAAGTCCAGCTCGACGGCACCTACGACATCTATTTCGACCTCGCGAATTCGCAGATATACATCATGTCCGAGGGCAAGACCCCGGCAGAGGCCGAATAACGGCCACCCTTTCACGGGACGGCACACAGAGGTTGCCGTCCCGTTTCTGGCCTGCCGTCCCTGACCGGACGGCAGGCCCCGAAACGAACTTTAACCGAGATTCCGCTATGAAAAAATTTCTTTTCCTGCTGCTGGCACTCGTACTTTCCGTATCCGTGTCGTGCAGCGACGACAAGACCGGCGATACCGGCGGCAGTATGCTCTCCGTGACCCCCACGGAGATAGAATTCGAAGCCGCAGGCGGCAGCCGGCTGCTCGACCTGCGCACCGATGCGGGCGCGTGGTCGCTGACGCAGAGCGACAATACCGCATGGTGCACACCGGCCCTCACATCGGGCAAAACCTCCACGTCGTTCGCGGTCACGGCGACCGCAAACGAGTCGTCGAAACGCTCCGCGACGCTTACCTTCACCGCCCCGGGCTGCGATCCGGTCGTCGTCACCGTGACACAGAGCGGCGATGCCTCCCAGGATTTCGAGGGCGAGCAGGTCGTCGCCCAGCCCGATGCGTGGGACAACCGCAAACGCGCCGACATAAGCTACCAGCTGCTGGTATACAGCTTCGCCGACGGCAACGGCGACAAGGTGGGCGACCTGCCGGGGCTGACCCGGCGGCTCGACTACATCGACGCACTCGGCGCCTCGGCCGTATGGCTCTCGCCGATCCATCCGGCGGCTTCGTACCACGGTTACGACGTGCTCGACTACGAGGCGGTCAACCCCGCCTTCGGGACGGACGCCGACCTGAGGGCATTCATCGACGCGGCCCATGCCCGCGGCATCCGGGTCTACCTGGATTACGTGCTCAACCATACGGGCAAAGACCACCCGTGGTTCAAATCGGCCGCCGCGTCCGAAGGGAGCCCTTACCGTGACCGCTATATCTTCTCCGAAGACCCGCAGGCCGACATCGCGGCCGGGCGGATCGACCAGATCGCCACGGAAGGCGCCGCAGGCTACGATGCCGGACAATGGTTCTCGACCGACACGGGGGCGGGTGCCGCCGGGCGCTTCAAGTTCGTGCTCGACTGGACAAATACCGACAGCCCGACGGTGACCGTTACCGAAACGACCGACGCCGCGGATGCGGACAATACGCAGGGCGGCGCGGACGACAAATACCTCTATTTCGGCAACGGCACGAGCAAACGCTTCTACGCCAGGGGCGGCAACAGTTACGAACTGACGCTCGACTTCGATTCCGACTGGGGATTCCTCGTCCGCACCTCGACCACGTCGTGGGCCGCAGGCACCAAATACGGCGCCCCGGACAACCGGACGATCATCCGGTTCGGGGAGCCCTTCACCCTGATGTCGAACCGCTCGGCCGACCCGGCCAACGTGCAGTTCTCGCTGCCGACGATGTACCATTCGCACTTCTGGACGGCGGCATTCGCCGACCTCAACTACGGCAAGGCCGCCCAGGCCGAGCAGTCCGGGGCGTTCAAGGCCGTCACCGAAGCGGCCGACAAGTGGGTACGCATGGGCGTGGACGGGTTCCGCCTCGATGCCGTGAAGCACATCTACCACAACGCCTACAACGACGAGAACCCCACGTTCCTCAAGAAATTCTACGACCGCATGAACGAGAGCTACAAGGCCGCCGGCGGAGAGGGCGATTTCTACATGGTGGGCGAGATGCTCGACGAAGCGGACAAGGCGGCACCCTATTACCGGGGGCTGCCGGCGCTGTTCGAATTCACGTTCTGGTACAAGCTCAAATGGGCGCTGCAAAACGGCATCGGATGCTATTTCGTCAAGGACATCCTCGACGTGCAGCCCCTCTACGCACAGTACCGCAGCGATTATATCGAAGCCACGAAACTTTCGAACCACGACGAGGATCGCACGGGCTCCGACCTGGAGCAGTCCGCCGAAAAGATGAAGGTGGCGGCCGCCGTGCTGCTCACGGCGCAGGGCGCACCCTACATTTACCAGGGCGAAGAGCTCGGGTACTGGGGCACCAAATCCAACGGCGACGAATATGTCCGCACCCCGATCCTGTGGGACAAGGCGGGCAACGAACTGGCTTCGGGAAGCCTCTCGGGCAAGATCGACATGCAGATGCTGACCCCGGCGATCTCGGTCGAGGCACAGGCCGACGACGACGGTTCGCTGCTCAACCTCTACCGCACGTTCGCCCGGCTGCGCAACACCTACCCCGTGCTGGCGCAGGGCAAGATGGTCAAACACCCGGTCTACAACGACGGCAACACCTCGCAGCAATCCATCGCAGCCTGGTACCGCGAGCTGGACGGCGAACGGATGCTCGTCGTGCACAACTTCGGCCGGGAGGAGCAGATACTGACCCTTACCGACCAACCGGACAAGGCCGTAGGCGTCTCAGGTGAAGTGAAACTTCAGCGCGGCGACGCTTCGTCGAAACTGCTCATGGGCGCCTGGTCGTCGGTGGTATTCACGCTCTAAACGACACGCCATGAAACACTTGCCCGCATTACTTCTCGCAATGGTACTGGTTGCCTGCGGCACACGGCCGCAGCAACCGGCCGCCCACCCCGACTGGAGTTACAACTCGGTCGTCTACGAAATGAACGTGCGCCAGTACACCCCCGAAGGGACGCTGGCGGCGGCCGCACGCCACCTGCCCCGGCTCAGAGAACTGGGCGTGGACGTCGTCTGGCTGATGCCCGTCTACCCCATCGGCATCAAGGAGCGCAAGGGAACCCTCGGCTCGTACTACGCCATCTCCGACTACGAAGCCGTCAACCCCGAATTCGGCACGCTGGAGGATTTCGACCGGTTCCTGGCCGAAGCCCACAGACTCGGGCTGCGCGTGATCCTGGACTGGGTGGCCAACCACACCTCGCCCGATGCCCGCTGGATCGAGGAGCGCCCGGCCGACTGGTATGTACGTGACTCGCTGGGCAACACCATCGTGCAGTACGACTGGACGGACATCGCCAAGCTCGACTACGGCAACGCGGACATGCGTGCCGCAATGGCGGCCGCCATGCGTTTCTGGCTCGACCGCGGCATCGACGGATTCCGCTGCGACATGGCGTGCGAGGTACCCATCGACTTCTGGCAGCAGACGCTGCCCGCACTGCGGAAGGAGTACCCCGGCATCTACCTGCTCGCCGAGGGCGAAGCCCCCGCATTGCACGACGGGGCGTTCGACGCCTCGTATGCGTGGGAGCTGCACCACCTGCTGAACGACATCGCACAGGGACGGAAAAGCGCCGCAGACCTGCGTGCCTACGTCGCCAGGGATGCCGCTGCCATGCCGCGCGAGGCGTTCCGCCTGATGTTCACCTCGAACCACGACGAAAACTCGTGGGCCGGGACGGAATTCGAGCGCATGGGCGACGCGGCACGCGTGATGGCGTTGCTGACCTTCACGCTGCCCAACGGGCAGCCGCTCGTCTATACCGGACAGGAGATGGGGTTCGACCACCGCTTCGAGTTCTTCGAGAAAGACCCCGTCCCCGCGTGGGAACGCAACGGATTTACGGATTTCTACGCCGCCCTGATCCGGCTGCGCCACGAGAACCCGGCGCTCGCGGCCGGGGAACGCGGCGGGCAGGCCGCATACCCGCTCGGCGAACGAACACCCGACGGCCTGATGCTGTTTTCCCGTACGGCCGGCGGCAACGAGGTGACAGTCGCTGCGAACCTCAGTGCGGAGGAGGTCGCATTTGACCTGCCGTTCGAGGGCTCGCGCCGCGAGTTCTTCACCGGGAAGGAATACACGGGCGGCACCCGCACCGTGCTTCCCGCATGGCAGTGGCTGGTCTTCGCACAAGACAGGAGATAAAAGTTGCGGACATGCGCCGGGGATGCGCGGAAACAGCGCCGGGAAACCGCCGGGAACCCGATAGAACCCGACGGGAATAGACAGTAAACCATCCGAGAAGCATAGGGATGCGCACGAGAAGCACAGGGATGCCCCGGGCGAAACGGGAATCGCTGGAAACCGATTTTTTGCTAACTTTACAAACGACGATATTTTGAACCGATTTTTCATGACACTCGCAGCAGCCGGACTGCTCTCCTGCACAGGGACAGGACAGTCCGCATTCGACCCCGCCTCGGTGGCAGACGCCTCGGGCGAGGTTACCCGCGTCGAACCCCACTCGTGGTGGACGGGAATGCAGACCCCGCTCCAGTTGCTCGTCAACGGGGCCGGCATCGCGGCATACGACATCCGCATCGAAGGCGGACAGGGCGTCGGGGTGAAGGCCCGCCACAAAGCCGACAGTCCCAATTACCTATTCGTGGACGTGGAGGTGAAACCCGACGCGGAGCCGGGCACCTACCACCTCGTATTCTCGCAGGGGGAACGGCAGTTCAAGGTTCCCTATGAGATCGCGGCACGCGCCGAAGGCTCGGCCGCACGCAGGAGTTTCACCACGGCCGACATGATCTACCTCCTGATGCCCGACCGCTTCGCCAACGGCGATGCGTCGAACGACTCGACACCCCACACGCGGGAGCGCGCCGACCGCAGCGCCTTCTTCGGCCGCCACGGGGGCGACCTGCAGGGGATGATCGACCACCTGGATTACATCGCAGGGCTGGGCGCCACGGCCGTATGGCCCACGCCGCTGCTGCTGGACGACGAACCCGAAGGTTCGTATCACGGCTACGCCTGCGGCGACTACTACCGCATAGACCCCCGGTTCGGCTCGAACGAACTGTATAGGGAGTTCGTCGGCAAAGCCCACGAGCACGGGCTGAAGGTGATTATGGACATCGTCACCAACCACTGCGGCACGGGCCACTGGTGGATGAAAGACCTGCCTTTCAGAGACTGGATACACCAGTTCCCCGAATACACCGGGACGAACGTCTGCTTCTCGACGAACATGGATCCCAACGCTTCGCGCTACGACCTCGACCTGCAGGAGAGCGGCTGGTTCGTGCCGTCGATGCCCGACATGAACCTCGACAATCCCTACGTGCTGCAATATTTCAAGCAATGGGCCGTGTGGTGGATCGAGTATGCCGGCCTGGACGGGTTCCGCGTCGACACCTACCCCTACAACGAGAAGGTGCCGATGAGCGAGTGGTGCGCGGCCGTACGCAGGGAATACCCCGATTTCAACATCGTGGGCGAATGCTGGACGTCGTCGATCCCGCAACTGGCATACTGGCAGGGCGGCAATCCCAACAAGGACGGCTTCGACTCGCACCTGCCGTCGATCATGGATTTCCCGCTGCAGGAGGCCATCTGCCGGGCGCTGCCCACCGACTCGCTCCGCTGGGGCGAGGGCATGACGCGCGTCTACGACTGCCTGTCGCACGATTTCGTCTACCATGACCTGTCGAAAATGATGATCTTCGTCGCCAACCACGACACCGACCGCATCGGCGACATCGTACGCGGGAACCCCGACCGGCTGAAACTCTCGATGGCGATGCTGGCCACGATGCGCGGCATCCCGCAGATATTCTCGGGCGACGAGATGATGTTCACCTCGAAAGACCTCTCGCAGGGACACGGCGGGCTGCGCGTGGATTTCCCCGGCGGCTGGGAGGGCGACGCGGTGAACCTGTTCGACCCGGCGCAGCGCGATGCCGTACAGGCGGGGCTCTTCGACTACACGCAGCGGCTCTTCCAATGGCGCAAGTCGAAGCCCGTGATCCACAACGGCCGCACGATGCACTTCCTCTCGCGCGACAACACCTACGCCTATTTCCGTTATGACGACACCGACGCGGTATTCGTCTTCATCAACAACTCGCGGGGCAAGAAACAGGTGCCGTGGTCGCACTATGCCGAGATCGCCTCGGGGCTGAGCGACGGGCGCAACGTCCTGACGGGCGAAGCCACGAAGGTGGACGATACCACCACGGTCGGCCCGCGGCAGGCGCTGATCGTAGAATTCAAACGTAAATAACAAGACCGAACCATGAAGAAAATATTTTTATATATCTCTGCGCTGCTGGCCGGTGCAGCCTGCACGGCACAGGAGACGCTCCTCTCGCCCGACGGCCGCCTCCGCCTGGAGTTCAGCCTGGCGGACGGAGGCCGCCCCACCTATACGCTCGATTACAAGGAGCGCCCCGTGATCCTGCCCAGCGGCATGGGGCTCGAACTGCGCGGCGAAGCCCCGAAGCTGGAATTCGGGGCTGAAATCCGCAAGGGCGAACCAGGGCGCCCGGTATCGCTCTACGACGGGTTCACCCTCGGGCAGGTGGCCCGCAGCGAGTCCGACCAGACATGGCGTCCCGTATGGGGCGAGCAGGCCGAGATCCGCGACCGCTATAACGAAATGGCCGTCACGCTGCGGCAGGCCGCGACAGGCCGCGACATGACGATCCGCTTCCGGCTCTACGACGACGGGCTCGGATTCCGCTACGAATTCCCCGAACAGGAGTCGCTGACCTATTTCGTCATCGGCGAGGAGAAAACACAGTTCGCCATGACGGGCGACCACACGGCGTTCTGGATCCCGGGCGACTACGACACGCAGGAGTACGACTACACCGAATCGAAACTCTCGCAGATACGGGAGCTGATGCCCGGCGCCATCACGCCCAACTCGTCGCAGACGCCCTTCTCGCCCACGGGCGTACAGACGGCCCTGCAGATGAAGAGCGACGACGGGCTCTACATCAACATCCACGAAGCGGCGCTGGTCGACTATGCGTGCATGCACCTCGACCTGGACGACCGGAATTTCATCTTCACCTCGCACCTTACGCCCGACGCACAGGGGTGGAAAGGCTACATGCAGGCGCCCTGCCATACCCCGTGGCGCACGGTGACGGTCTCGGACGACGCCCGCGACATCCTCGCCTCGAAGCTGATCCTGAACCTCAACGAGCCGTGCGCCTATGACGACACCTCGTGGATCAAGCCCGTGAAATACATGGGCGTATGGTGGGAAATGATCACCGGCAAGAGCGACTGGGCCTATACGCGCGACGTGCCGTCGGTACAGCTCGGCGTGACGGATTACGCCCGATGCAGGCCCAGCGGCCGCCACGGCGCCGAGAACGAGAACGTGAAGCGGTACATCGACTTCGCGGCGGCACACGGGTTCGACCAGCTGCTCGTCGAAGGCTGGAACGTCGGCTGGGAGGACTGGTTCGGGCACACGAAGGATTACGTCTTCGATTTCGTGACCCCCTACCCCGATTTCGACATCGCCGCACTGAACGAATATGCGCACGGGAAAGGCATCCGGCTGATGATGCACCATGAAACGTCGGCTTCGGTGCGCAACTACGAACGCCACATGGAAGCGGCCTACCGCCTGATGGACAAATACGGGTACAACTCGGTCAAGAGCGGGTACGTGGGCGACATCCTGCCCCGCGGCGAGCACCATTACGGGCAGTGGATGAACAACCACTACCTCTATGCCGTCCGCCGGGCCGCCGACCACAAGATCATGGTCAACGCCCACGAGGCGGTGCGCCCGACGGGCCTCTGCCGCACCTACCCCAACCTGATCGGCAACGAGTCGGCACGCGGCACGGAGTACCAGGCGTTCGGCGGCTCGAAGCCCCACCATGTGACGATCCTGCCCTTCACGCGCCTGCAGGGCGGCCCGATGGACTACACGCCCGGCATCTTCGTGATGGACGTCGCGGAGGTCAACCCCGGCAACCACTCGCACGTCAACGCGACGCTCGCCAACCAGCTGGCGTTGTACGTGACGATGTACTCGCCGCTGCAGATGGCGGCAGACCTGCCCGAGCACTATGAGAAATACATGGATGCGTTCCGTTTCATCGAGGACGTCGCACTCGACTGGGAAGAGAGCCGCTACCTGTTGGCCGAACCGGGCGACTACATCGTCGTGGCGCGCAAGGCCAAAGGCACGGGCGCGTGGTTCGTGGGCGGCGTGACGGACGAGAACCGACGTACGGTGACGCTCCCGTTCGACTACCTCGATCCCGGCAAGGAGTACGTGGCGACACTCTACGCCGATGCCCCCGATGCCGATTACCAGACCAATCCGCAGGCGTATGTCATCCGCACCGGGAAGGTCGGACAACGCACGGAACTCGACGTGGAGATGGCGCGCGGCGGCGGCTTTGCAATCTCCATACGCGAGGCTACCGACGCAGACCGCAAACTCCGCAGGCTGAAATAACGGGAAATGCCGTGCGGACGGCAATCATGCCGGGGCCCACACAGCCGGCGCCGGCGCTGAACCCGTACCCCGGCACGGCCGCGGACGGCAGCAGACCGTCCGGCCTCCACTGCCAGCCGGCATGCGGCACTCGGCAATGTCCGGCAACGGAATGCCCGTACAGCCCCCCCCTCAAAAAATCCTTTGCCCCTTGTTCCATAGGAACAGGGGCTTTTTTATGCGTATTTTTAAATTATTTTGCTATTTTTGCCCTCGGTAGCACCCAATATTCACGCTCAAAATCAAAACCATGACACTCAACGAATACCAGCAGCACGCACTCGAAACGGCAATCTATCCCGAAAATCGTCGCATCATCTACCCCACGCTCGGGCTTACGGGCGAGGCGGGCGAAGTGGCCGACAAGGTCAAAAAGGTCATCCGCGACGCCCACGAGGAGTTCACGGACGAGAAGCGGCTGGAGATCGTCAAGGAGATCGGCGACGTATTGTGGTACTGCGCGACGCTCGCCCGCGACCTGGGGTACGAACTGGACGACGTGGCGCAGATGAACGTCGACAAACTCCGCTCGCGCATGCAACGCCACATCATCTCGGGCAGCGGCGACAACCGCTAAGGACATGGAAGATTATATCTTACGGGAGATCAACAGGATCGGGGAGCTGATCGCCGCCCTGATGGCCAAAATCGGGCTGATGAGACAATCGGCCTCCCCGGAGCAGATACGGACGACGGCCAAGACGGAGCTGGCCGAGAAACTGGACATCGACATCGACACGTTGCTGGATGAGGCGGATTTCATCGGCCGGCTTACGGACGAATACGGGTTCGGCGACCAGGAACTGGACAAGTTCGCCGAACTGCTCTTCGACATGGTGGCCGCATCGGAGCAGCACGCGGAACGGCTGCGCCTCGCGGCTGCCGTCGGCGCGATATACAGTTATCTCGACGCAAAGAAAGCCCCGGCGTCGCTGAACCGCTACTACATTCTCAAAGACCTGGACAAGTACATCAAAGAACCTCAATAAATGGAACAGGAAAAACAACTTACGTCATTGCCCGAGAACGCTTACCGAGAACTCAAACCGGGCGAAGAGTACACGCCCATCATGCCCGCCTCGTCGTCGCCCAGGGAGGTGACGCCCTACTCGGTCACGATGGGTATCGTCATGGCCATCGTCTTCTCGGCCGCCGCGGCCTTCCTCGGCCTGAAGGTCGGGCAGGTATTCGAAGCGGCGATCCCGATCGCCATCATCGCCGTCGGCATGGGCAACGTGATGGGTAAGAGGAACATGCTGGGACAGAACGTCATCATCCAGTCGATCGGCGCCTCGTCGGGCGTGATCGTCGCGGGTGCCATCTTCACCCTCCCGGCGCTCTACATCCTCGGGCTCGACGCGGCATTTTACCAGGTGTTTCTCTCGTCGCTCTTCGGCGGGCTGCTGGGCATCGTGCTGCTGATCCCGTTCCGCAAATATTTCGTCAAGGAGATGCACGGGAAATACCCCTTCCCCGAGGCTACGGCCACGACCGAGGTGCTGATCTCGGGCGAGAAGGGCGGCAACCAGGCCAAACTGCTGGCCGTGGCGGGTCTCATAGGCGGCCTCTACGACTTCGCGGTAGGCACGTTCGGCATGTGGACGGAGTCGGTATCGACGCGCATCTGTGCGTGGGGACAGGTGGCAGCCGACAAGTTCAAGGTGGTATTCTCGCTCAACACGTCGGCCGCCGTATTGGGCCTGGGCTACATCATCGGATTGAAATACGCCATGATCATCACGGCGGGTTCGTGCCTGGTGTGGTTCCTCGTCGTACCGCTCGTAGGGTCGCTGGCCGACACGATCGACCCCGCGGCGCTGGCCTCGCTGCTGGGCGTGACGCGCGCCGACATCCTCGCCGACCCCGGCAGCATCTTCACGGCCGAAAACCTCTTCGCCTTCATCGGCAAACCGCTCGGCATCGGAGGCATCGCCATGGCGGGCATCATCGGCATCGTCAAGCAATCGAAGATCATCCGCCAGGCCGTAGGGCTGGCCGTATCGGAATTGGGGGGGGGCAACAAAACTGCCCCGGCTGCGGTAGAACGCACGCAGCGCGACCTGACGATGAAGCGGATCCTCACGATCCTGATCGCCACGCTCATCTCGGTCTTCGTATTCTTCCACTTCGGGCTGCTGGACGGCTGGGTACAATCCGTCACGGCCATCCTGATCGTCTTCGTCATCTCGTTCCTCTTCACGACCGTGGCGGCCAACGCCATCGCCATCGTCGGCACGAACCCCGTGTCGGGCATGACGCTGATGACGCTGATCCTCTCGTCGCTGGTATTGGTGAGCGTCGGGCTGAGCGGCACGACGGGCATGACGGCGGCGCTGATCATCGGCGGCGTGGTCTGCACGGCGCTCTCGATGGCCGGAGGGTTCATCACCGACCTGAAGATCGGTTACTGGCTCGGCACGACGCCCCGCAAGCAGGAGGCCTGGAAATTCCTCGGCACGTTCGTTGCTGCGGCGACCGTAGCCGGGGTGATGATCATCCTCAACAAATCGTACGGGTTCGTGGGCGAAGGCGCCCTCGTAGCCCCGCAGGCCAACGCCATGGCCGCCGTGATACAACCCCTGATGACGGGCGGGCAGACCCCGTGGATGCTCTACTTCTGCGGCGCGGCACTGGCGCTGGTGCTGACCTCGATCGGTGTCCCGGCCCTCGCATTCGCGCTGGGCATGTTCATCCCGATGGAGCTGAACGCACCGCTGGTCGTGGGCGGCCTGGTGGCATGGTTCGTATCGAACCGCTCGAAGGACGAGGGGCTCAACAAGGCGCGTTTCGACCGCGGAACGCTCATCGCCTCGGGCTTCATCGCCGGCGGCGCGCTGATGGGCGTGGTGAGCGCCCTCTTGAAATTCGCCGAGGTGGACTGGTTCCTGAGCGGCTGGGCGGCCTCGAACGCCGCCGAGTGGACGGGGCTGGCGATGTACCTCGTACTGATCGGCTATTTCGCATGGCACACGCTCCGGGCCAGGAAAGAAGAATAGGAAACACAGCACCGCATGAAAAACGGAATCATACTCCTCGCCGCCGCGGCATTGCTGCAGGGCTGCGCCTCGCTGGCCGTCGTGCAGCGAAACGGTATGGAGAACCCGGCAGCAGCCGGCAACCCGCAACGGCAGAGCAGGGCGGGGACGAGCATATCCGTCACCGGCTCTTCCTACCCCGCCGTCGCCGTCACGCCCGACGGAGGGCATGCGGTCGTCATGTCCCCGTGCGGCAACACGTCGGTCGTGGTAAACCCCGACGGCACGCATTCCATAGCAATCGTCAACGGCTCGACAGCCACAATAGTAACCCCATAAACAACACAACACCATGAACCTCAAAGAAAGATTCCTGAAATACGTCTCCTACGACACCCAGTCGTCGGAGGAGAGCACGACGTTCCCTTCGACCGAAAAACAGAAAGTACTGCTGGCCGCCCTGCGCGACGAAATGGAGGCATTGGGCATGACCGAGGTCTCGATGGATCAGTACGGTTACGTGATGGGCACCGTCCCTGCGACGCCGGGTTGCGAGAATGCCCCGGTGATCGGGTTCATCGCCCATGTGGACACCTCGCCCGACATGAGCGGCAAGGACGTCAAACCCCGCGTCATCGAGGAGTACGACGGCTGCGACATCGCACTGAACGGCCAGCTGACGATGCGGGTCGCGGATTTCCCCGAGCTGGAGTTCTTCAAGGGGCACACGCTGATCCATACCGACGGCACGACGCTGCTGGGTGCCGACGACAAGGCGGGCGTGGCGGAAATCATGACCGCCGCCGAGTACCTGCTCGCACACCCCGAGATCAAACACGGCAAAATCCGCATCGGCTTCACGCCCGACGAGGAGGTGGGCCGCGGGGTCGATTTCTTCGACGTCAGGGCCTTCGGCGCCGACTTCGCCTACACGGTCGACGGCGGCATGGAGGGTGAGCTGGAATACGAGAACTTCAACGCCGCAAGCGCCAAAATCGACATTCAGGGACGCAACGTCCACCCGGGATACGCCAAGAACAAGATGGTCAATGCGCTCGACGTGGCGTGCGAACTGCAAGGGCTGCTGCCGGCCGCCGAACGTCCGCAGTACACCGAAGGATACGAAGGGTTCTACCACTGCGTAGGGCTGAACGGCACGGTCGAGAAAGCCTCGGTCAGCTATATCATCCGCGACCACGATGCGGAGAAATTCGAGCAGAAAAAGGTATTCATGTGGGCCTGCGTCGACCTTTTGAAGAAGAAATACGGCGACGGGGTGCTGACCCTGACGCTCAAAGACCAGTATTTCAACATGCGCAAGATGGTCGAGCCGCACCCGCAGGTGATCGACAAGGCGCTCAAGGCCATGGAAATGGCCGGCGTGAACCCGATCGTACGCCCCATACGCGGCGGTACGGACGGCGCACGCCTGTCGTTCATGGGGCTGCCCTGCCCCAACCTCTTCACGGGGGGCATGAACTTCCACGGCAAATTCGAATATTGCTCGCTCACCACGATGCACAAGGCAGAGCAGGTGATCCTGAACCTGGCGCAGTTGTGGGCGGAATAACATAACGTATATATGGATAGCTTCGGTTTTCTGAAAGTGGCGGCAGCCGTGCCGCACGTACGGGTCGGCGACTGCGATTTCAATGCGGAGCGCATGGCCGCTATGGCCGACGAGGCGGCACAGCGGGGCGTGGAGATCGTCGCGTTCCCCGAGTTGGCCCTGACGGCCTACACCTGCGGCGACCTGCTGCTGCAACCCGCACTGCTCGACGCGGCCGACGAGGCGTTAGCAAGGCTGGTACGCGACACGCGCAAGTTGCCGCTGACGCTCATCGCGGGAGCCCCGCTGCGCCACGCTCAGACGCTCTACAACTGCGCCGTGGTCTTCACGCAAGGGCGCATACTGGGCGTCGTCCCCAAAACCTATATCCCCGACTATACGGAATTCTACGAGAACCGCTGGTTCGCATCGGGCGCAGGCATCTCCGAAGAGACGATCCCCGTCGCGGGGCAGGCTGCGGATTTCGGCGCAGGCCTCACGTTCGAGGTCAACGGCACGGAGTTCGGCGTGGAACTGTGCGAAGACCTCTGGACGGCAGTGCCGCCCTCGTCGCACATGGCACTCAGCGGCGCGAAGGTGATCTTCAACCTCTCGGCATCGCCCGAGGCCGTCGGCAAGCACGCCTACCTGCGGCAGCTCGTAGCGCAACAGTCAGCACGCACGATAGGGGGTTATGTCTACTGCTCGGCCGGCTTCGGCGAATCATCGACCGACCTGGTATTCGCCGGGAACGGCATCATCGCCGAAAACGGAAAGATCCTGCGCGAAGCGAAGCGTTTCGTGCTCGAAGAGCAGTTGGTGGTGGCCGACCTCGACATCGAGCGGCTGGAATTCGAACGCCTCAGGAACACCTCGTTCCGCGTGAATGAAGGCGCGGCGGAGAACACCGTGATCGAAATGGAAATCCCCGAAGGGCTGCGCGCGGCGGCGCTCGACCGCGACATCGACCCGATGCCGTTCGTGCCGCAGGACGAAGCGCACCGCAGCCAGCGCTGCGAGGAGATCTTCCAGATACAGTCGCACGGGCTGGCCAAGCGGCTGGTACACACGCGCTGCGAAAAGGCCGTGGTCGGCATCTCGGGCGGGCTCGACTCGACGCTGGCTCTGCTCGTGGCGGTACGCACGTTCGACAAGCTGCAACTCGACCGCACGGGGATCATCGGCATCACGATGCCCGGGTTCGGCACCACGGATCGCACCTACAACAATGCGCTGGAGTTGATGCGCAGCCTGGGCGTCACCGTGCGCGAAATCCCGATCCGCGACGCCTGCCTGCAACATTTCAGGGACATAGGGCTCGACCCCGAAGACCGCTCGGCGGCCTACGAGAACAGCCAGGCACGCGAACGCACGCAGATACTGATGGATGTCGCCAACATGGAGGGCGGACTGGTGGTCGGCACGGGCGACCTGAGCGAGCTGGCCCTGGGATGGGCGACTTACAACGGCGACCAGATGTCGATGTACGGCGTGAACGCCTCGGTGCCCAAGACGCTGGTGCGCCATCTGGTAAAATGGGTGGCCGACACCGAGTCGGATGCGGCGGCCCGCGCCACGCTGCTCGACATCATCGACACGCCGGTCAGCCCGGAATTGCTGCCGGCGGACAAGGACGGCAGGATCAGCCAGAAGACCGAAGACCTGGTAGGCCCTTACGAGCTGCACGATTTCTTCCTCTACAATTTCATCCGCGGAGGTTATCGTCCGGCGAAGATCCTGTTCCTGGCCGAACAGGCATTCCGCGGAAGTTATGACCATGCTGCGATCCGGAAATGGCTGGAGGTATTCTTCCGCCGCTTCTTCTCGCAGCAGTTCAAGCGCTCGGCAATGCCCGACGGCCCGAAGGTCGGTTCGGTGGCCCTGTCGCCCCGGGGCGACTGGCGTATGCCTTCGGACGCCTCGGCAGCCGTATGGCTCAAGGAACTCGAAACACTGTAAACCGTAAATACCAATAAAATCCAAATGAAGAAAACCCTTTTGTCCGTCGCCGCGGCACTGCTGCTCGCAGGCGGCGCCGCATCGG
Source organism: Alistipes onderdonkii (assembly GCF_025145285.1). Classification (NCBI taxonomy): domain Bacteria; kingdom Pseudomonadati; phylum Bacteroidota; class Bacteroidia; order Bacteroidales; family Rikenellaceae; genus Alistipes; species Alistipes onderdonkii. Next base: position 509,793 of record NZ_CP102251.1, read on the forward strand.
CACAGGACTGGCAGGAAGCACTGAAAAAGGCCGCGACGGAGGCCGCAGACAAGGCGACAGGCGGCAAACTGACCCAATATGCGCTGGTCGGGACGTGGAACTACTCCGCTCCGGGCGTGAAATTCGAAGGCAACGACCTGCTGAGCCAGCTCGGAGGATCGGCGCTCGAAGGTACCGTCAAGAGCCAGCTCGACAAGGTCTACCAAACGGTGGGCATCAAGCCCGGCGCAGGTTCGGTCACATTCGGCAAAGACGGCGCATTCAGTACCCAAATGGGCAATTACAAATTGTCGGGCACCTATACGTTCGACCCCTCGACCCATGTAGCCGCGATGAAATTCGCCAAGGAGAAGCTCGGCAAGGAAAAGCTCGACCTGGGCGAGGTTCCGGGGCACGTCTACCTCAGCGGGACGAAGATGGTACTGGTCTTCCCGGTGGGCAAGCTCATCGAGATCATCAAATCCTACGGCAGCAAAATCTCGTCGATGGAGACCGTCGTCGCCCTGCTCGAACAGTACAAGAACGTATACATCGGATTCGAATTCAGCAAGGGGACGGCAGAAAACACGAAATAGTTGAAAAAAAATCATAATTTTTTTTAAATGACAGATTCACGGCGGATCTGTCATTTTTTATTACGGATATTTACCGATCGCTCCCCGCACTCCCCCGGACAGTAAGCAGATGGGGTGCAGAAGTCGCAAACGGCATAAGTAAAATATTTTAGCAATTTCTTAAAGAACTTGCAAAACTCGAACAGATACATTATTTTTACCACCGAACAGATTCCATAAACCCTTAAACACAGATTGACTATGAACGAGCAAGCACATCAGTACGTCGAAGATTTCATGGCGCAACTAACCCTCCGCAATCCCAATGAGCCGGAATTCCACCAGGCCGTCCGCGAGGTCGCCGAATCGCTGGCTCCCCACATCGTGGCGAGCCCCGTATTGCAGAAAATGAAAGTTCTGGAACGCATTGCGGAACCCGAGCGCGTCATCATTTTCCGTGTGCCCTGGCTCAACGACAAAGGCGAGATCGAGATCAACCGCGGCTACCGCGTGCAGATGAACAGCGCCATCGGCCCCTACAAGGGCGGCATCCGCTTCCACCCTTCGGTCAACCTGTCGATCCTGAAGTTCCTCGCCTTCGAACAGACCTTCAAGAACAGCCTCACGACGCTGCCGATGGGCGGCGGCAAGGGCGGTTCGGATTTCAACCCCAAGGGGCGCTCGGACAACGAGGTGATGAAATTCTGCCAGTCGTTCATGACCGAATTGCAGCGCCACATCGGACAGGACACCGACGTCCCGGCAGGCGACATCGGCGTCGGCGGCCGTGAGATAGGCTTCATGTTCGGGCAGTACAAGCGCCTGCGCGACGAATTCACGGGAACGCTCACCGGCAAGGGACGCGACTGGGGCGGCAGCCCGCTGCGCCCCGAAGCGACGGGCTACGGCACCTGCTACTTCGCACAGGAGATGCTCGCCACGCGCAAGGAGTCGTTCAAAGGCAAGACCGTCTGCATCTCGGGATCGGGCAACGTGGCACAGTATGCCTGCCAGAAGGCGACGCAACTCGGTGCGAAGGTCGTGACGCTCTCCGATTCGTCGGGTTACATCCACGACCCCGAAGGCATCGACGAGGCAAAACTGGAATATGTAATGGAATTGAAAAATATCTTCCGCGGACGTATCAAGGAGTACGCCGACCGCTATCCGTCGGCCAAGTACTACCCCGGCGAGCGCCCGTGGGGCGTGAAGTGCGACATCGCCATGCCGTGCGCCACGCAGAACGAGCTGAACGGAGACCAGGCGCAGGCACTCGTGGACAACGGCTGCATCTGCGTAGCCGAAGGGGCGAACATGCCCTCGACCCCCGATGCCATCCGCATCTTCCAGCAGCACAAGCTGCTCTTCGCCCCGGGCAAGGCTGCCAATGCCGGCGGCGTTGCGACCTCGGGGCTCGAAATGACGCAGAACTCGATGCGTATCACCTGGTCGCCCGAAGAGGTCGACGCAAAACTCCGCTCGATCATGGTGAACATCCACTCGGTATGCGTGCAGTACGGCACCCAGCCCGACGGCTACATCAACTACGTAGTCGGAGCCAACATCGGAGGCTTCATGAAGGTCGCCAACGCCATGCTGGCGCAGGGTTGCGTATAACCGGCAGCCAAGTATTAAGTATGGGAAATCCCGGGCTTCTGGCAAGGAAGCCCGGGATTTTTTATTGTCCGTGCGCGAATTATCCGTGTGCGAAGGGTATCGTGCCGAGGAGGGATTCGTGCGGAGACCCGCATCGGAAGCATATCCGGCCCGAAAACGGATTACAGGAACAGCACAGCCAGCGTCGCGACGGCAAAGCCGCCGCAGAAACCCGCAAGCACCTGCTGTCCGTTATGGCAGCCCAGGTAAAGGCGTGCGGAGGCCAGTGCACCCGCACAGAGAATGGCGACCATCAGCGGCACCATCATGTTGCCTACGCCCGCAACGTTCATCACCACCAGCAGCGCCACGGCAGCGCCCATGGCCGTAAGGTGCAGGCTGATCTTCCAGTAGAACGACACGACGAAGCAGAGCACTTCGCAGCACGCCGCGGCGATCATGAACTTGCGCAGGAAGATCGCCGACGGGATCTTGGCGATGGTGATGGCGCAAAGCACGTAGCAGACGGCCCCGACCAGCAGCGGCAGCAGCCGCTCGCGCCGGTTGTCCACCTTAAAGTCGGAAATGCGTCCCAATGAGCGCAGCACGCCCAACGCCAGCAGGGGGATGATCATCGCATAGAGCACGACAACCCACAGCAGGTAGAACTTCACATTGGCGGGATAATGCGCGAAAACGGTGAGCGTCAGCAGCACGACGATCAGGTAGAGGGGCAGCAGGAACGGGTGCAGCACCCACGATATTCCGTTCGAAAGTTTCTTATACATCATTCAAATTTATCACGGCCTCCCGCCCCGCAGCTGTCCGGCAATTGTCCATCCGGCGGGAAGGCATATTTCCGGCAGCACGGCCGTCCGGTAAAAGGGCGTACGCGAAGCCGCCGGGTCAAAACTTCGCTATATCTGTTTGCGGAGCCGGGCGACGGGAATACCCAGCATCTCGCGGTATTTGGCCACCGTGCGCCGGGCGATGCGGTAACCCTTGCCGTTGAGGATGTCCATCAGCGTCTCGTCCGTCAGCGGATGGCGCTTGTCCTCGTCGTCGATACACTCCTGCAGGATATTCTTGATCTCGTAACTCGACACCTCCTCGCCGCTGTCGGTCTGCATCGCCTCCGAGAAGAGCGACTTCAGAAGTATGATGCCGAACTGCGTCTGCACGTACTTGCTGTTCACCACGCGCGAGATGGTCGACACATCCAGCCCCGTGCGGTCGGCGATGTCCTTGAGGATCATCGGCCGCAGTTTCGACTTGTCGCCGTCCTTGAAATATTCCTGCTGGTAGTCCAGAATGGTCTGCATCGTACGCATAAGCGTATCGTGGCGCTGTTTGATGGCCGAGATGAACCATTTGGCCGAGTCGATCTTGTTCTTCACGAACTGGATCGCCTCCTTGTCCTTCTCGCGGACAAGGCCGTCGGCACCGACCATTTCGCGGATCATGTCCATATAGCGGCGGTTGACGCGCACCTCGGGGACGTTATACGAATTGAGCGACAGCTGGAAATGCCCGTCCTGATAGTCGAGGATGAAGTCGGGGATGATGTAGGGCGTCGTGTCGGTTCCGCCCTCGGCATAGAGGTTGCCGGGCTTGGGCGACAGGTGCCTGATCTCGGCGATGGCCTCGCGGAAATCGTCCTCGGAAACCTGCAGGCGCGACATCAGTTTTTCGTAATGCTTCTTGACAAACTCGTCGAAATAGGCAGTCAGTATCTTGCGCGCCAGCCGGCGGGGCCGCGAATTGACAGGGATCTGCGCCATTTGCAGCAACAGGCACTCCTGGAGATTGCGGGCGCCTATGCCGGCGGGTTCCAGTTCATGGATGATGCCGAGCAGTTTCTCCAGCTCCTCGGCCGAGGTCTCGATCCCGACCGTGAAGGCGATGTCGTCGGCCACGGACTCCAGGTCGCGGCGCAGGTAACCGTCCTCGTCGATGCTCCCGACCAGGTATACGGCCAGTTTCATCTCGCGCTCGGAAAGGTTGCGGAACCCCAGCTGCTCGATCAGGTACTCCTGCAACGACCGTCCCTCGGTCAGGAAGACCGGGCGCTGCTTGTCGTCCTTCGAGTAGTTATTGATACGGCTTTTATAGGAAGGGGTGTCGTCTTCACGCAAATACTCGTCGACCGAAATCTGCTGGGGCTGTTCCTCGTCCTCGGCAGCACGATCCTCTTCCTCCAGCACGATATTGTCTTCGATCTCCTGTTTGATACGCTGTTCGAGCTGCACGGTGGGCAGCTCCAGCAACTTGATCATCTGAATCTGCTGGGGCGAGAGCTTCTGCTGAAGCGACAGTACCTGTTTCTGATTAATAGCCATACTTTTTCCAAATTAAGAATTAGAGATTCCGAATTTGGTTTCTTCTTGGGGGTTAGTATACAACACAAACGGCCGCAGCCGGAAAATCGTATGGAAAAGCGGGATTTCGGGACTTGCGCCGCACAGCCCGGACAGGAAAATGCTCGAGTTCGGGTTATGCAGCCGGTACGAAACAGCCTTCCCAGGTGGTTTTAAAACTCGGCGTTCTTCGGCGTGCGCGGGAAAGGCTGCACGTCACGGATATTGGTCATGCCCGTCACGAAAAGCAGCAACCGGTCGAAGCCCAGGCCGAAGCCGGAGTGCGGGGCCGAACCCCAGCGGCGGGTATCCAAATACCACCAGAGTTCCTTTTCGTTCATACCGAGCTCCTGCACCCTTGCATGAAGCTTGCCATAATCGGCCTCGCGCTCCGAACCGCCGATGATTTCGCCGATTCCGGGGAATAATACGTCCATAGCGCGTACCGTCTTGCCGTCGTCGTTCTGCTTCATGTAGAAGGCCTTGATATCCTTGGGGTAGTTGATCAGGATGACCGGGCGCTTGAAATGCTCCTCCACGAGGTAACGCTCGTGCTCGGACTGCAGGTCGCACCCCCAGTCGCAGGGGAATTCGAACTTGCGGCCCGAAGCCTTCAGTATCTCGACGCCCTCGGTGTAGTCGAGGCGCTTGAAATCGTTGTGCAGCACGAAGTTCAGACGTTCCAGCAAACCCTTGTCCCACATCTTGTTCATGAACTCGAGGTCTTCGGCACAGTTATCCAGCGCATACCGGATCAGGTACTTGAGGAAATCCTCGGCCAGTTCCATGTTGTCTTCCAGTTCGTAGAAGGCAGCCTCGGGCTCGATCATCCAGAACTCCGACGCATGGCGCGGGGTGTTCGAGTTCTCGGCGCGGAACGTGGGGCCGAACGTATAGATACGTCCCAGCGACAGGGCCCCCAGTTCGCCTTCGAGCTGGCCCGAGACGGTCAGGTTGCACGACTTGCCGAAGAAATCCTGCGCATAGTCGACCTTGCCCTCATCGGTCTTGGGGACATCGTTCAGGTCGAGGGTCGTCACCTGGAACATGGCGCCCGCGCCCTCGCAGTCCGAAGCCGTGATGAGCGGCGTATGGAAATAATAGAAGCCCTGTTTGTTGAAATACTCGTGGATGGCATACGCCATGGCGTGGCGGATGCGCAACACGGCACCGAAGGTATTGGTTCGCGGACGCAGGTAGGCGATTTCGCGCAGGAACTCCAGCGAGTGCCCCTTCTTCTGGAGGGGATAGGTTTCGGGGTCGGCCGTGCCGTACACCTCGATCTTCGCGGCCTGCACCTCGACCCGCTGCCCTGACCCGAGCGACTCCACGAGCCGTCCGTCGACGCGGATGCAGGCACCCGTAGTGATGGGTTTGAGCTCTTCTTCGCCGAATTTCGAAAGATCGACGACCACCTGTATGTTCGCAACGCACGATCCGTCGTTCAGGGCGATGAACGCCACATTCTTGTTCCCGCGCTTGGTGCGCACCCATCCCTTGACGACAATGTCGGTGTCCACGACGCCCGACTTCAGAATTTCTACGATTCTCTGCGTTTTCATATGATCAATTTTATCTATGCCTTTAACGGCTCTTTTTCGAACTTACAAAGATATCCATTATTTGCGATTTGGCAAAAAAAAAGTACCTTTGCCTAACCTATATTAAGAACACACGCATGAAACGTACGATACTGCTGACGACGGCCATCCTCTGCGCCGCAGGCACCCGGGCGCAGGAGGCATACGACCTGCTGATCCCCGAGCCCGAAACCCCGGTAGCGCTCCGCCCCGTCGAAGGGGGCCGCATTTACCGCACGGAGGTCATTCCCTACGACAAGCGCCATGACGCCGATGCCCGCAACTTAGCGGGCGCCGACGCATATATGGCCTACACGCCCGAACCGTTCGCCGCATCGGGCGACGCGGTTGCCGTCGGGCAGGTGGTCGAAATACCCTACGTGTGGACGGACGGGGTCGTCTACCTGCATCTGGAAAACATAGGCACGGCCTACACCCTCACGGTCAACGACAGCAAGGTGGCCGAAGTCGAAGACCCTTCGACGCCCGCCGAATTCGCATTGACGCCCTACATCCGCGAAGGCAAGAACGCCATCGCGCTGACGTTGCGCCGCAGTGCCGCCGACCGGATCAACGCCGTCCCCGCCTCGCGCAAGGCTTTCGAGAACTGTTACCTTTACACGCAGACCAAACGTTCGATCCGCGATTTCGAGATCGCGCTCGTGCCCGACTCGACACGCAAATTCGGCGTGCTGGAGCTGGCGATCGTCGCGCAGAACGGTTTCAACTACGACGAACCCGTGACCGTAGGCTACGACATCTACTCGCCGCAGGGCAAGCTGCTCGAGTTCAACATGCAGGAGGTCACGATCCCCGGGCGTTCGACCGACACCGTGTGCTTCACGCCCTTCATCTACGGCACCAACGCCAACAGGTGGGAGCCGGGCGCCAAGAACCCGCCGCTCTACAAGGTGATGCTCTTCACGCGCCGCGACGGGGCTTACCGCGAATACATGCCGCTGAAGATCGGCTTCGGCAAGACGGAGCTCGTCGACGGGCGCCTCATGCGCTTCGACAAGGAGCTGAAACTGGCCAAGGCCGGGTACAACGCCGCTGCCGACCGCAAGACGACCCTCGCGGAGCTGAAAACGCTCAAGGCCAAGGGCAACAATACGATATGCCCCGACTATCCGCAGCCGGGGTGGTTCTACGACCTGTGCGATGAGCTGGGGCTCTACGTCATCGACTGCGCCAACATCAACGCACCCGAAAAGCGTGACGACCGGAAGGTCGGCGGCACGCCGTCGAACGACCCGTCGCTGGCGGACGAATACCTCGAACGCGTGAAGGCGATGTACTACCGTTCGCGCAACCATTCGTGCGTCATCGCATTCGCGCTGGGCGGCGAATCGGGCAACGGATACAACATGTACAAAGCCTATGAGTGGCTCAAGTCGGTGGAGAAGTCGCGCCCGGTGATCTGTGCGGATGCCGACGGCGAGTGGAATTCGGATTTGTAGGCAATGACCGTCGAACTGATCGTCATAGGTAAAACCGATTCGAAGGAGGTCGCAGCGCTGGTCGAGATGTACGCCCGGCGTGTGAATTTCTACTGCAGGTTCGCGGTCACGGCCCTGCCCGACGTCCGAAACACCAGGAACCTCACGGTAAAACAACAGCGTACGGCCGAAGGCGAGGCCATCCTGCGCCAGACAACGGACGGCGACTACGTCGTACTGCTCGACGAGCGGGGCGAGGAGATGCGCTCGGTGGAATTCGCCTACTGGCTTCAGAAACGGATGAACAGCGGCGTGAAACGCCTGGTACTGGTGATCGGCGGCCCCTACGGGTTCTCGGACGAGGTTTACAGGCGCGCCGATGCGAAACTGTCGCTCTCGCGCATGACCTTCTCGCACCAGATCGTGCGGGCGATCTTCGCCGAACAGATATACCGGGCCTTCACCATCCTCAACAACGAACCCTACCACCACGAATAAACCGATGCAGCAGCGCCCCGCCATAGCCGTCGTAGCCCCCAACGTCCTGATGGGCGTCGGGCTGAAAGCCATCCTGGAAAAGATCATCCCGATGGCCGACGTGGAGCTTTTCGGCGATTTCGAAGCATTCGCGGAGGCAGCCCCGGAACGGTTCTTCCACTTCTTCGTCGCGGCACAGCTGTTCGTCACGCACAGTTCGTATTTCCGCCCGCTGCGCCACAAGACGATCCTGCTTTGCAACGGGCAGCCGCAGCCGGCCTATGCGGACATGCACAGAATCGACGTCTGCACCAGCGAAGAGACCGTCGTACGCGATATCCTGCGTATGCACCGCGGGGCGCACCACCACGAACACGACATCGGGGGCGCCGCTTACCCCGCCGGCGTACAGCTCACGGGACGCGAGACCGAGGTACTGGCCCTCATCGCCCGGGGCTATATGAACAAGGAGATCGCAGACCGCCTGCAAATCGGGCTGACGACGGTCATCTCCCACCGCCGCAACATCATGGAAAAGCTGGGCATTCGCTCGGTGGCCGGGCTGGCGATCTACGCCATGACGGCCGGATATGTCGCGGTCGACGAGCTCTGAACGCCTCCTCACAAATTAGGATTGCAGCTTCCGAAATAATTCCGTTACTTTGCAGCTGAATTAAACGTCTTATCGTGCACTGCAAACAACTGTTCATAGCACTCCTGCTACTGCCGCTCCTGTCGGCTGCTGCGGGAAGGCATTCGTCTGCGCCACTCCCGGCAGCGGGAACCGCGGCGGGACATGCGGCCGCCGGAGAACGGATGCAGACCGGAGAAATCACTGCGGCCGCAAGGCTGGACGGGAACGGCGGACAGACGGAAACGGAAGGGGGCACGGCAACCGGGGAGTTTGCGAACGCAGGCGAGGCCGACCCCACGGCTGTCGACACGGTGATCGTGGTGGACAAGGTGCAGGTAACGGCCATCAAGCAGGGCATGGTGCTGCGCTCGCAGCCCGTGGCAGCAGCCATCGTCGGCAGCCGCGCCATCGAACGGGGGCATGTCGACGCCCTGAAAAACCTCTCGCAGAACGTCCCCAACTTCTACGTCCCCGACTACGGATCGCGCATGACCTCGTCGATCTACGTCCGCGGGCTCGGGGCACGGATCGACCAGCCGGTCATGGGGCTCAACATCGACAACGTTCCGGTGCTGAACAAGGACAATTACGACATGGAGCTGGCCGACGCAGAGCGCATCGAAGTGCTGCGGGGCCCGCAGTCGACGCTCTACGGGCGCAACACGATGGGCGGCGTCATCAACGTATACACGCTCTCGCCGCTCGCGTACGAGGGTGTCCGCCTGAGCGCCGAATACGGCAGCGGCGACAGCTACCGGTTCAGGGCTTCGTCCTATTACAGGATAAACCCCGACCTGGGCATGGCCGTGACGGGCTATTACACGCATACGGGCGGATTCTTCGAGAACCTCGCAACGGGCGAGAAATGCGACTGGGAGCGGATGGGCGGCGGACGCTGGAAGGCGCAGTGGCGCAACCGTGCGGGATTGAGGATCGACAATACGCTCTCCTTCTCGGTGCTCGAACAGGGCGGGTATCCCTATGCCTACGTCGGCGAGGAAATCGTGCACGACGGGCAGACGGTCATCCGCCCGGGCGAGATCCGCTACAACGACCCGTGCTCCTACCGCCGCACAACCCTCAGCGACGGGCTCACGGTGCGCTACGACGCCGGCAGTTTCTCGGTGGCCTCGATCACCAGCTACCAGTATTCCGACGACGAGATGATCCTCGACCAGGATTTCCTGCCCCTTTCGTATTTCACGCTCAAACAGGCGCGTACGGAACACACCCTCACCGAGGACATCGTATTCCGCTCGCACGAACGGGGGGCGTACCGCTGGCTGCTGGGCGCATTCGGATTCTACCGCCACGGCGTGATGAACGCCCCGGTGCATTTCAAGCAGACCGGCATCGAGGAGCTGATACTCAGCAACGCCAACGAACACGACCCGCAATACACCTACGACGCATGGGACAACGACGAGCTGCTGCTGGGCAGCCGCTTCCGCAACCCCTCGGCAGGCGGGGCGCTCTACCACGAATCGAACTACACGGCCGGACGCTGGCGCTTCACCGCGGGCCTGCGCTTCGACTACGAGCACACCCGCCTGCGCTACCGCAGCTCCACGCAGACCGGCTACACGGCGACCGACCGCGTGAGCGGCACGACGGGGCACTACCCCCTGTCGATCGACATCCGCAATACGCTCAAGCGGAATTTCACCGAAGTACTGCCGAAATTCTCGGTGCTCTATGCCTTCGACGAGATACACAACCTCTACGTTTCGGTGGCCAAAGGGTACAAGGCCGGCGGGTTCAACACGCAGATGTTCTCCGACGTGCTCCAGCAGAAGATGATGAACGAAATGGGGTTCGGGACGGTCTACGACGCGGATAAAGTCGTGAGCTACGAACCCGAATACAGTTGGAACTACGAATTGGGCGGGCACTTTTCCTGCATGGAAGGCGCCGTGCGGGGCGATTTCGCGCTCTTCTACATCGACTGCCGTGATCAGCAGCTCACAATCTTCCCCGAAGGGACGACCACCGGGCGCATGATGACCAATGCCGGACGCACGCGCAGCTTCGGCGGCGAGTTGTCGCTGCAGGTATCGCCGTGGCAGAACCTCGACATCAATGCGGCCTACGGATACACAAATGCCAGGTTTGTCCGTTATAACGACGGGAAAACCGATTACAAGGGCAACTACCTGCCCTACGCGCCGCAGCATACGCTGGCCGCAACCGGGGCGTGGACGATCCCCACGGGTGTGCCGTGGCTCGGGAACATCGTCCTGCAGGCCGGTGTCCGTTGCGCGGGGCGCATCTGGTGGAACGAGGAGAATTCGCTCTCGCAGCCCTTTTACGCGCTGACCGAAGCCTCCCTGCGTTTCGAACAGAAACACTATTCGGTCGACATATGGGGGCGCAACCTCGCGGACGCGGGTTACAACGTATTTTATTTCAAGTCCATCGGCAACGAATTCGTACAGCGCGGACGCCCCAGGACATTCGGCATAACACTGAATATTAACTTATAACGACAATAGCACAATGAAAAAACTCCTTATCCTGCTCGCCCTCGCGGCCTGTGCGGCATGCAACACCGAAGACGACAACGACAACCGGCAAAAGGCCACTTTCGGGGGTACGCTCACCATTACCAGCAATCAGACCCCGTCGGCGACACCCTTTGTGACAAACAACATAAGTTTCGAACTTACGGAAGACAACAGCGGCCTGTTCAAGCTCACGATGTACAACGTGCGTTTCGCGCAGTCCATGCCGATGTCACTCAATATCGTTATCCCCGAACTGAAATACGAGGACTCGGACAACGACGGCATCTACGAACTGACGAGCACGGCCGATCCGATCATCCCCTACATCGGCGGCAAACCGTATTACGACCCGCAAACCGGCAAGGGATTCGCAATCCCGATGTTCACCGGCAGGCTCGCCAACGGCAGCCTGGAGGTGATCTTCACCTGCCGCAACGCGCAGATTCCCGTGGGCGACGAGACGCTCGACCACAAAGCCGTGTACAAGGGAACGATTCTTTTGTAACTTTGCATCGAAAACCGTAACGATATGAAGGCAGAATACAAACCATTCGTAGACGCTCTTATCGAGCTTTGCATCAAAGAGGACATCGGCGACGGCGACCACACGTCGCTCTCGTGCATCCCCTCCGACGAACATGGCCGCATGCGCCTGCTGTGCAAGCAGGAGGGAATCATCGCCGGCATTGAGATCGCGCAGGTCGTTTTCCATCGCCTCGACCCCGACATGGAATTCGAGCAGGTACTCCGCGACGGCGACCGCGTAAAGCCCGGCGACGTGGCGTTCTACGTTTCGGGACGCCTGCGCTCGCTGCTGCAGGCCGAACGCATCATCCTCAACATCATGCAGCGCATGAGCGGCGTGGCTACGCAGACCGCCGTTTACGTCGACCGCCTCGCAGGGCTGCACACCAGGGTGCTCGACACGCGCAAGACCACACCCGGCATGCGCGTGCTGGACAAGATGGCCGTGAAGATCGGCGGCGGCGAGAACCACCGCATGGGGCTTTTCGACATGATCCTGCTGAAAGACAACCACATCGACTTTGCGGGCGGCATCCGCAAAGCCATCCACGGCGCCCGCGAATACCTCCGGGCCAAGGGCAAGGATATTCCCATCGAGTGCGAAGTGCGCTCGCTGGAGGACATCGACGAAGTATTCGCCGCGGGCGGTGTCGACCGCATCATGTTCGACAATTTCACGCCTGCGATGACCCGCGAGGCCGTGAAGAAGGTCGCAGGCCGCTGCGAGACCGAATCGAGTGGCGGCATCACGCTCTCGACGATGCGCGACTACGCCGAATGCGGCGTCGACTTCATCTCGGTCGGTGCCCTGACGCACCAGATCAAGTCGCTCGACATGTCGCTCAAGGCCTGCGAATAACCCAGACGCCCTGTCGTCACCGAATCATACGGACAACGGTTAATTCATGAAACGCCTGCTCCATACCCCGCTGACCCTGTTACTGCGGCGCATTGTACTGCTCTATGCGGTACTGATGCTCTGCCGCGTGGTCTTTTATCTCTACAACGCGCAGTTGCTGGGGACGATCGGCCGGGGTGAGCTGTGGCAGCTGCTCGCCGGCTCACTCAAATTCGACACGGTATCGGTCATCTATGCCAACGGGGTATTCATCCTGCTGGCGTTGCTGCCCCTGCATGTGCGCGAACGCGGCTGGTACCGCAAACTGATGTACTGGTACTACGTGGCGGTAAATGCCGTGCTGGTCGTGGCGGTCAACATGTCCGACTGCGTCTATTTCCGTTACACGCAGAAACGCTTCACGGCCGACGAGGTATTCTTCGCCGACAACAGCAATTCGGTACAGCTCGTCGGTAAGTTCATGGCCGAAAACTGGTACCTGGTACTCGTCGCCGCAGCCCTCGTGGCGCTGCTGGCATGGGGTTACGGCCGCAAGGTGCGCGAGGAGAGCCTGCTGAGCCGCGGCTGGGCCTATTATGTCGGAAGCACGGTGATCTTCGCCACAGGCGCAGGGCTCTCGATCGCAGGCATGCGCGGCGGCATGACCCGCATGACACGGCCGATCACCCTTTCGAACGCCACCCTCTATACCGACGACAGCGGCAAGGCGAACCTCATCCTGAGCAACCCGTTCTGCATCCTGCGGACGATCGGCAACGCGGGAAGCATCAATTACAAAAAATATTTCACCCCCGAAGAGCTGCCGCAGCATTTCACGCCCGTGCACCAGCCCGCAGACAGTGCAGCGGTGAACCTGGCAGGGCGCAACGTCATGGTCTTCATCATGGAGAGCATGTCGGCCGAGCATTCGGCCTATCTGATGCCGGAGGTTTATGCCGGCCGGGAAACCAAGGGCTTCACGCCGTTCCTCGACTCGCTGATGCGCGGCGGCCTCTGTTTCAAACGCATGTATGCCAACGGCACGCGCTCGATACAGGCCATGCCCTCGGTGCTGGGAAGCATCCCTTCGTTCCGGACGCCGTTCGTACTGATGCCGCAATCGCTCGGTGAAAGCCGGCAGTTACCGGCCATACTCCGCGGGAGGGGGTATTCGACGGCATTCTTCTGCGGGTCGGAACACGGCTCGATGGGATTCGGGGCATACGCCCGCTCGGCAGGCGTCGAACGGCTCGTCAGCCGCGAAGACTACGAAGACAGGCACGGCAAGGGTGATTTCGACGGTTACTGGGGCATTTGGGACGAACCGTTCCTGCAATTCACCGGCGAGGAGCTCTCCCGGACACCGGAGCCTTTCTTCGCCACGCTGTTCACCCTCTCGTCGCACCACCCGTTCGTCGTCCCGGCACAATACGAGGACAAACTCCCGGCCGGTTACACGAAACTGCACAAGGGCGTAGCCTATGTCGACAATGCCTTCCGGCTCTTCTTCGAGCGCTTCGGAAGCGAAGAATGGTTCCGCCGCACGATATTCGTATTCGTAGCCGACCATGTGTCCTCCGAAAAATTCGCCGCCAAAACCCGCAGCTATCCGGGCAACTACCATATCATCGGCTTCATGTATACCCCCGACGGCGCCTTGCGGGGCCAGGTCGGAGAGGTCGTGCAGCAGCTCGACATCATGCCCACGCTCCTGGGGCTGCTGGGCAATACGGAGTCCTATTTCGCATTCGGCCGCGACGTGCTGAACGAACCGCAGCGACAGCAGTGGTCGGTGAGTTGGGACGGGGCGTTCCAGGCCGTGACGAACGACGGCACGATCCGCTTCGACGACGCGCAGGACAAACCGGAAGCGTCGGGCGCAGGGGATTCCCTCCTGCAGGATTTCCGCGCCCTTGTCCAGCAATACTATTCCCACGCAGAAAAAAAGAGTTACATCGTCCATGATTGAATTCAAACCCGTGCGCCTCGAGGATAAACAGACCATCGAGCGCTATACCATGCCTTCGGGCATCTACAACTGCGACCTCGCATTCGCCAACATGTATTGCTGGCAGGCGATGTACCACAGTGCCTGGGCCGTGATCGACGGCTTCCTGGTGATCCGCTTCCAGATCGGGGGCGGGGAGAAGATCGGGTACATGCAACCCGTCGGCGAAGGGGATTTCGCCCGGATCATCCCCGCCCTGCGCGAAGATGCCCATGCGCACGGACAGCGGCTGCGCATCATCGGGCTTACGGACGAGGGGCGCGAGATGGTTCGCAACATGCACGCCGGGCTGTTCGCGTTCGAATCCGACCGCGGGATGGAAGATTACGTTTACAACGCCGACGACCTGCGCAACCTCACGGGACGCAGGTACCAGCCCAAACGCAACCATATCAACCGTTTCATGGCGGAATACCCCGATTTCCGGTACGAGCAACTCACGCGCGAGCGGTTCGGGGAGTGCATGCAGCTCGAACGCGAATGGCGCCGGGCCCACGAAGGGCACACCTCGGAACTGTGCGCCGAACAGCGGGCCATGCAGCGGGCTTTCGAACATTTCGAAGAACTGGAAATGATCGGCGGCTGTATCTACGTAGGCGACAAACTGATCGCGTTCACATACGGTTCGGCGGTCAACGACCATACGTTCGACACGCATGTCGAGAAGGCGGACACCGACTACGACGGCGCCTTCACGATCATCAACAAACTCTTCGCACAGCACCTTCCCGCGCGTTTCACGATGATAAACCGCGAGGAAGACCTCGGGATCGACGGGTTGCGCCAGTCGAAGCTCTCCTACCACCCCGCCGTCATCCAGCACAAATATGCGGCCATCCACCTGCACCCGGACGAAATCGCCTGCAAGGAACTTTGGACGGCGGCATTCGGCGACGACGAACAATTCGTCGACTCGTTCCTGATGCGCTATTACAGCCGCCGCAGGATGCTGACGGCCGAATGCGAAGGGCGTACGGCGGCCATGCTCCACATGCTGCCGTTCGAGAGCGAGCTGGGACGGTCGACCTACATCTACGGCGTAGCGACAGCGCCCGAATTCCGCCGCAGGGGACTGGCCGGCAAGCTGATACGCGAAGCGATGCGGCTCATCGGCGAGCAGGGCGACGAGGCGGCCTTCCTGATCCCGAGCGAGGAGTGGCTGCACGGGTTCTATGCAAAATACGGCTTCGAAGGCGCCGTCCCGGTGACATTCTCATCGCAAGACGGCTTCGATTTCGGGACGGGCGACGCCTCGAAAGACAGGGCCATGGTCTGGCGGCGAGCCCCCGGGGCTCCGCTGCCCGAGGCACTGCACTGCACTTACGCCAAGAGGTAGTACCGCCCTGCTGCGCCGCAACGCAAGGTGCGATATCGCACCCACGACAAGAAAGCCGCAGACTTTACAGTCTGCGGCTTTCCGTTTTGCATATCGTCACTTAAAGTCGTCAGTATATGGTTCCGCCGTTCACTTCGGTCGTAGTCCAGGGAACCTCCTTCACCGAAGAGATGACAGCCTCCTGGCCGATGACCGTCAACGTAATTTCGTATTCCACGCCAGCCAGCAGCGACGGCATGGTATCAGCCGTAATGCTTGTTGTGAATTCTTCGCCGTCGATCGTGCAGGTCACGGCAAGGGTAGGCTTAGCGGCCATAGGCACGACAAGCGCCTTTTCGCCGGCGGCCAGGGTAAGCGTCCCCGTCGCCGTGCCGGCCGGATCCACCGTGCCGGCTACCATATCGAGCGTGCCGGTCGCATGGATTCCACCGGTAATCTGCACCTGAGTAAGGTTGGCAGCACCCGTGTATCCACTGCCGGCCGTTGCCAGGAAAGAGAGTTTGGAATAGGCGTGCTTCATCTCGACGGCGACAGCATTCGCATTGGCAGCATTGACAGGCTGGGGTTGGTAGATCAAATCCTGTGCGGCCGCATCCTTTTGCGCCGTCAGCGTATATTCGGCGCCACTGGCAGAAGTAGTCACGGCCAAAGCCGAAGGCGCCCACGCAACCAGCGTACCGCCCTTGCGATCCACCAAGATGGGATCGCCATCGACAGTCCATGCATCGGCACTAAATTTCACCAGTTTCGTTGCAGCAGTAACGCCGGGAATAAAAACATTGAAATCGGCTGCATACGGTTTCGCCTCGGCACGCGTAACGACATCGAGTGCCGTCACACCTACGAACTGTACAGGCGCGATTTCAGGCTGGGGGGGGGTAACTTCGTCCTGTTTATCGCAAGAACAGAAAACGGCCGAAGCCATGGCTGCAGCAGCTGCCGCATAGTAAAAAAGTTTCATTTAGATAGTTTATTAAATTGTTATACATTTTTTGGACGGCCTGCAACCCGCTCAAACGAATTCAACCGACAGCCCCAATTATCCTCTCTTACAGAACGTAATTATTCACATTACACCAAATTGTTCACACTTCGTCACACAATTTCGTTCATTAATGATATTCAAAGTTAAATAAAAACCGCATCATTGCACCATATGAACCGAATAAGCCTACACAAAAAGCATTTTTGTATACCTATTCGGGCTTTCATATATAGCCCATGGGCGTATCTGTATACAAGCATCCTGAAAATCGACATCAGAGGAGCCCGAACCCGGCAAAATGCCGGACATGCATTGCTCGAAGCAGGCCGCAGAAAAACCGCCGCCCTCCCCCAACGGCGAAGGCCGGGAAAAGGCAAGGCACTAAAAAACCCGAAGTTTTCACTTCGGGTTTTGCGGGGGAGGGCACCGGAGGCGGACAACGTCCGGGGCAGGCGATTCGGGGCTATTTCCGTGCGATACGCCGCAGGAAGCACTCGATCGTATTCTCCATCAGGCAACAGATCGTCATCGGCCCCACGCCGCCGGGAACAGGGGTGATGACCGACGCCTTGGGCTCGATGGCGGCGAAATCGACGTCGCCGCACAGCTTGCCGGTTTCGGGATCGCGGTTGACCCCCACGTCGATCACCACGGCCCCGTCACGCACCATATCCTCCGTTACGAACTTCGGGCGGCCGATCGCCACGACCAGGATGTCGGCGCGGCGCGTCACCTCGCCCAGGTTACGCGTACGGCTGTGCGCCATGGTCACGGTGGCATTGGCATCCAACAGCAATTTCGAGACGGGAAGCCCGACGATATTGCTGCGGCCGATCACCACGGCCTCCTTGCCGGCGATCTCCACGCCCGCAGCCCGCAGCATCTTGAGGATACCTTTCGGCGTACAGGGCAGCGTACAGGGCTGTTTCTGCCACAAAGCCGCCACATTGAGGGGATGGAAGCCGTCGACATCCTTCCCCTTGTCGATCGCGGCGATCACCTTGTCCTCGTCGATATGCTTGGGCAGGGGCAGCTGCACCAGGATTCCGTCGACGCCTTCGTCGGCATTCAGGTCGGCGATGATGCCGAGCAACTCGGCCTCGCAGACCGACTCCGGCTTGCGGATCGTCGTATTGCGGATGCCGACTTCGGCCGAGGCCTTGGCCTTGCCCGTCACATAGGAGACGCTGCCCGGGTCTTCGCCCACGAGGATTACGACCAGATGCGGCACGCGTCCGTATTTCGCGCCGAAAGTAGCCACTTCGGCGGCCATTTCGGCCTTGAGTTTTGCTGAGAGTTCTTTTCCGCTGATAACCATACCTTATATATAACTAATTTTCAAATGCCCAATGTCCGATGTCGGTGCGGTGGAAGAGGTTGTCGCATCCGATGCGTGCGACATCCCGCAGCGCATTGGCGCGTGCCTCGGCCAGCGTGGCCCCTTTGCCCACGACGAACAGCACGCGGCCGCCCGAGGTGAGGATGCGGCTGCCGTCGGTCTTCGTCCCCATGTGGTAAAGGGCGCCTTCCACCCGGTCGAGCCCCTTGATCTCGCAGCCCTTTTCATAGGCTCCGGGATAGCCTTTCGAGGCGAGCACGATGCCGAGCGTGGCAAAATCGTGCCATACGAGCTGCGTATCGCCGCCGTCGGCCACAGCGCAGAAGATATCCACGATGTCGCTTTTCAGGCGCGGCAGCACGACCTCGGTTTCGGGGTCGCCGAAACGGGCGTTGAATTCGATGACCTTGATCCCCTGCGGGGTCTTCATCAGGCCGCCGTAAAGCACGCCTTCGAACGGGCAGCCCTCGGCGACCATCGCGTCGGCGGTCGGTTGCAACACCTTCTCGAGCGCATAGCGTTCGTCCTCGGCCGTAATGAACGGCAGGGGCGAATATGCGCCCATACCGCCCGTATTGGGCCCCTTGTCGCCGTCAAATGCCCGCTTGTGATCCTGCGCCAGCACCATCGGCCATACCTTATGCCCGGAGACGAAGCACATGAACGAAAATTCAGGCCCCGTGAGGAAATCCTCGACGACGACCTTGCCCGCGCCGAATTTGTCGTCGAGCAACATGTCCTTCAGGGCGGCGTCGGCCTCCTCCATCGTCTCGGCGATCACCACGCCCTTGCCCGCGGCCAGCCCGTCGTATTTCAGCACGGCAGGCAGCGGACGCGAAGCGACATAGTCCATCGCCGCGGCATAATCGGTGAAGGCCCGGTAACCGGCCGTCGGAATGGCGTATTTGGCCATCAGATCTTTGGCGAACTCCTTGCTCGACTCGATACGCGCGGCAGCCTTCGTAGGGCCGAAAGCCCGCAGCCCGGCGGCCTTGAACGCATCGACCACACCCGCCGCCAACGCCACCTCGGGGCCGACGACCGTAAGGCCGATCCCGTTCTGCGCCGCAAAATCGCGCAGCCGCTCCACCTCCGTCTCGCGGATAGCCACGCACTCGGCCTGCGCCGCAATACCCGCATTGCCGGGGGCGCAAAATATCTTCTCCACCTGGGGCGAGCGCGACAGCGCATCCACAATTGCATGTTCACGGCCACCGCCGCCAATAACCAAAACTTTCATACGAATACGAATTAACAGTTTCCACCGCCGTTATGCCGCCGGACGATGTATGCACGGCCTGCTGCCGACCACAAGTCCGGCACTCTCCCCAAGCCCCTCCCTCGGGAGAGGCTTGTCGCAGCGGCAAAAGTTTTTATTTATACCGTCCGATTTCCGATCGCCACGGAAGCGGATTTCACCTTGGCGAAGTCCGGTTCGGGCGGGGCACAGCATCCTGTTTCCCGCCCGAAGCGGGCACGGCGAGACGAAAGGTGCCGCGATAATCGAAAATCAATGTTTGAAATGGCGCTCGCCCGTGAATACCATGGCGATGCCCTTCTCGTCGGCCTTCCGGATCGAGTCCTCGTCACGTACCGAACCGCCCGGCTGCACGATGGCCGTCACGCCATATTCGGCAGCCAGCGTCACGCAGTCGTCGAAGGGGAAGAAGCCGTCCGAAGCCAGCACCAGCCCTTCGGTAACGCCGGCGGCATGCGCCTGCCGGAGTGCGATCTCGGCCGAGCCGATGCGGTTCATCTGCCCGGCGCCCACGCCCAGCGTACGGCCGTCCCTGACGGCGACAATGGCGTTCGACTTGACGTGCTTGACGATATGCCAGCCGAAATTCAGGTCGTCCATCTGTGCCGCGGCGGGTTTTGCCTTCGTCACGCACATATCGGCCGTGACGGTTTTCGTCGCCACGTCGAGATCCTGCACCAGCAGGCCGCCGTTGACGCTGACATATTGCTTGGGGTCGACGGCCCCCTGCTGCATATCGACCTCCAGCAGCCGCAGGTTTTTCTTCGTACAGAGCACTTCGAGCGCCCCTTCGTCGAATTTCGGCGCCATGATGATCTCGAGGAAGATCGGTTTCATCAACTCGGCCGCCTCGCGCGTTACGGTGCGGTTCGTGGCGACGATACCCCCGAAGATCGACACCTTGTCGGCCTCGTAAGCCTTCGTCCAGGCATCCACGACATCCTTGCCGACGGCAGCACCACAGGGATTCATGTGTTTGAGTCCCACGCAGAACGGCTCATCGAACTCGCGGACGATGCACAGCGCGGCATTGGCATCCTGGATATTGTTGTACGACAACTCCTTGCCGTTGAGCTGACGGGCGAAAGCCAGCGAATAGGGAACCTTCGTCTGCTCGCGGTAGAACTTGGCCGACTGGTGGGGATTCTCCCCGTAGCGCAGCGACTGCACGAGGTCGAATTCGAGGAACAGCTTCTCGTTAAGCCCGGCCTGTGCACGCATATAGGCCGCGATCATCGCATCGTACTCGGCCGTATGGGTGTATGCCTTGGCGGAAAGTTTCAGGCGCGTAGCCTTTTCGGTATTGCCGGCAGTGCGGATCTCGTTCAAAATCAAGTCATAGTCCGCAGGGTCGCAGACCACCGTGACATCGGCCCAGTTCTTGGCGGCCGAACGCAGCATCGAAGGGCCGCCGATGTCGATGTTCTCGATGGCGTCCTCCATCTTCACATCGGGTTTGGCAATGGTCTGGCGGAACGGGTAGAGGTTCACACAGACCATGTCGATAAATTCGATATTGTTATCTTTCAGGGCTTTCAGGTGTTCGGGATCGTCGCGTCGCGCCAGCAGGCCGCCGTGCACGTTGGGGTGCAGGGTCTTGACGCGGCCGTCGCAGATCTCGGGAAAGCCCGTCACGTCGCTGATGTTGATTACTTCCACCCCGCTGTCGGCCAGCAGTTTCATCGTGCCGCCCGTGGCGATCACCTCCCAACCCAGGGCACGCAGGCCCTTGGCGAAATCAACGACACCCGTTTTGTCGCTGACACTGATTAATGCACGCATATCGTTATTATTCCTTTAATAATTTATTTATCGTTTCTATATAAAGCGGATATTCCACCGCATGAATCCGGGCTTCCAGCTCGGCGATGTCGTCGCCGTCGTATCCGAACGCCCGCTGGGAGATGATCTTCCCGCCGTCGAGCGTCGCATCGACATAGTGGATCGTCACACCAAAGACCTTGACGCCGTATTTCAGCGCCTGGTCGATGGCATGCGCCCCGCGGAATGCCGGCAGCAGCGAAGGATGGATGTTGATGATCCGCCCGCCGTAAGCCCCCAGCAGCACGTCGCCGACGATGCGCATGTACCCCGCCAGGCAGACCAGCTCCACGCCGGCTTCGTCGAGCCGCCGCACGATCTCGCGCTCGTAGTCGGCCTTCGAGGCATACTCTTTCGGGGCGAATACGAATGCCTCGACCCCGTGCCCCGCAGCCCGCTGCACGACCCCGGCGCCGGGTTTGTCGCAGACCATCAGCACCACCCGGGCCGGGATCTCCCCCCGCTCGCAGGCCGTGGCGATGGCCTCGAAGTTCGTGCCGCTGCCGCTGGCAAAGACCGCAAGGCGTCGCACGGCCTTAGCGGATTACGACACCCTCGGTGTCCGTGACGCGTCCGATGACGGCCGCCTTCTCGCCCTGCTCCGCAAGGATGGCGATGGCTTTCTCCGCCTGCGACGCATCGAGGGCGATGACCATGCCGATGCCCATGTTGAAGATGTTGAACATCTCGCGGTGGGCCACCTTGCCGTATTTCTCGAGGAAGCGGAACACGGGCAGTATCTCCCAAGTGCCCTCCTCGATTTCGAGCCCCTGCCCTTCGTGCAGGATGCGGGGGATATTTTCGTCGAACCCTCCGCCCGTGATATGGCTGATGCCGTGTACGTCGCAGCTGCGGATCACTTCGAGCACCTGCTTCACGTAGATCTTCGTCGGGGTGAGCAGCACTTCGCCCAGCAGTTTGTTCGACAACTCGGGATAGACCTTGTGCAGATCCAGGCAGTTATCCGCAAGGATCTTACGCACGAGGCTGAAGCCGTTGGAGTGCACGCCGCTCGAGGCGATGCCCACCAGCACATCGCCGGCCCTGACCTTCGATCCGTCGATGAGCTTCGATTTCTCGACCACGCCGACCGTGAAACCGGCGATGTCGTACTCGCCCTCGGAGTACATGCCCGGCATTTCGGCCGTCTCGCCGCCGACCAGCGCACAACCCGCCTGACGGCAGCCGTCGGCAACGCCGCTCACGATGGCTTCGATCTTCTGGGGTTCGTTATGGCCTACGGCGACATAGTCGAGGAACACCAGCGGCTCGGCACCCTGCGCCAGCACGTCGTTGACGCACATGGCCACGGCATCGACGCCGATCGTGTCGTGCTTGTCCATCTCGAACGCCAACTTGAGCTTCGTGCCCACGCCGTCGGTACCGCTCACCAGCACCGGCTCCTTCACGTTCAGCGCCGAGAGGTCGAACATGCCTCCGAATGCACCGATATTGCCCATCACGCCCAGGCGCGAGGTCGATGCCACGTGTTTCTTGATGCGCCGCACCACTTCGTATCCGGCCTCGAGGTTCACACCGGCCTTCTCATAACTCTGTGCCATTATAATCTTCCTTTAACAGTCCTTAACATTTTACGTCTTTGTTCACCTCGTCGACCGACTGGTACAACGCCGTGGGATAGTGCCCCGTGAAGCAGGCCATGCACAAATCCTTGCGGTTCCCCGCCCTGAGCAGTGCCCCGGGCGACAGGAACGCCAGCGAATCGGCGCATATCTCCGCCCGGACACCGTCCACCTCCTTGCGCGCCGAGATCAGCTCGTCGCGGGTCGAGGTATCCACCCCGTAGAAGCAGGGGTGCGTCATCGGGGGACTGGCAATGCGCACGTGCACCTCGGTGGCCCCCGCCTCCTTGAGCATCGTGACGATGCGGCGCGAGGTCGTACCGCGCACGATCGAATCGTCGACCAGCACCACGCGCTTGCCCTTGACGATCGTCCTCACGGCCGAGAGCTTCATGCGCACCCCTTTCTCGCGCAGCTCCTGCGAAGGCTGGATGAACGTACGGCCGATGTACTTGTTCTTGATAAGCCCCATTTCATACGGCAGGCCGCTCGCCTCGGCATAGCCCATCGCGGCGCTGAGGCTCGAGTCGGGAACCCCGACCACGATGTCCGCCTCGGCAGGCGCCTCGCCGAAGAGCAGGCGCCCCGACTCCTTGCGGTAGGCATGGACGTTGCACCCTTCGATGTCGCTGTCGGGACGTGCAAAGTAGATATACTCCATCGAGCACATCTCGCAACGCTTATACTGCGAGAAATCGCGGCTCCGGATGCCCTCGCTGTCGATCGTGACGATCTCGCCCGGCTCGACGTCGCGGACGAACTCCGCACCCAGCACGTCGAAGGCACAGGTTTCGCTCGACACGACATAACCGTCGCCCAGCCGGCCGATCGACAGCGGCCGCAGGCCGTATTTGTCACGGCAGGCATAGATGCGGTTGGCGGTCATGATCAGGAATGCAAAAGCCCCCTCGATCATATTCAGTGCGTCAATGATCGAATAGATGCGCGGACGGTCGTGGTATTTGGTCTCCTTCTTGATCAGGTGCGCCAGGATCTCGCTGTCCGAGGTCGACTGGAACAGGCTCCCCTTGTTCTCGAGATAAATACGCAACAACGCCGAATTGACGATATTACCGTTGTGCGCCAGCGCGAAATCGCCCGTGTTGTGGCGGAAAAGGAACGGTTGCACGTTCTCGATGCCACCACCGCCGGCGGTGGTATAGCGCACATGCCCGATGGCCATGTCGCCCTTGAGCGTCGAGAGCTTTTCCTCGTCGAACACCTCGGTGACCAGGCCGCCGCCCTTGATGCGGCGGAACGTCGCGTCCCGGTCGACGGTCACGATACCGGCACCCTCCTGACCGCGGTGCTGCAAGGCATGCAGGCCATAATAGGTCAGCGACGCAGCGTCCTTGACTCCGAAGACGCCGAACACCCCGCACTCCTCATGCAACTCGCGGTCGCTAATCTGCCCCATCACCATTACCCGACGATTTTCTGCAAACGTGCCAAAATCTCCTCGTAAGCCTCGCGCACCTTGCCCAGGTCACGACGGAAACGGTCTTTGTCGAGTTTCTCGTTGGTCGTCATGTCCCACAGGCGGCAGGTATCGGGCGACACTTCGTCGGCGAGCACGATCTCCCCGTCCGACGTACGGCCGAACTCGATCTTGAAGTCCACGAGTTTGATGTTCATCTTGGCAAAAAGGTTGCGCAGGATCTCGTTGATACGCGAGGTCATGGCGTAGATCAGTTCGAGTTCCTCGTAGGTCACGGCACCCAATGCCACGGCGTGGTGGTCGTTGATCAGCGGGTCGCCCAGCTCGTCCTTTTTGTAGCAGATGTCGTAGATGACGTTCGACGGCTGCGTACCCTCCTCGATGCCGAGGCGCTGGGCCATCGAACCGGCGATGACATTGCGCACGATCACCTCCAGCGGGATGATCGTCACCCGGCGGCACACCTGGTCGCGGTCGTTGATCGTCTCGATATAGTGGGTCTTGACACCCGCCTTCTGAAGCTCCTTGAAAATCAGGGTCGAGATGGCGTTGTTCAGCACGCCCTTGTTTTCGATCGTGGCTTTCTTGATGTTGTTGAAAGCCGTTGCCGCATCCTTGTAGTGGATGATGATCTTGTCGGGATCGTCGGTGCGGAAAACCTGTTTTGCCTTGCCTTCGTAGAGCATTTCGAGCTGTTTCATGGTGTTTGTGAGTTTAAGTTTTATGTTGTATTAATTTTTGCGGAAATAGTTGACGGCATTGCGGAACAGCGACTGTTCCTTCTCGCCTGCGATATTTTTGAAGAGGTTTTTCTCGTAACGCTCCGTATGCCCCATCTTGCCGAGGATCTGGCCGTCACGCGATACCAGGCCCTCGATGGCATACGACGAACCGTTGGGGTTGTACGGCGCCTCGGCCGTCGCATGTCCCGCGTCATCGACATACTGGAAGGCCACCTGCCCGTTGGCGAACAGTTCTCCGGCCAGTTCTTCGCTCACGACGAACTTGCCTTCGCCGTGGCTGACGGCGATCGAGTGGATGTCGCCCAGGCCAAAGCCCGCGAGCCACGGGGAGTTGAGCGTCGAGACGCGCGTCGAGACGATCTGCGAAATATGGCGGTTGATGTCGTTGCGGAACAGCGTCGGCGAATCCTTGGTCACCATGCCCAGGCGACCGTAAGGCAGCAGGCCGGATTTGACGAGCGCCTGGAAACCGTTGCAGATGCCGAGGATCAGCCCGCCGCGGTCGAGCAACGCATGGATTTCATCGTGTATATCCTTATTGTTAAGTACGTTGACGATAAACTTGGCGCTGCCGTCGGGTTCGTCGCCCGACGAGAATCCGCCGCTCAGTACGAAGATATGGGCGCGGCGGATATGTTCCTTCATTTCGCGGATCGAACGCAGGATGTCGTCGCCCCCGAGGTTGCACAACACGCTCATCTCCACCTCGGCCCCGGCCTTGCGGAATGCCTTGGCCGTGTCGTAGTCGCAGTTCGTGCCCGGGAACACGGGGATATAGACCAGCGGATGTTCGACGGCTTCGCCCCGATAGGCGAAAGTCCGGGGTGCGGGCTCCGAGGTCATCACCCCGGCATGGTTCTCCCCCTTGTCGGGGTAAACGGCCGCGAATTTCTCGGTATTGGCCTTGTAGAGGACGTCGAGCGGCATTTTCACGCCGTTGACGGTCAATGCCTCTTCGGCTGCGGTCATACCCAGCAGCCCGGCCGCAGGATGGGTCAGTTCGACGGTGCTCTCGACAAGGATCGAACCATAGGCGTATCCGAAGAGTTCCGCCTCGTCCATCTCCACCTCGGCACCGATGCGGTTGCCGAAAGCCATCTTGGCAAGACCTTCGGCGACACCTCCGAAGCCCACCGACCATGCGGCGAGGATATTGCCGCGTTCGATATTTTCGCTGACAAAGCCGAAGTTGTCCTTCAGCTGCGCCGTGTCGGGCATATGGTTCTCCCTGGGCGTATGGCGCACCAGGTAGATACGGTTGCCGGCCTTCTTGAAATCGGTCGAAATGACCGTCCCGGCATTCACCGTCGTGATGCCGAAGGCCATCAGCATGGGCGGGACGTTGATATGCTGGAACGTGCCCGACATCGAGTCCTTGCCGCCGATCGAGGGCAGGCCCAGTTCGACCTGCATCTTCAGCGCACCGAGCAGGGCACCCAGCGGCTTGCCCCACGAGCGGGGATCGCGGGTCATGCGTTCGAAATATTCCTGGTATGAGTAACGCATCCTGTCATAACGCGCGCCCGCAGCCACGACCTTGGCAGCAGCTTCGACGACGGCATACGCAGCACCGTGGTAAGGGCTCCACGAGGCCAGGTAGGGATTGTAGCCGAAGGCCATGATGCTGGCCGTATCGGTGTAACCGTCGGTCGGGAGTTTCTGCACCGACACCTGCGTTTCGCTGCCCTGCGTGCGGCCGCCGAACGGCATCAGCACGGTGGAACGGCCGATCGTCGAATCGAACATCTCGATCAGACCGCGCTGCGAGACGACATTGTTGTCTCGCAGGTTCTCCTCGAAGCGTTCGGCAAACGTCGCGCCCACGACCTCGCGGGCAAAGGGATCGCGGTTCTCCACCTCGCCGATCATGGCTTCGGCATAGTGCTTCGCCCCGGCGCTGTCGATGAATTCACGGGCGAGGTCTACGACTTTGCGCCCTTTGTTGAACATCCGCATACGGGCCGTATCCGTCACGTCGGCCACCTCGACCGCCTCGATATTCTCCTCGCGGCAGTAGCCCATGAATTCGGCGACGTCCTTCGCCTCGACGACCACGGCCATACGCTCCTGCGACTCGCTGATCGCCAGTTCCGTGGAATTCAGGCCGCTGTACTTGGTCTTCACACGGTCGAGGTAGATGTCCAGCCCATCGGCCAGCTCGCCGATGGCGACGCTGACGCCGCCGGCACCGAAGTCGTTCGATTTCTTGATGAGCCGCGTCACCTCCGGGCGGCGGAACAGGCGTTCGAGCTTGCGCTCCTCGGGGGCATTGCCCTTCTGCACCTCGCTGCCGCAGGTTTCGAGCGACTTGGTATTG
Source organism: Alistipes onderdonkii (assembly GCF_025145285.1). NCBI lineage: Bacteria > Pseudomonadati > Bacteroidota > Bacteroidia > Bacteroidales > Rikenellaceae > Alistipes > Alistipes onderdonkii. The sequence continues at coordinate 537,125 of NZ_CP102251.1, forward strand.
TGCTCTTTCGACGAACCCGTGGCGCCGCCGATACCGTCACGCCCCGTGCGGCCGCCCAGCATGACGATCTTGTCGCCCGGGACGGGTTTTTCGCGGCGGACGTTTTCAGCCTTCACGGCACCGACCACGGCACCGACTTCGAGGCGCTTGGCCACATAGTCGTCGTGGTAAATCTCGCGCACATGGGTCGTTGCCAGCCCGATCTGATTGCCGTAACTGGAGTAGCCCGCGGCGGCCTTCTTCGAAATGACGCTCTGCGGGAGCTTGCCTTCGAGCGTATCGGACACCTTCTGGTAGATATTGCCGGCACCCGTTACGCGCATGGCCTGGTAGACGTAGCTGCGCCCCGACAACGGGTCGCGGATAGCGCCGCCCAGACAGGTCGAAGCACCGCCGAACGGCTCGATCTCGGTCGGGTGGTTATGGGTTTCGTTCTTGAATTGCAGGAGCCACTTCTCGGTCGTCCCGTCGACATCGACATCGACGTATACCGAGCAGGCATTGTTCTCGTCGCTCACTTCCAGGTCGTCCAGCAGCCCTTTCTTGCGCAGGTAACGGGCTCCGATGGTCGCCATGTCCATCAGGCAGATGCTCTTGTGCTCGCGGCCCAGTTCGCGGCGGATGCGCAGGTAAAGGGCCAGCGAATCCTCGATCTCGTCCTTTGCGAACGACTCCTCGACCGTGATGCCCTCCAGCTCGGTGGTGAAGGTCGTATGGCGGCAGTGGTCGCTCCAATAGGTGTCGAGGATGCGCAGCTCGGTCTCATAGGGATCGCGCCCCTCGGCACGGAAATATTTCACCACCTCGCGCAGGTCGTCGGCATTCATCGCCAGCCCGTACCGCTTGCAGCAGGGTTCCAGTTCGGCGTCGGTCATCTTGGTGAAGCCTTCCAGCACGGCGACGGGCTTCACCTCGGCCTGTTCCATGTCGGTCAGCACGTCCAGATTCTTCTCGCGCGACTCGACCGCGTTGATATAGTAATGGCGGATGCGCGCCAGGTCTTCGTCGGAAACGGCATCGTCGAACAGCAACAGCTTCGACGAGCGGATGCGCACCTGGGCCGACGGGTCGATCAGCCGCACGCAGTCGACGGCCGACGCGGCACGTTGGTCGAACTGGCCGGGGAGGTACTCCACGGCGATGTATTTCCGTCCCGCCAGGTCGCACGAATCGGTCACGCTGTCGGTTACCACTTCGCCAAAGACGCTGTAACGGCTCTTTTCGAGCAGCTCTCGGCTGAACCCGAACAGGTCGTAGACGTTGAGCAACCGCAGGCTGCGGATGTCCAGGTTCAGATTGGTGTTCAGCTCCCGGCGCAGGCTGTCGGCCTCGACCCGGAAACGGGGATGTTTCTCAACAAAAATCCGGTAGTTTTCCATGTTATTTCGTTTGCACTTATTTTACGAATCTGTCGGCCCACGCAGCACCGTATTCCCCGGCGTCCATCCCGACGAAGGTGATATGCCCCATCTTGCGCTTCGGACGGCTCTCGGTCTTGCCGTAAAGGTGGACATGGACACCCGGGCGGTTTTCGGCGGCGACCCTCTCGGCCGCTTCGAGATCCTGCCCCAAAATGTTCTTCATCACGGTCGGCGCCACGAGCCGCGGCTCCTGCAACGGTTCGCCCAGCAGGAAGCGCACCAGTTCGCGGAACTGGTTGGTCGTGCACCCCTCGATGGTATAGTGCCCCGAATTGTGGGGCCTCGGCGCCATTTCGTTGAAATAGAACTCCCCGTCGCGGATGAAGAACTCGATGGCGAGGATCCCGCGGTAGCGGCAGGATTTCATGAACCGCTCGCCGGCCGCAGCCATGCGGCTGCGCAGGCCGTCGTCCATCCCCTCGGCGGGGACGAAGCACAGGTCGAGGATACCGTCGCGGTGGACGTTCCGCCCGATGGGGAAATGGATGACGCGCTCCCCGTCCGAGACCATCACGATGCTGGCTTCGAAATCGAACGGCACGAACGCCTCCAGGATGCAGGGTACGGAGAGCATCGGCAGCGCACGCGACACGTCGGCCTCGTCCTTCAACACCAATTGCCCGTGGCCGTCGTATCCCAGCGTACGGGTCTTGAGCACCGCCGGGAATCCGATCTCGGCCAAGGCGGCACGCAGCGACGCCTCGTCGTCCACGGCGGCGTACAGGGGCGTCCGCAGCCCGTTGGCGCGGGCATTGTCCTTCTCGCGCAGGCGATCCTGCGAATCGTAGAGCGGGCGGAAACCCTGCGGGATGTTGTATTTCTTTTCCAGCGGGATCAGCACGCTGCCCGGGACGTTTTCGAATTCGTAGGTCACCACATCGCTACGGCGGCAAAGCTCTTCGAGCGCCGCGGCATCGTCATACGCCGCCACGATGTGCCCGTCGCTCAGCGCGAACGCGGGGGCGTCGGGCGCAGGGTCGAGGCACAGCGTGCGCGCCCCGAGCAGGTGCGCCTGCTCGACGATCATCAGCCCCAGCTGACCGCCGCCGATGATACCGATCGTTTTCGTTTTCTCTGCCATAGTCGCCTCCCCTGCCGGATTAAAGTTCTGCCGCCAGCACGTCGGCGGTCTGTTTCGCACGGAACGCTTCGAGCCGGGCGGCCAGCTCCGCATCCTGCAGTGCGAGGATCGACACGGCTATCAGCGCCGCGTTCTTCGCCCCGTTGATGGCCGTCGTCGCCACCGGAACGCCCGCAGGCATCTGCACGATCGAAAGCAGCGAATCCAGCCCGTTCAGGGCACGCGACTTCACGGGGACGCCCACCACGGGCAGCGTGGTCATCGAGGCCACCATGCCCGGCAGATGCGCGGCACCGCCCGCACCGGCGATAATCACCCCGATACCGCGGCTTTTGGCCGTCTTGGCATATTCGCACAGCAGGTCAGGGGTACGGTGGGCGCTCACCACACGCTTTTCGAAATCGACACCGAATTGTCCGAGCATGGCGACGGCATCGGCCATCACCTCATAATCGCTCACTGAGCCCATAATAACACCGACCTTCATACCTTTGGTTTTAAGTTTGAAAAAAAGACAGACCGCCACGACACGTATGTCATGGCGGTCTGGTATCTATCTGCGTATTCCGCTCCCGGACACCTGCTGCCCTTGCATCTGCGTACTCCGATCCTGCTGTCGGCACGACGACGAATAGAACGCAGCGGCCTGGCCCTGCTGTTTCTTACGTTCGCGTTGGTCGATTCTGTCGGTAGATGTCATGGGGAGGTGTTCGGATTAACCTAACAATTGTCAAAACAACGCTACAAAAATAGCGCTTTTCAGCCGATTTACAAAATCCCCGGGCATATTCTATTGACAAATTATCGACATTTCGGGATTCCGGCAAAAACAAAAAATCCGCCGCAGCCGGAACCGGCCGCGACGGATTGACATCGGTTCGACCCGTCCGTGCTATTCGCGGCTGAACGAGTAAGGGGCATCCCCGGGCTCCATACCCCGCGTGTAATCGGGTTCGGGGCGCATCGAGAAGCGGACGCCGGCACCCTTCACGAGGTCGGAATGGCGCAGGAAATTATGCGTATAGGCCTTCCCGTCGAACTGCACGGCTCCGATATAACGGTTCTCGGGGCTGTTGTCCGGCGCTTCGAGCACGATCTTATTCCCGTTTTCGAGGTTCACGACGGCCTTGCGGAACAGCGGCGAACCGACGACGTATTCGTCCGAAGCCGGGCAGACGGGATAGAACCCCAGGGCGGAGAAGACATACCAGGCCGAAGTCTGGCCGTTGTCCTCGTCGCCGCAATAGCCGTCGGGGCGGGCCGAGTAGAGGCGATCCATCACCTCGCGCGCCCAGTACTGGGCTTTCCACGGGGCACCCGCATAATTATAGAGGTAGATCATGTGCTGCGCAGGCTGGTTGCCGTGGGCGTAGTTGCCCATGTCGGCCACCTGCATCTCGGTGATCTCGTGGATGCGGAATCCGTAGTAGCTGTCGTCGTAGATCGGCGGCACGACGAATACCGAGTCGAGCATCTGGACGAACTGCTCCCGGCCGCCCATCAGGTCGACGAGCCCCTCGACGTCGTGGAATACCGACCACGTATAATGCCACGAGTTACCCTCGGTGAAGGCGTCGCCCCACTTGTAGGGGCTGAACGGCGCCTGGAACTTGCCGTCCTTGAGGCGGCCGCGCATCAGGCGGGTCTCGGGGTCGAAGACATTGCGGTAGTTCCGGGCACGCGCCGCCCACTTGTCCAGTTCAGCCTGGGGACGGTTCAGTTTCCTGGCGACCTGGAGGATACACCAGTCGTCGTAGGCATATTCGAGCGTGCGGGCCACGTTCTCGGGAATGTTCACGTCGTAAGGGATATATCCCAGCTCGTTGTAGTACTCGTGTCCCCAGCGTCCGGTCGACGCAACGGTCGGGTGCACGTGCTCCGTGGCGTACACCATCGCATCGTAGAGCACCCCGAGGTCTTTGTCGTTCGTGCCCTTCACCACGGCATCGGCAACCACCGAAGCGGAATTGTTGCCCACCATGCAGCCGCGGTGCCCGGGCGACGCCCATTCGGGCAGGAAACCGCTCTCGCGAGCGGCGTTAGCGAGTCCCTGCTGGATTTCGGCGTTCACGGAGGGGTAAACGAGGTTCAGCAGCGGGAAAAGACTGCGGAAGGTGTCCCAGAACCCGGTGTCGGTATACATGTAGCCGGGGAGCACCTCGCCGTTGTAGGGGCTGTAATGCACGACCTCGCCCTGGTCGGTCACCTCGTAGAACTTACGCGGAAAGAGCACCGAGCGGTAGAGGCACGAATAGAACGTACGGTACTGGTCGACCGTACCGCCCTCGACCTCGATGCGTCCCAGCACGTCGTCCCAGCGCGCCTGCGCTTTGGACTTCACCGTTTCGAAATCGTCGCTGCCCAGCTCCCGGAGGTTCTGCAACGCCTGCTCGGGAGAAATGAACGACGACGCCACGCTGGCGCATATCTGCTGGCCGCGGCGGGTTGCGAAATGCACCTTGGCCACGGCATGTTCGCCCGTGACGGACTTCTGTCCTTCGGGATAGAGCAGGTTGCTGCCGGGTTTGTATCCGCCGGGGGCATCGGTCAGCTCGATGGCGCTGAACGGCGTATCGAAGCGCACGACGAACCAGTTGCGGAAATTCTCCGGCACACCGCCGCTGTTGCGCGTGGTATAACCGACGATCGTACGGTCGTCGACCATCCCGACCTGCGAACCGCGGTCGAAGGCGTCGATCACCACGCCCGACTCCTTCGAGTCGGGGAAGGTGAAGCGCATCATTGCGGCGCGGTCGGTCGGCGTGATCTCCACGCGGATGTCATGGTCGGCGAGGTAAGTCTTATAGTAATAGGGTTTGGCCACTTCGGACTGGTGTGAAAACCAGCTGGCGCGCGACTCCTCGTCGAATTTGTCCTCCCCGCGCACGGGCATGAGCGAGAACTGGCCGTAATCGTTGATCCACGGCGAGGGCTGGTGGGTCTGCTTGAATCCCCGCACCTGGTGCACCCCGTAAGTATATGCCCAGCCGTCGCCCATCTTGCCGGTCTGGGGCGTCCAGAAATTCATGCCCCACGGCAGGGCGATGGCCGGATAGGTGTTGCCCGTCGAGAGCGAAAAATCCGACTGCGTACCGACCAGCGTCGAAACGTACTCCGAAGGACGGAGGCGCTGCTCTCCGGCCGAAGGGCATGTGCACGAAGCGAGTGCGGCGGCACAGAGGGCGGCAAAAGCGATATATCCTTTTTTCATGATCTTTCGATGTTTAGAGTTCATACCACACTGCGGGTTGGGCACCCATCTCGAATTCGAGCCTGCCGCCGGCGGCGATGTCGTCGAAGGCGATATAGGGCTTGGTGTAGGGTTTGCCGTTGAGCTTCACCGCCTGGATGTATTTGTTCGCGGCGGAGTTGTTATGCGCCGTGACGGTCAGCACGCCGTCGCGGACACGCACCTCGGCCCGGTCGAACAGGGGCGAGCCGAAGAAATAGCGGCCCCCGGCGGGTTCGACCTGGTAGAAACCCAGCGACGAGAGGACGTACCATGCCGACATCTGCCCCACGTCCTCGTTGCCCGAAAGCCCGTCGGGCTGGTCGTGGTAGAGCGTCGTCAGTATCTCGCGCACCTTGTCGGCGGTCTTGGCCGGCTGGCCTATCATCGTGTAGAGGTAGACGACGTGGTGGCTGGGTTCGTTGCCGTGGGCGTACTGACCGATCAGGCCCGAAATATCGGGCGAGGCGGCCCCCTCGAGCACGGAGCTGACGACGAACAGCGAGTCGAGTTTCCCGGTGAAGGCTTCCTTGCCGCCGAAACAGCCGATCAGCCCCTCGACGTCGTGCGGCACGAGCCAGGTGTACTGCCATGCGTTGCCCTCGCAGTAGTCGTCCTCGCGGTGGGTCGAGGCGAAGGGATTGAACGGCGTGCGGAATCTGCCTTTCGAATCGAGGCCGCGCATGAAGCGGGTCTGCGGATCGAAGAAATGGCGGTAGGATTTGCTTCGTTCGAGGAAATAGTCGTAATCCGCGGTCTTGCCCAGCTCTTTGGCGACCTGTGCCACGGCCCAGTCGGCGAGGGCGTACTCCATGTCGTAAGCCACCGCCTCGTTGAAGAGGTCGCAGGGGATATAGCCGTATTTCATGCGCAGATCCATACCCCGCTCGCCGAGCATCGCCGACTGCTTGAGCGCCTCGTAGGCCTGCTCCCTGTCGAAGCCACCGTAGCCTTTGAGCACGGCATCGGCCAGGGCCGGGATACCGGGATTGCCGACCATGCAGTCGGTTTCGTTGCCCATCAGGTGCCATACGGGAAGCTTGCCCTGCTGCCGGTAGATATGGAGCATCGTATTAGCGATGTCGGGCATCTTCTCGGGGTGGAGGATCGTCATGAGGGGCTGGGCGGCGCGGTAGGTGTCCCACAGCGAGAAAGTCGTATAGTTCACGAACGGCGCGGCGCGGTAGATCTTGCCGTCGGAACCGCGGTAGTCGCCGTTCACGTCGCAGAATTCGGACGGGGCGACCATCGTGTGGTAAAGCGCCGTATAGAAAATGCGGCGTGCGGCGTCGTCCGAAGTCTCGATGCGCACCTTTTGCAACTCGGCGTCCCACGCCCGGTCGGCGGCGGCGGCCGTCGCTTCGAAGTCCCAGCCGGGAAGCTCGGACTGCATGTTCAGACGTGCATTCTCGATGCTCACGGGCGAAATGGCGACCTTGACATAGATCGTCTCTCCGGCCGAAGTGTCGAAACCGACTCGGCCGTAAAGGCGCTCCGCCCTGAAGCTGTCGCCTTCGCGCAGGCCGCCGCCCTCGCCGCCCTCGTAAATGGCCAGCGACTTGAAGGGTTTGGAGAATTCGGCCGTGAAATAGACCCGCTGGTCTTTCGCCCAGCCCGTCGAGTAGCGGTAGCCGCTGATCGTATGGTCGTCGGCACGCTCGATGAAGGTTTCGGTCGGGGCATCCCAGCAGCCGCCGTTCTCGAGGTCGAAGACCACGGCGGCATCGGCCGATGCCGGGAAGGTGTATTTGTGCAGGCCGACGCGCTTGGTGGCGGTCAGCTCCACGTCGATGCCGTAGCGGTCGAGCCGCGTGGCGTAATAGCCCGGGCGGGCCTTTTCATTGGCGTGGCTGAAATACGACCACATGCCCGACTGGGGGTCGTCCTCCGTGCCGCGGGCATAGGTCACCTGCCCCACGACGGGCATCACCGTGACGTCGAACAGATCGCCGATACCGGTGCCGTTCAGGTGTGTGTGGCTGAAACCGATGACCGTCGTGTCGGAAATGTGGTAGCCCGACGTCCAGTCCCACGACTGCGGGATGCTCGTGGGGCCGAGCTGTACGGCGCCGAACGGGACGTTGGCGCCCATGAATACATGGCCGTGGCCGCCCGTGCCGATACGCATGTCGACATACTGCGTCAGCGAATCCGTACGGGGTGCCTGCGAGCAGGCCGCCAGAAGCAGGCCTGCGCCGAGAGCTGAGAGAGATTTTAAATTCATAGGGACATATGTTGTTTTTATTTGCGTTCGGGTTGCAATCCGAAAACCAGCCGGCCGCCGCCCACCAGTTCGCCATGCGAAATGCGGTATTTCTTCAGCGGCCTGCCGCCGAGGGTCATCGAGCCGATGTAGAGGTCGCCGGCTCCGGAGCGCTCCGTTTCTATAACGAGCTCCCCGGCCGGATAGTATTTCGGGTCGAGCGTAACGGTCACCTTGTCGAAAACGGGCGATGTAAGCGTATAGTAAGGCTCCCCCGGGCAGTCCGGGTAGAGGCCCATCATCGAGAAGACCGCCCACGCCGACATGGTGCCCGTGTCGTCGTTGCCGGGGATGCCGTCGGGGGCTGTCGTAAAGTACCTGTCCAGCAAACGCCGCACCTCGCGCTGCGTACGCCACTCCTCGCCCTGGAAATAGCTGAACAAGTAAGGATAGGCGATGTCGGGTTCGTTCGCCGGGTCGTACAGCCCCTGGTCGAAGACCATCTGCAGCTTGTCGATGAATCGGCGTCTGCCGCCCATCAGTCGGGCCAGTCCGGCCACGTCGTGCGGGACATAGAACGTATAGTTCCAGGCCGAACCTTCGTGGAAGCCGGGGACGGGTTCGAAATTCTCGCCCTGGCGCGGGTCGAAGGGCGTGAGGAACTTACCCTCCTTGGTAATCGGACGGAACGTGCCCGACTCGGTGCTGTAATAGTTCTTATAGCCGAGCGAGCGGGCGCGGAACAGCGCCGCGTCGTCTTTTTTGCCGAGCGAGTCGGCCAGCAGCGACAGCGCGTGGTCGGCGATATAGTATTCCAGGGCGTGCGACACGGAGTTGTCGCCCGAAAGGTCGCGGGCGTAGAAGCCCAGCGGCACATAGCCTTTTTCGATGTAGGGGTCGATGTCGGGGCGCATCCTGTTCCGCGCGCCCGGCGTCGTGGCCGACTTGCGCATCGCCTCGTAGGCGGCGTCCACATCGAAATCGCGCAGCCCCTTCATCCAGGTATCGACGATCACGGGGATCGACGGGTCGCCCTCCATGGTGAAAGTTTCACGGCCGTAAAGTTCCCACTTGGGGAGCCAGCCCCACTCCCGGTACATGCCGACCATCGAGCGCACCATCTCCAGTTGGCGTTCGGGGTAGACCAGCGTCAGCAGCTGGTGCAGGTTGCGGTAAGTATCCCACAGCGAGAAGACCGTATAGCGGTTGCCCTCGGCCGTGCGGATCTCGGCGCTCTCCATCGCGGGGTATTCGCCGTTGACGTCGCTCAGCACGTTGGGGTGGATCAGCGCATGGTAAAGCCCCGTATAGAAGACCTTCTTCTGCGCTTCGGTACCGCCCTCGACGCGGATGCGCCCCAAGTCGTCGTTCCACGTGCGGCGTGCGGCCGCGCGAATGTCGTCGAACGAGCGCCCCTGCTGCTCGGCTTCGAGGTTCAGGCGGGCGTTCTCGGCCGATACGAACGAAACGCCCATGCGCACCTCGACCTGCTCGCCCGGCTGCATGTCGTAGGAGAACCACACGCCGACGTCGTCGCCGGCAATGTCCTTGCCGTATTGCGTATAGAGCTTGTAGTTGCCGGCATCCTTGTCCCACTCGGCTTCGACGCCCTGTTTCGGGGGTTGTTTCTTCCAGAACCCGGTGGCCGCGGGGCGTTTCGAGACGCGCATCACGAAATAGACCGGGAACACCGCCTGCGGGTTGTAGCAGAACGTGCCCAGCAGTTTCATGCCCTCGACCTCGGTGTCGCTCACGCGGCGCACCCAGGCTCCCGACTCGTTGGTAAGCCCCTCGCCCAGGTTTAACAGAATATGTCCCGTACCCTCCGGAAAGGTATAGCGCTCGGCCGACGTGCGCGGCGTGGCCGTCACCTCGGTGCGGATACCGTACTTGGTCAGCAGGTTCGAATAGTAGCCCGGCGAGGCCGTCTGGCCGGTATATGCGCTGCCGTAGTTGCGGTAATCGACGTCCAGCGCACCCGCCGTCGGCATTACCAGCAGCGAGCCCAGCTCGGGGCATCCTACGCCGCTCAGGGTGACGTGTGCAAAGCCCGTGAAGAACTTGTTGCGGTACTCATAGGGCGCCGACCACCACCGGGCGTCCTTATCGTAGAGGTTCTCGTCGGAGCCCATCACATTGAACGGCACGACCGACATCATCCCGTTGGGGCATACGGCGCCGGGGTTGGTCGTCCCGAAATTGGTCGTCCCGATGAACGGGTCGACCCAATCGGCAGGCTCCTGCGCACGCAGCGGTGTCGAGAAAACGGCTGCGGCGAGCGCAGCAGTTAAGAGCGTTCGTCGCAGCGGCATCACAGGATCGAGTGTTTTTTCGTAAATTCGATGATTTCAGGGATATATCCGAAAGCCAATCCCGTAACCGTGTCCGCACACCCGTAGTAGACCGCAACGCGCCCCGTCGCGGGGTCGTGCAGCGCCGCGCAGGGGAACGTCACGTTCGGCACGTCGCCCGTGCACTCGTACGTCTCACGCGGGGAGATCAGGTACGGGCCGCTGCGCGCCGTGACTTTCCACGGCTCATCCAGGTCGAGCAATGCCGAGCCGAACGCATAGACGTAGCCGTTGCACGAACGGAGCACCCCGTGGTAGAACAACAGCCACCCTTCGCTGGTCTCGATGGGCACGGGCCCCGCGCCGATCTTCATGCACTGCCAGGCCGAAACCTCGAACGCCGCGGGCGACATCACGTGGCGGTGGCGTCCCCAGAACTCCATGTCGGGCGACTCGGAATAGAAAATGTCGCCGAACGCCGTATGCCCGTTGTCGCTCGGACGCGAAAGCATCGCGAATTTCCCGCCGATCTTGCGGGGGAACAGCACGCCGTTGCGGTTGAACGGGATGAAGGCGTTTTCCAGCTGGTGGAACGTCTCGAAATCCTCCGTCCACGCCACGCCGATCGTCGGGCCGTGGTAGCCGTTGCACCACGTCACGTAGTATTTGTCCCCGATCTGAGCCACACGCGGGTCGTAGCCGTAGACCCACTCCGAGATCTCGGCGTCGCCGCCCACCAGGTTGAAGTCCTCCTCGCGGATGTCCCAGTCGATGCCGTCCACCGAGAAGCCCGCATGGATGCGCATGCGGCGGTTCGTGTCGTCGCAGCGGAAAACACCCGCATAGTTGTACTTGCCCTTCTTAAACGGCACGACCGCCGAATTGAAGACCGAGTTGGAGGTCGAAAGCGCGTCGCGCCCGATGATCGGGTTGGCAGAATAGCGCCACATAACCTCCTTGCTCCCCGCGGGACGCTCTTCCCACGGCATATCCGGCAGTGCCGGGCCCATTATTTTCAGATTGCTCATGTTATTTGGTTGTTGGTTTATCATCATAGGTGAACGGTACGAACCAGGTCATCACAAAGGCGGGGATCGTCGCCAGCATGACCACGATGAAGAAGACGCCGTAGCCCTTCCAGTCGCTCAGGTAACCCGAAACGGCGCCGGTGAGCATCACCGAAAGGTTCATGATGCCCGAGGCGAAAGCGTAGTGCGCCATCTGGTGCCGACCCGGGGCCACCTGCTGCATCATGAAGAGCGTAAGTCCCACGAACCCGAACCCGTAGCCGAAATACTCCACGACGATGCCGCCGCCCACGAGCCACATCGACTGCGGCTGGAACCATGCCAGCAGCGCATAGACCGCGAACGGAAGGTTGAAAATGCAGCACAGCGTGAAGAGCGAGCGCCTCAGCCCGCGGTGGGCGATATAGTAGCCCGCGAGCAGCGATCCCAAAAGGAATGCCCCGGCGCCGAACGTGCCGTAGTACAACCCGATCTGCTGGTTGGTAAGCCCCAGCCCTCCGGCCGCGGTATCCGCCTTGAGGAACAACGGCACGATCTTCATCACGAAGCCCTCGCCCAGGCGGTAGAAGACGATGAAGGCGATGTAATACCAGATATGCTTTTTCGTGAAGAACGCCGCGATCACCTCCTTCAGGCTGCGCAGCCCTTCCCGCAGCGAATGTCCGTCAGCCGCACTTCCGCCCGACGGCAACTCGCGGCTGTGGTAAATACCCAGCAGGACGAGCAGGCCGCAAAGGATCGCCAGCACCACCGTCCACGACTGCACATAGGCATCGAAGGTCGCCGCCCCGGAATCGCTGAAACGCTTGCTGAGCCAGCCCGCGAACCAGACCAGGCCGCCCGTGGCGACCAGTTTCGCAAGGTTGTAGAACGCCCCCTGCCAGCCGATATACCGCGCCTGATCCTCGGTCGAGAGCTCCGACATGTAAACGCCGTCGGCCGCGATGTCGTGCGTGGCGCCACTGAAGGCCACCACCGCGAAGACCCCCACCGTGACGGCGAAGAAATGGGGCATATGCAGCGCCAGCGCAGCAAGGCCGAACAACACGCCGCTCAGGAGCTGCGTCGTGACGACGAAGAATTTTTTGGTGCGGAAAATTTCCAGGAAGGGGCTCCACAGGAATTTGATCGTCCACGGCCACATGATCAGCGACGTCCAGAACGCGATCCGGGCGTCGGAAATCCCCATATCCTTGAACATGACGGCCGAGACCATGTTCAGCACGACGAACGGAAGCCCCATCGCAAAATAGACCGTAGGCACCCAGGCCAGCGGCGAAGTTTTTTTAACTGTCGAAATCATCGGGTCTTCTCCGGTTTTAGGTTAGGGATGCACAAAGATAATAAAATCTTTCCGCACGCGATCGGTATTCCGGGCGGTTATCATCTTTGCATCCGTAAAGTAATACAATTTCGGGCGTAGGATTACTAAAGCGGCCGGCAATTTAATTCCCCGGGAAAGAAGACCGTGCAGCCGGCGGGTCTTGCGGCTCGCGACTGCACGGTCGTCAGAATCGAATCCTGCAGAGAAATCAATCTACATATACGATCTCCGTCGCGGCATTCTTGGTCAGGTGCGGAATATCCTGCCCTTTCTTGAGATAGAGCGACTTCACCTTCTCCCCACGATCGCATTTAAGAGTCTGGAGTGCCGGACAACCCGACACGTCGATCGAGGTTATCCCGTCATACCAAACATAGTAGGAGGCTACTGTCAGATCCAGCGATAGCAACTTGTTACCGATCATCGTAAACTTCTCGACATCCGCATAATCGGTTCCCAGCGGCGACAACGATTCGATCGGATTGTCTCCAAGATTAATCAAGGCCAACCCATAATTCTTGGTGCAATTCAATTCTTTTACCTTTGTCAAACCGGAAAGGTCTATTTCACTTAGATCATTACTCATGACATTGATCTTTTCCAGGTTCGTGAAGTTTTCGATCCCCTCCAGCGATGTCCATTGGGTACCATAGTAGCTGGGGTTATATGACAACTCGGTGGCGGCCAACCCTTTCTCCGTAATGATTCCGGAAGTAGACCCCAATGCGACGATCCAGCCCTGTTGTTGCAGCCACTTTACAAAATCCTTATCGACAAACGAAATCAGTGTCGCATTCGGATCTTTCTGGATAACGGACAACTCTTTGGTAATGCCAGCACCCTCAATCGTAATCTTACCTCCGCGACTGGTAGTTGCCGCTCCGAGATGGAATGTAAGCGTCTTCGTTTCCAGCCCACGGGTTTCGGGCACCTGCGTGATCCAATCGTCGCTAATCATTACTTTGTAATCTACATTGGCATTCACATCAACGGAGAAAGAACGCTCCGCAAGGTCAAACTCAAATGCCGTATCCTCGATATTGATTGCATATATCCGGTTCTGGGTCAGCGGAATATCGACCGACTGCCCCATGCCCGAGACCGTGACCACGGTCGAACGGTCATCGTAATCCGGGTTCTTGGCAACGGTAAACTTCAAGACCGTGTTGCCGAAAACGTCGTTGCGCCCGACATACGTGACCCAATCCCCGCCGCCGTCGGAAAACGCGACGGCCAATTCCGGAATGTTCGTATGCAGTTTGACCTGGATATCGGTGCTCAATGCTTCGACGGTCATATTCTCCTCGGAAAGAAGGGTCAGCGAATAGCCCGCTTCCGAAACGATTTTCAGGGGAGCGACAGCCGATCCCGTAAAGAACTTGAAGGCCGCTTCACGGCTCTCTTCGCTTGTATTCGGATCGATCGTGAAGGTTACCACATCGCCGCTCTTCCCGGCTTCGGCCGAAGGATGCACCCAGTCGCAGACACCTGCGAGCCGCCAGTCTCCCGAACTGGTTACGGTCACCTGCGTCGTCGTCCCGTCAGGCCCGGCGGGGATGGCATCGGGGGTAATGGATATCGTGGCCCGGGAAAGGTCGTCCGCCGTATCGTCGTCGGAACAGGCGCTGAGCGCACAGGCCACCGCTACAAACGCTATAAATATCTTTTTCATAAAATCTACGTTGTTTTAGGTTCTCAGTCGAACTGCACTCCCCGCAGCGGCGTGCTGCGGGGAGTACAGCACACAATCGGATTAAGGCAGTTTATAACGCGTTGCGTCGTTCTTTTTGTAATAATACTCGGGCATCAGCAGTTCCTCGTCATAGAGGCCCCGGGCAACAGACTGGCAACGGCTCACCTGGAACCGATAGTCGCTGAAATCGCTTACCAACGAATTGGTATGCCCCAGTGCGAAGAACATGTAATAGCCGTATCCGGCCTCCTTCTTCGAGCGGGCTGTGCCCTCGCTCGAATCCCCGCTGCCCCGGTTCAACTCGATCGACATGCCGGAGCACTGCTTGACGGTCATGCCCTGCATCGGCGCTGCGGTTCCCCCGTAATCGGCGACGGCATAGTCGACGAACATGCCCGGCTCGACCCCGTCGACAGAAGGCATCCGGCTATTGATACCGCCCAGATAGTAAACCATGACGGTTTTATCGGGCATGGCTTTCTTGGTTTCATAGAGCAGCCGGGAGGCGGCAGCCGACGACCACGGCGCAAACCAGGGATTGCTCAGGTCGGGAGAGTTCGAATACTCGTCGTCGAAACCGACGCCGTCGAGGTTGTAGGCATTGCAATAAGCGGCCAGCTCCTTGGCAAACTCGCGGCAGCCCATATCGGACAGCTGTGCCACGCCGGCGGCATCGTGGTTGCCCAGGATACCGAGGATCACCTTCATGCCACGCTTGCGCAACGGCTGCAGGAACTGCTCGTTGTTGTCCAGCAGGAACTGCACGTTGGGGTTGTTCAGCACATAGACCCGTCCCGTTTCCGCATTGTAATTGATATTGGCCGAAAAAAGGATGATGTCGTCGAAGAAGAGCTTGCCGCTGTCCTTGAGCACGAACTCCAGCGCATTGAGCGGGTTGGTGTCGTTGACCTCGAAATAGCACACGTTCCTCACGGCGTCGGGGCCCTTGTAAGCGTCGCCCTGGGCTCGCAGGTCTTTCACCAGATAGACCGCATGCTGCGCCTTTTCCGAGAGCGTGATACCCTCGGTCGAGGAGGTTGCCTTGAGCGGAAGCAGATAGGTCGTCCCCTCCTGCAATTCGCTGCCTGCGGCCAGGGTAACGCCCACCCCGACCGAACGGATCTCGTCCGGGGCCAGCAGCAGCTTGCCCTCGCGGTCGATGGCGACATTGGCCGCGGGGAAGAGTTCGAACTCCGTCCCGTGTTCGGCATTGTAGGTTTCCAGATAAGCGGGATCCATCTCGATCTTCACGTCGACACCCTTCTGCGGCGCTTTCGTAAGGCGGAAGAAGACCTCGGTCTGGTGTTTGTCCGAGCGCAGTTCGATCACCGACTCGTTCTTGTTCGACGTCACGTCGAGCAACATGCCGTCGACGCGCTTCACGGCGTCGTATGCCCCCTCGTCGACAGGCTTGCCGCCCTCGATGTCGTCGGTGCAGGCCGTGAATGCCAGGCCACCCAACATCAGCGCAAGCGGAAGGATGCTGTATTTCAGATATTTCTTGGTGTTCATAATCGTTTCAGGTTAAAGGTTAGCAGATTATTTACCCAGCTCGGGAAGCGATACATTCACCCACTTCAACTCCTTCTCGACGGTAAGGTCGTTCCCGTAGGAGGTCTGGTCTTTGATGGTCTTGCCGGCTCCCTCGTCGAATTTCCAGTAGGCCACCAGTCCGTCGGAAGCCGCGGCCACCTGGTAGAAATGGTCGGGGGCATTGATCTCCTCGGGGGTCAGCGCCTTGTTCCAGATACGCACTTCCGAGATCTGGCCGTCGAAATAACGGTCGCTGGCATACGAATAACCGATCCAGAAGCAACGGGGCTTGCCGTCCGATTCGTCGGAATGGGCTACGCCGAAATTCACGGACGAAGTACCGACGTTGCCGCTGCACTTCTCCGCACCGTCGAGGTATACTTTCACGTTTCCCGACTCGAATGTCACGGCCACATGGTACCAGCGGCCGGCATCGAGTTTGAGATCCGAATTGGTCAGGTTCCTCGACGAAGCCACCTGTATCTGGTTGGGATCCACGCCCGAATCGCCGATACGGACGAGGAACTTGCCCTCGATACCCATGATGGTGGAGATCTGGTTCTTGAACGCATTGCCGTTGATCAGCGCCTCGAGCGTGAAGGTACGCATGTTGGTTACGGGCGAGGCATCCTTCCAGTCGGGCCATGCACGGTTCTCGGCGATACCGGCCACGACGTTGATAAGCGCGGCACCCTTGAAGATATAGTAAACACTGCGGGCACTGGGCAGCACGTCGATACCCGACACCGAACGGATCGTCACGGGCAGCACATAGCGCTCGTTCTTGTCCAGCAGGTTCACGTCGACGAACCTGATCGTCACGGGAACGCTCGCCACGCTTCCGGCCTGTATCCTGGTCTTCGTCTCATCGAACTGGTAGAACTCCTCGGAGAGCAGTTTCACGTCCTCGTCGTAGAAGGCCTGGCGGTAGTGGTCGAACAGTTCGGGAGCCGCGGCGAACTCGATCGAAATGTCCTGCCCGACGGGCTTGGCGATGCCGGCCGTGATTTCGCGCTCATAGGAGGGATTCGCAGCCTTGATAAGCATCTCGTCGGTGAAATTCGTCGCCGAGATGAAAAGTTTATTGTCGTAATGCTGCCTGGACAGATCCTCGTTCTTGCAGCCTGCCAGAGCGACGGCGGCAAGAGCCGCGACAGCAATATTTAACTTGTTGAGTTTCATAGGTCGCATTAGTTTTTAGGTGCGGGATTCAGGATATCGACCGCCTCCCGGATGTTTTTATAAACCAAAGTCAGGTTGAAATAGTCGTTCTGCGCGTTGGCGATGGAGATACCCAGTTTCTCATAGCCCGACGCCGGGCTTACGACCCACTGGGCAGCGCCCTTGGTGGCACGCACACGTGTCTTGCCGTCGGCCTCGTAGCCGGAGAAATAGCCGCTCTCATCGCTCAGGTCGGTGAGCGACGGGGTCGTCACGCCGATGACGAACCGGTCGGTCGGAACATCTTCCACGGCGGCCATCAGCACGGCGAACGACATCTTGTCGGCCGAAGTTGCGGTCAGCGCCGGGATGACGATATAATCGCATTCGCCCAGGACGGACTTGTCGATGAGGTTCTGCGGATTGCCCTGGAAGACCAGCACTTTGCCGGAGTTGGCGCCGCTCCAGGTCTTCACGTTCGAGAAGAACGCCTCCTGGCGTGCGGCATACTGCGCTATTTCCTCGTCCTGCATAGCCTGCGGGGCACGGCCGGTATAGTTCACCTGGACACCGTCGTAACCATATTTGGCACACAGGGTCAGCTGGCTGACGGTCTGCTGCCTGCAGAACTCCAGGAAACGGAGCTCCAGCTCCTCCTCGGGGGTCGGTTCGCCCTCGCCGCCGCCTTCGCCGCCCTCGTCCTGAGTTGCCTCGGGCGTATCGGGCGCAGCAGGTTCTTTGGGTTTGTTGGCCTCCTCATCTGCGAGGACTTTCTCCCAGAGTTTCTCGATCGCATTATAGTCGATGTTGTAGATCACCCGGGTGCCCTTCTCGCGCACCTTGGCGAATTCACCCGCCAGGGTCGGATGCAGGTTGTCGGGATTCATCAGGCAGATGATGTCCACGCTGTCGGGCATGGTCGTCAGGTGCTCGTTGCGCTGGGCCGGAGCCGAGGTGGTATTGTCCATCGAGACGAAGACGACCTTGTGCTCGCCCGCCTTGTAATCCCGGAGCGCCTGGAGGTACTGCTTGTAGAGCTCGGGGTTCTGCTCCTCGAGCGAAGGATAGTTGATGTCGAGGCTTTCGGTTTCGGTCCAGTCGCTGCACGCCGCAAGAGAGAGGGCTGCAACGGCTACGGCCGGGAACAGAAATTTCTTGATATTTCGTTTCATAATCGTTTAGCGTTCGGATTGGTTATTATTTGATTGCGGGGTTGCAATCCCACCACATACGGGTCGCCATGTTGTCGGCACCCTTCAAAAGCGACGAAACCGCATTGTTGACGTTCACGTTGTTGTTCGTGTATTCGTCTGCCGGATAAGGCATGCGGCGCGCCCCGAGCTCGGAATCGACCACCCCGAGGCTCTTGTTGCCGTTCTCGGTGGCAGGCATCAGACGGGGATAACCCGTGCGGCGGTAATCGGCCCAAGCCTCATTGCCCACCTGCCAGTTGGCGATCCACTTCTGCGTGATGATGCGCTCCTGCATCTGGGCAGGCGAAGCACCCGCATCCCAGGCAATGGTAATGTCGGACAACTCCTGCGAATAAGAATTCGAATTGGCAGGATCGGCATAGAGCTGCGGTTTGCCCGTGGCATTGGCCAGGTAATTGTCGGCGCCCGACACACCCCACTCCTCGAACGAGAGGCGGATGCCTTCGTTATAGAAATCCTCGGCTTCGCCGGAGCCCATATTGAACCCGAAGACCCCCTTCGCCTCAGCCTTCAGGAAGGCGACCTCGGCTGCGTTCATCCACGTGACGGGCGAGGAAACCGAGATGTTGACGCCCGAATACTTGCGTCCGACGGAATTCAAATCGGGTATCACGATACCGCGGCGGATACCCACATAGGTATGGCCCTCCCACTCCGACTTCGTAAAATATTTCTCGCGGCGCGGGTCAGAGTAACCGTTCATATAGCAGATAATGTCGGCAGCGGCATGTGTATCGCCGCCCGTCAGGCAATCTGCGGGCTTGTTGTAGTTGACAGCCACGTAAATCGGGTTGCCGTCGGCACCGAACGACGTCAGCCTGGCGTTGTCGGCATTCGACGTGATGACGCCCACCTCGCTGTTCACAGCCGATTCGGCCATCTCGCGGGCTTTAGCCTCGTTCGCATAGACAATACGCATGGCCAGGCGCAGTTTGAGCGAATTGGCCAGTTTGCACCATTTCTCGGCGCTGCCGCCGTAGATATAGTCGGCCTTGGCGGAGATGGCGTCCGTGCGGTGTTCGGTAAGTACCTTGATCGCGGCATCCAGCTCTTCGAAGAACTTGTCGTAAACCTTCTCCTGCGAATCGTACGGCACCTGGATCTGGCCGTTCTCGCCGATCATCGAATAAGGAATCGGGCCGTAGGCGTCGGTCACACGGTGCATGGCGGCCACCTTGATGATGTCGGCGATCGCCAGCACGATGGGATCTTCGGTCACCTTCTTCAGCTCGCGCAGGTTCGAATAGAGCACGGGGATCGTCTTGTCGCTGTACATAAAGACGTTCGTCCAGTCATCCGTCGGGTTGTAGTTCATGATCGTATTGTCGAACTTGCCCGTCGTGGAGTAATATCCGCCCATGGGGCCGCCCAGCAGCACATCGGTAAACTGCGCCGTATTGACGTCGGTCGAAACGACCGTGCTCGCGAGCGAGGTCAGCGCCGAGCCGATGATATAACCGTCGGTCTGCATGTCGTCCTCCGACGGCTCGTAGGGATTGGTATTTATATCGAGGTAGTTGGCAGTACAGGCCGTACCGACAAGTACCAACGCAGCCAGAGCCGGTTTTAATATATTGAATTTCATAGTCATCGTGCAGATTAGAATTTAACTCTGAGGTTGAAACCGATATTGCGCATCGAGGGCGACATGAAATAGTCGACCCCCTGGTAGTAGTTACCCGTAGTAGCGATGGTCTCGGGATCGAAAGGAGCCTTGTTGTAGATCATCCACAGGTTGCGGCCGACGAGCGACAACGTGATCTCGCAGATGTCGCCCAGCGTCTTCTTGGGAATCGTATAGCCGATCGAAGCTTCCTGCAGGCGCACGTTGGTAGCCGAATAGGTATAATACTGGGGCACGGAGTTACCGCCGCCGATAGCCGTATACCACTTGTTGGCATCCACCAGGTCGTTGCCATTGATCATAACACCGCCGGCATCGCGGGCGGCAGCCGTAGCTTCGGAAACACCGTAGTAGTCGAGCATGGACTGCGTACGCGAGAACACCACGCCGCCCAGGCGGGCCGACACCATGAACCCGAAGTTGAAGTTACGCCAGCGGAAGTCGTTGCGCCATGCCATGTTGGCATCGGGGAGCACGCTGCCCAGTTTGATGTAGTTCGCCACATCGGTCACCGGCTCCTTTGCGATTTCGCCCTTCTCGTTGATATAGACGGCTCCGTTGCTGTCTCGCTTGAGGTCGATGCGCGAATAGAAGTCACCGAGCGTACCGCCTTCGCGGAGGATGAAGCGGGCATCGCCCAGACCGCCCATATCGAGCTGGTCGACCGAGAAATGTTCGCCGGTCTCGGGGTTGACCACATCGTCGGCCAGCGAAAGGATCTTATTCTTGTTCGCCGACAGCGTGTAGTTCGAATCCCACGAGAACCTGCCCCACGTATTGCTGTAACCCAAGGCGACCTCGAAACCGCGGTTGCGGACATTGCCCGACTGGATGGTCAGCTTGGACGAACCCGAACCGGTGGAAATATTGGGCTCGAAGGTCTGATCCTGCGTCTTGGTGTTATAGTAGGTGAAGTCGAGGTTGAAGTGGCGCAGGAAGCGCATCGTCAGACCGACCTCGAACGACTTGGTGCGCTCGGGCTTGAGGTTGTAGATCGGGAAGCGGGTCTGGGTGCTCCAGTTCAGGCCGCTCTCGCTCCAGCTGTAACGCGGATTGGCAAGATAGCGCTCGAAGGCCACACCCACCGATGCGTACGACGCACGGAGTTTGACGTAGGAGAGGTTCTTCGGCATCTCGGGGATGAGCTGCGACAGCACGACCGAAGCGCCGACCGAAGGATAGAAGAACGAGCTCTTCACCGAGTGCTCGCCGGCCAGCTGCGAAGGCCAGTCGTTACGGCCGGTCAGCGTGAGGAAATAGGTGTTCTTGAAGCCGACCTCGACCGAAGCGAAGACCGACTGGGTCTGCTCGCGCCACCCTTCCTGCAACCGCTTGGTCTTGGAGGTATTGCTCAGGTTCTGCACGTTGAAGACGTTGGCCAGCAAGGGCTTCTCGTCGGTGATCTCGCCGTCGGGGATCGGGCCGCGCACCTTCATGGCATCGTAGCGCATGTCCGAGATCGAGGCTCCGACGTTAGCCTGGAGCGACCAGTTCTCGCCGAAGGTCTTGTTGATATTCACCAGCACGTCGCCGTAGACCTGCTTGTCCTTGGTCTTCGTGATGCCGTAAAGACCGTTTTTCGAGCCCTCGGTCAGCTGCGTGAAGGTCGAAGCATAGAACTTTTCCGTATAGTCGTTGCTGCTGTTGTCGACCCGGATACGGCCGGAGACATTGAGCCAGTCGAGCACGTCGTACGAAAGCGCGGCACTCAGCATGTAACGGTCTTTGTTGTTCTCGCGCAGGTTACGGTAGTTGATCCAATAGGGGTTCTGCATCGTCATGCCGGCATCGCCCACGGGCCAGTACTGCGTATAGAGACGGCGGGCGGGATCGTAACGCTCGTACATCTCGATATCGCCCCAGTCATTGCCGCGCGGAAAGATATAAGCGCCGACCAGCGGGTTGTTGTAGGTACCCTGGTTGGTCATGTTGCGGTCTTTCTGCATCACATAGCTGGCACCCACGTCGAGTTTCAGTTTGTCGTTGAGGAACGAGGTGGTATTGCGGAACGTGAAGTTGTATCGGTCGTAACCGTTGTTGGGGACGATACCGCGCGAATTGACCGCCGCGGCCGAGAAATAGGTCTGGTTCTTTTCGGTACCTGTCGAGAGCGACACGCTCTCGGTACCCGTTACGCCGGTCTGAAAATAGTCGTCGCGGGGATTGTAGCCCATGTAGTTGGAACTGTTCAGGCGGTTGCCCCAACTGCGGACGAAAGAACTCTCGGTCGAATTGAGGTCGCCCGTACCGTAACGGTTCTGGAAATCGGGAAGGATGAACGGGGACATCACCTCCGTGCTGCTCGAAACGGTCACCGAAGTGTAGCCCGCCTTGCCGCGCTTGGTCGTGACGACGATGGCACCGTTGGCGGCATCCGAACCGTAGAGCGCAGCCGCGGCCGCACCGTTCAGCACCGACATCGACTCGATGTCCTCGGGGTTGATGTCGGCAATGGGATCGGTCGTACCCTGCGAGGCGAACTCCGTGCCGCCGTCGCGGGCCGTCGTGAACATCGGCACGCCGTCGATCACGTAGAGGGCGTTCGAAGACTGCGAGATCGATTTCTGACCGCGCATGACGACCTTCGAGGCACTGCCGACGCCGCCCGACGACGAGTTGATCGTCACACCGGCGACCTTGCCGCTGAGCGAATTGATGAAGTTGACGTCCTTGTTGGCTACGATGTCTTCGGAATTGACCTGCTGCACGTTGTACGACAGCGCCTTTTCCGAGCGTTTGATACCGAGGGCCGTAACCACGACCGCGTCCACATCCACCGCCGACTCCCGGAGCGTAAAGGTGATGTTGGTGCGGCTGCCTACGGCCTGTGCGATCGGTTCGTAGCCTAAATAATTGATTTCTAATACAGCATCAGCCGAGGGGGGGGGGAACTTGCAGCGAGAAATCGCCGTCCACGCCGGTACTCGTACCGATCGTAGTCCCTTTGATAATGACCGCAGCGCCGATCACCGGCATACCGGAAGCATCGACGACCTTGCCCGTCACGGTGACAGGCTGGCCGGGCTGTGCGGCCGGAGCTTTCTGCGAGAGTACGATCGACGTATTCTCGACGGCATAAGCGATATCGGAGGATTGGAAAAGCGTATTGAGCACATTGTTCAGCGGCGTATCCTTCACATCGATCGACACGCGGCGCGCCACGTCCACATTCTTGTCGTACACGAACAGGTAGGTGGTTTGCTTTTCGATTGCACTGAGCACCTGCTCAAGGGGAGCGTCCGAAACCCGGAGGGTTACCGGTACGGACTGCGCACTTGCCGTGCCCGCGAAAAGGCAGCATACAAGTGTCAAAACAGGCAAGAGAAACCTAACTCTCGCTTGGTTTTTCATTTTCATACGTTGGTCAGTTAATTAGGTTATTGGTTTTTCCGGATCTCCTGCCCTGGTCGGGGGAGGGGTTGTTAAAGGCGCTGTCCGGAGCACGCCTCATCATTCGTCTAAGGTCTGGGGCAATTTTTCACATAAATCTGGGCTTAGGTACTACAATCAGGTTAGGTTGGTCAGTGTATATAAATCATGTCTTTCAGTTCGTTGCGCGTATACTGGAAATCGGCGCTCTGCTGCAAAACCCACAGGGCATGGTCGATACCCTCGGAGATACGGATCTTCCCGGTGAAAAGGTTGGTCGGTATATCCTGGCGCCGCACCTCGATCTTCACGCCGTAATATTTCTCGAACTCATCGAGCAAATCCCCGAACGAAGCGTCGCGGAAAGCAATCAGCCCCTCGCGCCACAGGAACCCTTCGTGCTCGGGTATCCGCCCCAGGATCAGCCGTCCGTTGAGGTGTGTCACCTGTTCGCGCGGGCGCAGCTCGACATGGTTGTTCGTATTGAAGCGATCCGTCACGCGCACCTTACCCTCGACGAGCGAGGCGACGAATTCCCCGTCTTCCGAACGGGCCTTGACGTTGAATTTCGTACCCAGCACCTCCACGTCGCAGGCATAGGTCTCGACGACGAAAGGATGCTTCCGGTCATGCGACACGTCGAAGAATGCCTCGCCCTTGAGCCGCACCTTCCGCTCGCGCCCGACGAAGAAAGTCGGGTAATGCAGTTCGGAAAGCGCATTCATGCAGACCTTCGTGCCGTCGGGCAGCTGCACGTCGATATGCTGGCCTGCCGGGACGGTGATCGTATTGCCCGTCAACAGGAACTTGTCATACATCCGCGAGACATAGATACCCCCTGCTCCCGCAATGACCAGGATGACCGCAGCGTATTTGAGGACTTCGCGTGTCCAGCGCGGCAGGGTCAAAACCTTCGGCTTGCGTGTCGTGCGTCCGGGGTCGGCCAGCATCAGCATCGAATCGAACAAACGGCGCTCGGCAAGCAGTTCCCTGCGGTTGGCCGGATCACGGTCGATCCAGTCGAGGACTTGTTTTTCCTCTTCTACGGACGCGCGCCCGTCAAAAAACCGGTGTAGTAATTCTTTTTCCATGACATAGAGATAACACCCCAGCCGGGGAAATCCCTGAAAAAAATCGCACTTTTTTCAGGGAAAGTCCGGGTGAAGCAAGTTAAACGAATGATTATCAATTGATATAAAACCAGAAAATAAAAAAAGCCAGGTAATCTTTGAGTGCCACGCGCAGGATTTTCATCGCCTTCGAGACTTCGAATTCGACGCTCTTGACCGTAACGTCCATTTCGGCGGCGATCTCCTTATAGCTTTTGCCGTCGAAGCGGCTGCGGATAAAAATCGCGCGGGTCTTTTCCGGAAGTCTGTCCAGCGTCTCGTTCACCAACCGCCGCGCCTCCTCGCTGAACAGTTCCTCGGGGTTGCAGGCTTCGAGGGTCGAGATGCGGGTTCGGAGCATGCGCGCACCGTGGGAGTGGATATCCTCGGCGGCACGCAGGCGGACGCCCTGCGAACGCAGATGGTTCAGGCATTTGTTCTTGACGATCGTGAGCGCGTAGGGAGGGAAGGCGGAGGCGGAAAGCATATCGCGTTTTTCCCAGGCGGCCATAAAGCTCTCCATGACGATATCCTCGGCCGTGGCTGCATCGGAGACATAAGTGCCCGCGAAACGGATAAACCGTTGTTGGTACTCCCCGAACAGGCGGTTGAACGCCTTCAGATCCAGAATCGTCTCGGATTGCAACTCCATACACTCATTCATTGATAAACAAATATAAGGAAAGTGTTGCAATATCCGCGCCCTAAAAACGCAAAAAATAAACGGCCATACCCGCCAGCGCCAAACTCCGGGTAGGGCAACGCAACAGAATTTATTCCATAAATCCCTGCCATTTATATAATAACACTCCAGCGCGGGAAATCCCTGACAAAAAACCGTTTTTTCCGCACCAGACATAAAAAAAGCTCCCCGAAGGGAGCTTTCAGCCCGAATTGCCAGCCCGTTACCTGGCTTTGGCCTCGCAGTAGGCGCAGCGGCAGGTGCCGTCGGCCGTGCGGTAGAACAATTGGTCGACATCCTCCGTGGCGGAGATGCAACGGCGGTTGGAACACTCCATCTCGTTGACCACATACTCGCCGTTGAAAACCGGAGTCCGTTCGAACGGCTTGTTCCGGTCGGCCCAGCGGAGCAGGGTCAGGATCAGTGCCATACGCACGAACTTACCGTTCTCGACCTGCCGGAAATAGGCCGCGCGCGGGTCATTGTCCACGGCACGCGTGATCTCGTTCACGCGCGGCAGCGGATGCAGGATGATCATATCCTCCTTGGCTGTCCCGAGTTTCTCGGGGTTGAGCACGAAGCTGTTCTTCACGCGGTCGAACTCCTCCTCGTCGAGGAAGCGCTCCTTCTGTACGCGCGTCATGTAGAGAACGTCCAGTTCGGGCATCACCTCCTCCATGGTCTCCACCTCGCGGAACTCCAGCTTCGAGTTCTCGCTCATCTCGGCCAGCATGTAGTCGGGAAGGCGCAGCTCCTGCGGGGCGATCAGGATGACCTTGATGCCCGAGTAGCGCGACAGCGCCTTGATGAGCGAATGGACGGTGCGGCCGAACTTGAGGTCGCCGCAGAAGCCGATCGTCATGTTGTCGAAACGCCCCTTTTCGCGCTTGATCGTCAGCAGGTCGGTCAGCGTCTGCGTCGGGTGGCTGTGGCTGCCGTCGCCGGCATTGATGACCGGCACCCCGGCATACTGCGAGGCCACGAGCGGCGCCCCCTCCTTGAAGTGGCGCATGGCGATGATGTCCGCGAAGCAGCGGATCACACGTACGGTATCGGCCACGGTCTCGCCCTTCGACACGGACGACGAGTTGGCGTCCGAGAAACCGATGACGCTGCCGCCCAGCTCCATCATGGCCGAGGTGAAACTCAGGCGCGTACGGGTCGACGGTTCGTAGAAGAGCGTCGCCAGCTTCTTTCCCTTGCACGCCTCGCTGTATTTGGCACGGTTGGCGATGATGTCCTCCGCCAGCGCAACGATCTGTTCGGTTTCGGCAACCGTCAGGTCGGTCGGATCGATTAAATGTCGCATATTTTTCTTCTCTGTTTCGGTTTCGGGTTACGTAGTCCTTATCGGCATGCCCTGCCCCCCGGCTGCGAACGGGCATATCCCCGCACGGCAGGAAAGGCCCGGCCGGGAATGCGCGGCCGCAGCGAACTATTTGTCCATCCAGCTTTCGTCCGAGGGGTTGTCGCGGAACTTCAGCAGCCGGGCCTTATCCCCGGGCTCGATATACCCCTCTTCGGCGGCGACCTCCACCAGCGCATCGAGGTTCGAAAGGCTGTAATTGACGACGCCGGCCTCTTTCAGGCGCTCAAGCCCCTTTTTCATGCCGTAGGTGAAGATCGAAGCCACACCCAGCACCTCGGCACCGGCCTCGCGCAGGGCGTTCACCACCTCGATGCAGGAACCGCCGGTCGAGATCAGGTCTTCGATCACGACGACCTTCTGCCCCTGCTCCAGTTTGCCTTCGATCCGGTTGCCGCGGCCATGGTCTTTCGAACCGCTGCGCACATAACCCATCGGCAGGTCGAGGATCGTCGCCGTGATGGCCGCATGGGCGATGCCGGCGGTCGAAGTGCCCATCAGCACCTCGGCACCGGGGAATTTGGTGCGGACGATCCCGGCAAGCCCGGCCTCGACATGTCCGCGCACGACAGGTGCCGTCAGCGTCAGGCGGTTGTCGCAATAGATCGGGCTCTTGATACCGCTGGCCCAGGTAAACGGCTGCTCGGGGCGCAGGAATACCGCGCCGATCGAGAGCAGGTCTTTCGCAATTGATTTCTCCATGGTAATTTTCGTTTTTCGGTTATTTTTTCAGTTCCCCGGCCACCCACTCGACCCACGGGTCGACGTTGTCGGCGAGCGTCGCGGGCAGCGGCAACGGGATGCGCACGTCGGGCGCGATCCCCTCCCGGTCGATGCCGCGCCCTGCGGGAATCCGTTTGGAACGGGTGACGGGCACGATCATCCAACGCGCCGTGTCCCGAGGGAAATAAAGTATCTCGCAGTTCGAATAGTCGAGGCACCCCAGCGTGTTGTCCTGTCCGTAGACGGTCGTACGACGGCTGCACGCCTTGATTTCGAGCACCAGCTGCTCACCCGACGAAGCCACCCGGCCGTCGACGATCAGCGCGGCGCGCCGGGGCACCGGCGACACCGAATCGTAACGGATACGGTAGGTTTTGCCCTCTTCGAGAAATTCCCCGGCCGGGGTTCGCTCCATACGCGCAACCTTCCTGCGTCCCCGCTCCGTATTCCCGGCAAACTCCCGGACGTGGGCGATGGCTATATCCGATACGCGGTACTCCATGGCATCCTCCGCACCTTCCTGGTCGTAGAGCAGTTTGAGCAGGGGTTCATAGGCATTGTCGCTCCCGCCCATATTGCCGCGGATGTCGACGACAAGGTTCTCACAGCCCGAGGCGCGGTAAGCCGCGACAGCGGCCCGCACTCCGGCGATTTCGGCATCGGTCAGGTCGCACGACGGGAATCGGATCAAATACGTATCTTCGTCCACGCGACAGTGCATGAACTGCGGATCGTAACGCTTCATCCGCCCGGCATAGTCCGTATCGCGGCGCAGCGACTTAGCCCGGTAGGCTTCGACACCGGGTGTTTGGAGGTGCGAATCGTCGAACCAGCCGAGGTATTCGGCAATGGCATCATAGACGTCACGGTCGCCGGAAATCTCGCTTTGCAGCCGCCCTTTCAGTGCGGCGTACTCCGCTTCGCGGCCCGCGGTCTTGTCCGGATAGCCGGCATAGGCGCGTTCCACGACATCGACGGCATAGTCGAAATCGGACACAGCGTCCCCTGCCGGGGTTTGTGCCCCGGCGGGCAGCAGGCAAAGCACGGCCGCAGCCGCCAGCGACATTCGCAGCAAGGTCTTCATCGGGCAGGTTCGTATGAATCGGCTCCCCGGATCGGTTCTTCCCGACCGGAGGGTTATTCCAGTGCCGAACGTAAAATCTTCTCCACCTCCTCGGGATAAACCCCGCCTTCGTGCACCTTCACGCCATCGACATAGAATGTCGGCACGTAGTAATAGTCGAACGTGTCGGCCAGCGCAGGCTGCTCCGACTCCTCGATCATCTCGATCCCGACGGCAGCCAGCTCGGGGTGCGCCGCCCTGGCCTCTTCGATGTAACGCAGCGCCTTCTTGCAGAAGGGGCAGTTTTTCAGGTAGAAAAGTTTTACCGGTTTCATAACTATACTGTTTAAAAGTAACTTCGCGGATTATCCGCAGAATTCGTCCACACAGCGGCGGTAGGCTGCCACGGGGTCGGCCGCGGCGGTGATCGGGCGTCCCACGACGATGAAGTCGGAGCCGATCTCCCGCGCACGGGCAGGCGTGGTGACACGCACCTGATCCGCCACGTCACCGTCTGCAAAACGCACGCCGGGCGTGATTGTGAGGAACTCTTTTCCGCAGGCTTGGTGTACCATGCCCGCTTCGAGCGGCGAGCATACCACGCCGTCAAGCCCTGCGGCCTTGGTATTCTGCGCGTATTTCACGATCGTGTCGCCGATCGAAGATGCGATCAGCAGCTCCTGTTGCATACGCTCCTCGCTGGTCGAGGTGAGCTGTGTCACGGCGATCAGCAGGGGGCGCGTACCGTCCTCGCGCGTGAGCCCCTCGAGGGCATATTTCATCATCTCGATGGTACCCGCCGCATGGACGTTGCACATATCCACATCCAGCCGCGACAGTACGGCCATCGCCTTCTTCACCGTATTGGGAATATCGTGCAGCTTGAGGTCGAGGAAAATCTTGTGCCCCCGGCGCTTGATCTCACGCACGATTTCCGGCCCTTCGGCGTAGAACAGCTCCATGCCGATCTTGAGGAAAGGTTTGCGTGCCTCGCCCCTGAACAGGTCGAGGAATTTGAAGGTATCTTCCGCAGACTTGAAGTCGCAGGCGATAATTACGTCATGTTGCATATCGTACGATTTTACGTTCATTCTACAATTCCGATTATGTCGCTCAGCCGCCCGATCCCGAGCCGTTGCATCTCGGCAGGCAGCGCCTCGACGATCTCCTTCGAGGCATAGGGGTTCGCCAGGTTCGCGGCGCCGACCTGTACGGCCGTAGCGCCGGCCATCATCATCTCGATCACGTCGCGGGCCGTCGTCACGCCGCCGCACCCCATGACGGGTATTTTGCAGGCCTTGGCAACCTGGTAGACCATCCGCACGGCCACGGGGAAGACCGCGGCACCCGAAAAACCGCCCATCGTATTGGCGATGACCGCCTTGCGGTTCCTGACGTCAATCCGCATCCCCAGCAGGGTATTTATCAGGCAGATGCCGTCGGCGCCCGCCTCCTCGCACGCCCGGGCGATCGAAACGATGTCCGTGACGTTGGGCGACAGCTTGATGTAAACGGGTTTGGTCGTCACGGCCTTCACGGCGCGCGTCACCTCGGCGGCACACTCGGGCGACGTGCCGAACGACATGCCGCCGTGCCGCACGTTGGGGCACGAGACGTTGACCTCGATGATGCCGACCTGCGGCTCGCGGTCGATCCGCTCGCAGCAATAGGCGTACTCCTCGACCGAAAAGCCGCTGATATTGGCGATCACGGGTTTATGGAAAAAAGTCTTCAGGCGCGGCAGCTCTTCGGCGATCACGGCGTCGATGCCCGGGTTCTGCAACCCCACGGCGTTGATCATGCCCGCCGTACATTCGGCGATGCGGGGCGTGGGGTTCCCGAAGCGCGCATCGCGCGTGGTGCCCTTGAACGAAAACGACCCGAGGATGTTGATGTCGTAAAAATCCCGGAACTCGTTGCCGTACCCGAACGTACCGCTGGCCGGCACGACCGGGTTATCCAGTCTCAGGCCGCTCAGGCTGACGGACATATCCGCGGCGGGTTTTTCCGCGGGCCGGTTTTGTGCGATGAACTGCTTGTTTACCATATGACCTCCCCTTTCGTTAA
The DNA here is from genome assembly GCF_025145285.1 of Alistipes onderdonkii. Lineage (NCBI taxonomy): Bacteria > Pseudomonadati > Bacteroidota > Bacteroidia > Bacteroidales > Rikenellaceae > Alistipes > Alistipes onderdonkii. The sequence goes on from NZ_CP102251.1 coordinate 567,306, forward strand.
TACGGGCCCCTCCTTGCAGATGCGCTTGTTCCCGTATTTGGTTTTGCACGAACAGCCCATGCAGGCCCCGAAACCGCAGCCCATGCGCTCTTCGAACGAGAGCTGCCCGTCCTGCTGCACGGCGTCGCACAATGCCCGCAGCATCGGCAGCGGCCCGCAGGCATAGAAATAGTCGAACTCGGGGCGGCACTCGGCGATGGCCGTCGTGACGAAACCCCTGACACCCGCCGAACCGTCGGCCGTAGCCAGATCGACGTCGCAGCCCAGCGCCCGGAATTCGTCGGCATAGAAAACCTCGTCCGCCGTATTGAACCCGAGCACCACACCGACCCGTTTGCCTGCCGCAAGCAGCACTTTGGCCAGGTTGTAGAGCGGGGGCACGCCTACGCCGCCGCCCACCAGCAGGGGACGCTGTGCGGCATTGTGCACGTCGAACCCGTTGCCGAGCCCCGTCAGCAGGTCGAGCTCCCCGCCCGCAGCCATACGGCTCATCTGTGCGGTTCCCTCGCCCACCACCTTGTAGATGAGCGTGAGCGTCGTGGCGTCGTAGTCGCAGACCGAGATCGGACGGCGCAGGTAACGGCCTTCGAGGGCGATGTCGACGAACTGCCCGGGGGCGGTGATCCACTGCGTATCCCCCCCGAGCACCATGCGCCATACGGTCGCCGTCAGCGGTTCGTTGGCAAGGATTTTATAGATGCCTTTTTTATACATGCTTTTCTGTCCCGATGTGCCGCAGGTGCGGCATAAAACCCGAAATCACTTCGCGTCGATGGTCGAAACCCCGAACGTAATCTCTTCCAGCACGTCCAGCAGCACCTTCACCGTTTCGAGCGCCGTAAATACCGTCACGTTGTTCTCGACGGCCGTGCGGCGGATCTCGTATCCGTCGAGGCGCGTGTTATGCTGGTTGACGTCGATGGTGTTGATGACGTAGCTCACATGTCCCTGGCACAGCGAGTCGATGATCTCCGAACTGCCTTCGCTCAGCTTGCGGCGCGTACGGGTACGGATGCCGTGGTTGCGCAGGAACTCGGCCGTCCCGGTCGTGGCCTCGATGTTGAAGCCCAGGTCGTAGAAACGCCGCACGAGGGGCAGCGCCTGCTCCTTGTCGTGGTCGGCGATCGTGACGAAGATCGTACCGTAGTTGGAGACGTTCATGCCCGTGGCCTGCAACGCCTTGTAAAGCGCGCGGGTGAGTTTGTCGTCGTAGCCGATCGCCTCGCCCGTGGACTTCATCTCGGGCGACAGGTACGAATCCATACCGCGGATCTTGGCGAACGAGAAAGCCGGGGCCTTGACGTACCAGCGTTTCTTCTCCTTGCCGTAGACTTCGGTGATGCCCAGCTCGCGGAGCGTCTTGCCCAGGATGACCTGCGTGGCGATGTGCGCCATGGGCACGCCCGTCGACTTGGAAAGGAACGGCACGGTACGCGACGAACGCGGGTTGACCTCGATGACGTAGACCTCGTCGTTTTCGTCGAGGATGAACTGGATGTTATAGAGGCCGACGATGCCGATCCTCAGGCCGAGTTTGACCGTATAGCCGATGATCTTGTCCTTGGCCTTCTGGCTGACGCTGAAGGTCGGATAGACGCTGATCGAGTCGCCCGAATGGATACCCGTACGCTCCACATGTTCCATGATGCCGGGGATGAAGACGTCCTTGCCGTCGCAGATGGCGTCCACCTCCAGCTCCTTACCCATGATATAGCGGTCGACCAGCACCGGCGAATCCTCATTGACCTCGACGGCCGTCTGCAGGTAGTGGCGCAGGCGCTCCTCGTTCGAAACGATCTGCATGGCACGGCCTCCGAGCACATAGCTCGGGCGCACCAGCACCGGGTAGCCGATGCGGGCGGCGGCCTTCACGCCGGTCTCGATGTCGGTGACGGCCTCGGCCTCGGGCTGCGGGATGCGCAGCTCTTCCATGATCTTCTCGAAGCAACCGCGATCTTCGGCGTTCTTGATCGCCTGCGTATCGGTACCGATAATGGGCACGCCCAGCTGCGCCAGCGGCTCGGCCAGGTTGATGGCCGTCTGTCCGCCGAGCGACACGACGATCGCCTTCGGTTTTTCGAGGTGGATGACGTTCATCACGTCCTCGACCATCAGCGGTTCGAAATAGAGCTTGTCGCTGGTAGTGTAGTCCGTCGACACGGTTTCGGGGTTGTTGTTGATGATGATGGCCTCGTAACCGGCCTCGCGGATCGACCAGATGGCATGCACGGTCGAGTAGTCGAACTCAACGCCCTGCCCGATACGGATCGGGCCCGAGCCGAGCACCACGATCTTCTCCTTGTCGCTCACGACCGATTCGTTCTCGTCCTCGTAGGTCGAGTAGAAATAGGGCACGTAGGAGCTGAATTCGCTGGCGCAGGTGTCGATCATCTTGTATACGGGGAAGACGCCGTTCTTCTCGCGCAGCCGGTAAACGTCATACTGCGAGATGCCCCACAACTGGCCGATGAACTTGTCGCTGAATCCCATGCGCTTGGCGTCGCGCAGGGTTTCGACATCCATCGGGTGCGCTTTCACCTCGCGTTCGAATTCGACGATGTTCTTGAACTTTTCGAGGAAGAACATGTCGATCTTCGTATTGTCGTAGATCAGCACCAGGTCGATGCCGTTGCGGATCAGCTGCGCGATGGCATAGAGGCGGTCGTCCGTAGCGTCCTTGATGTATTCCAGCAGCTGCGCGTCCGACCAGTCGTCGAATTTCTTGTGGTAGATATGGCAGACGCCCGTTTCGAGCGAGCGCATCGCCTTCAGGAGGCTTTCCTCCATCGTGCGGCCGATGGACATCACCTCGCCCGTGGCCTTCATCTGCGTACCCAGTTTGTTCGACGCATCGCTGAACTTGTCGAACGGGAAGCGGGCGACTTTGGTGACCACGTAATCGAGCGTCGGCTCGAAGCTGGCGGGCGTATTGGCCAGCATGATCTCGTCGAGCGTAAGCCCTACGGCGACTTTGGCCGTCACACGCGCGATCGGATAGCCGCTGGCCTTCGACGCCAGGGCCGACGAGCGCGACACGCGGGGGTTCACCTCGATCAGGTAGTATTTGAACGACAGGGGGTCGAGTGCGAACTGCACGTTGCAACCGCCCTCGATCTTCAGCTCGCGGATAATCTTCAGCGCCGAGTCGCGCAGCATCTGGAACTCCTTGTTGGTAAGCGTCTGGCACGGCGCCACGACGATCGAGTCGCCCGTATGCACGCCCACGGGGTCGATATTCTCCATGCAGCAGATGCTGATGGCCGTGTCGTTGTGGTCGCGCATCACCTCGAACTCAATCTCCTTGTAGCCCTTGATGCTCTTCTCGACGAGCACCTGGTGCACGGGCGAGAGGAACAGGGCGTGGCGCATCATTTCGCGCAGCTGCTCCTCGTTGTCGACGAAGCCGCCGCCCGTACCGCCCAGCGTATAGGCGGGACGCAGCACGACGGGATAACCGATCTGGGCGGCGACCTCCACGGCCTCCTCGATCGACATGGCGATCTTCGATTCGATCACCGGTTCGCCCAGCGACTCGCACAGCTCCTTGAAAAGTTCGCGGTCTTCGGCGCGTTCGATCGACTCGAACGAGGTACCCAGGATCTCGACCTGGCACTCCTTCAGGATGCCTTTGCGGGCCAGCTGCACGGCCAGGTTCAGACCCGTCTGGCCGCCCAGCCCCGGCACGATGGCGTCGGGACGCTCGAAACGGATGATCTTGGCCACGTATTCGAGCGTCAGGGGTTCCATGTAGACCTTATCTGCGATATGCGTATCGGTCATGATCGTCGCAGGGTTGGAATTCACCAGAATTACCTCGTATCCCTCCTCCTTGAGTGCGAGGCACGCCTGCGTACCCGCATAATCGAATTCCGCGGCCTGGCCGATGACAATCGGGCCGGAACCGATGACCATTACCTTGTTTATATCTTTTCTCTTAGGCATTTTTACGCTCCTCCATTATTTTGGTAAACTTCTTGAACAAATAGCCGCTATCCTGCGGGCCCGAGGCACTCTCGGGGTGGTACTGCATCGAAAAGACACCGTCCCTGGCGCACTCCACGCCTTCGGCCGTGCCATCGAGCAGGTTTACGTGCGTCAGCCTGAGGTCGGTGGCGGCCAGCGAGTCGATGTCCACGGCATAGCTGTGGTTCTGGCTCGTGATCTCGATCCGTCCCGTCTCCAGGTTTTTCACGGGGTGGTTTCCGCCGCGGTGGCCGAACTTCATCTTCACGGTCTTGGCGCCATAGGCGAGCGATATGAGCTGGTGCCCCATGCAGATGCCGAAAATCGGCAGTTTGCCGCGCAGTTGCCTGACCAGCCCGATCACCGGCGTCACATCCTCGGGGTTGCCGGGGCCGTTCGACAGCACGATGCCGTCGGGATGGAAGGCCATGATCTCCTCGACCGTCGAGTCGTAGGGCACGATGGTCACGTTGCAGCCCACGCGGTTGAGCTGGCGGATGATATTGTGCTTGATGCCGCAGTCGACGGCCACCACGTCGTACTTGTGGTTGGGAACGCGCGACATCCAGCGTTTCTTGCAGCTCACACGTGAAACCATATCGTGCGGCAGGCGATACTCGGCGAGCTTGCGCATCGCTTCCTCACGGGGCGTGGCGGCATCGGTGACGATGACCTTCTGGCTGCCCTCGTTGCGGATAATGCGCGTCAGCGTGCGGGTATCTACGCCCCAGATCGCCGGGATGCCGTACTCCTCGAACACCTCGTTCAGGGTTTTCGTATACCGGAAATTCGACGGCGAGTCGTTATACTCGCGCACGATCATACCGCCGATGGTCGGGTTCTTCGTTTCGTAATCCTCGTCGGTCATACCGTAGTTTCCGATGAGCGGATAGGTCATCACGACCATCTGATCCGTGTAGGAGGGGTCTGACATGATCTCCTGATACCCCACCATCGAGGTATTGAAGACGATCTCGTTGATAGCCTCTCGGTCGGCACCGAAGCCGTAACCGTAGAACTCCCGGCCGTTTTCCAGAACAATTTTCTTCGTAAATGGTTTCATTCTTATCTATTGGTTTTCATCACTTCGTCCGTAAACACTTCCCTGCCGCCCACGACGGTCATCGCCGCACGGCCCTGTACTTCCCAGCCCGCAAACGGAGTCGCCCGGCCCATCGAAAGGAACGTCGCAGGGTCGACCCTGTACCGTGCATCGAGATCCAGCACCGTAAAGTCGGCCTGGTCGCCGACATGCAGCCCGCCGCCCAGGCCGAATATCCGGCGGGGATTGACAGCCATCAGCGCGATCAGCTTTTCGAGCGTGATAATGCCCGGCAACACCATATATTTATATAACAGCGGGAAAGCACACTCCAACCCCACGATCCCCATGGCGCTTGCGGCCAAGCCGCGCGACTTCTCCGCGGCGGTATGGGGCGCATGATCCGTGGCGATCACCTCGATCGTGCCGTCCGTGATCCCCGCAAGCAGGGCATCGCGGTCAGCGCGGCTGCGCAGCGGCGGGTTCATCTTGAAGCGCCCGTCCTCCTGCAGATCCTCGTCGCAGAGCAGCAGGTAGTGCGGGGCCGTCTCGCAACTCACGCGCAGGCCCCTGGCTTTGGCGCGGCGTACCAGTTCGACGCTCTCACGGGTCGACACATGGCAGACATGGTACTGGCAGCCGGTCTTTTCCGCAAGCGCGATATCGCGTTCCACCTGCCGCCACTCGCTTTCCGAACAGATGCCCTTATGCCCGTGCGCACGGCAGTACTCCCCGTCGTGGATATAGCCGCCCCGCAGCAGGTCGTCGACCTCGCAGTGCGCCACGACCGGCTTCCCCACCTGTGCAGCGCGGCGCATCGCCTCTTCCATCAGGCCGTCCGACTGCACGCCGCGGCCATCGTCCGAAAAGCCGACGACCTCGGGCGCCAGCGCCGCAAAATCGACCAGCCGGCCGCAGCCGCGCTGCCCCATCGTGATGCAGCCGTAGGGAACTACGCGCACGACGGCATCGCGGCGGATGATGTCGGTCTGCGCACGGAGCGTCTGCGGAGTGTCGGGCGCAGGGTTCAGGTTCGGCATCGAACATACCGTCGTATAGCCTCCGCGGGCCGCGGCCGCCGTACCCGTCGCAATGGTCTCCTTCTGCGAAAACCCCGGTTCGCGCAAGTGGACATGCACGTCGACAAGCCCCGGCACCACGTGGCGCCCCCCGAGGTCTACGACCCGGTCGGCAACGCCCCCGGCGGGCACGACACGCCCCCCGTCGACGGCAAACTCCCCGGCCGCAAAACGGCCGCCGTCATAAATTACGGCATTGGTATAAAGCGTCTTCATCTGCGTAAGCGTAAAAAAATAGGGCAACTGAAACAGTTACCCTAATAAAACAAAATCGCCGAAAACCGGAGGAAATACGTCGCCCAACCAATAGTCTTGCTGCCAGGAAGCCTGCGCCGACAATATGCTGGGTTTACAATTCATAGGTTCTCGGGATCACTATAATTGTGCACAAAGGTAGGGCTTTTTTGCCGGGCATGCAAAATTTAGCCGGAAAATTTTCAACAAATAATCCACACCGCCCCCGCCGCCGGAAACGCCAACCGCCCCGCAACGGCTTTACAGCCCGGAATGCCCCCGGGCAGCGTTATTTGACGATAAACAGGTCGACGCCCGCCTCTTCGACGATGGTAACCATCTGTTCGGGAATCCCGTCGTCCGTGATGATCACGTCGATATCCTCCAACGCACAGATGCGCCCGAAACCGCGCTGCCCGAATTTCGACGAGTCGGCCAGCACGATATTCTGCGACGAGGCCTTCATCATCTTGCGCGTGAGTTTCGCCTCGTCGAGCGTCGAGGTGGTGATGCCGTGTTCGAGGTCGATGCCGTCCACCCCGAAAAAGAGTTTCGAGCAAATGCAGTCGTCCAGCGACCGCGAGGCCTCCTCGCCCAGCACCGAAAGCGACTTCTTATGCACCGTACCGCCCAGCTGCACGACATTGACGTTCTCCGCCTCGTTGAGCAGCACACCCAGCCGCAGGAACGGCGTGACGATGTTCAGGTGGTGCCACTGGCGCATCTTGATCTCCTCGGCGAAGGCGTAGATCGTGGATCCCGATGCGATGATGATCGAATCGTTATCGTCCAACAACTCGACGGCGCGCTGCGCGATGAGACGCTTTGCATCGCGGTTGATATTGTCCTTGACATGCACGTCGAGGTCGGCGACATGGGGATTGGCGGGGCGGGCGCTGCCATGCACCTTGTAAAGCAGCCCTTTGCTCTCCAGGATTTTCACATCCTTACGGATCGTTACCTTCGTGACCCCCAGTTCGTTCGCCACGTCGGTGATGCGCACGAAACCGTACTTGTTCAGTTTGTCGAGGATATATTTGTGTCGTTCGGCAATGCTCAGCATATCTCTCTGTCTTTTTAGCAGTTATTGGAGCAAATATAATTATTTTTTTCGCTTTTATCAAAAAAAGTATCCGAAACCGCACTCCGGCTCGGATACTCCCGGGCCGCAAGACCCGTATCATCATCTAAAATAGGAACATCCGGTTTAATTCCGCTCCGGCTCGGCATCGTAACCGTCGGCACGCGCCCCCCACATCATCAGGAATACCAGCATGCCGACGACGGCAACGCCGATAATCCCTACATAAGCCCAGTTCCAACCGTAATGCTGCGCCACGAAGCCCAGCCCCACGCCCGAAACGACCGTGCTGGCATAACCGAACAGGCCGGTAAGCCCGTTGGCCGTCGCGGCTGCCTTTTTCGTAGCCTGGTTCGCGGCTGCAATGCCGATCAGCGCCTGCGGGCCGTAGATGCAGAACCCGGCGGCACACAGCGTGAGGAAGAGCAACCACACGGGAGCATCGGCAGGCAGCTGCCAGAACAGGAACACGAACAGCGCAGCACCCGCCATGCAGAACACGCAGGTGCGGTGCGCACGGCCCCTGAGCCATTTGTCCGTAGCCCAGCCGGCAAACAACATGCCGACGATACCGGCGATTTCGAACATCGCCACGAGCCACCCAGCATGCGACATGCTGACGCCCTTCGACTGACTCAGCAGCGAAGGCCCCCAGTCGAGCACCGAGAAACGGACGATATATACGAAGAAATTGGCGAAGCCCAGGATCCAGATCAGCGGGTTCCTGAACACGTGCTTCATCAGGAAAGCGCGGTGCTCGGCACTCTTCGTCTCCTTCTTCACCTCCTTCACCTCGGTGCCTTCCAGTTCGGGAAGCCCGACCGAAGAGGGCGTATCGCGCAGGAAGGCGACCAATCCGATCGCCCCGGCGAATGCGATGGCCGAAGGCACCCAGAAACACCATTTCCACGCCCCGACATGCGCAGCCGAAGCCATGACGCGCTCCATCCCGGCGGCATCGTCGGGGGCAACGCCCAGATTGGCGGCGATCGTCGCCACGGCGTCGGGGTCGGCCGTCATGTTCATGCCCACGGTACCCATGATATAACCGCAGAGGATCACCACGAGGCCCGCACCGATCGAATGCGAGGTATTCCACACAGACATCTTGGTCGCCAGCTCCGTAGGCGGAATCCAGTGGGTCAGCAGACGCGCGCAGGGAGGGAATCCCGTCCCCTGCAACATGCCGTTTATCACCCACATGATCCCCATGAAGAGGATCATCGTATTGGTGAACTGCGAACCGTCGTGCTGCCCCGTGATCCAGTAGGAGACATCCTCGCCGAATCCGAAGGCGAAGTTGGCCAGCGCACAGAGCGCAAGCCCGATGGCCATGTACCAGCGGGCGTTCATGCGGTCGGCCAGGATACCGTTCACGAAACGCGAAAGCCCGTAGACCACACCGTTCAGGGTCAGGAAAATACCCAGGCTGGTTTTCGAGATCCCCAGGTCGGCCTCCAGGCCGGGCATCGCCAGCGAGAAGTTTTTACGCACGAAGTAAAAGAGCGCATAGCCCACCATCGTGGCGATGATGGTACGCGTCTGCCAATACTTGAAGCGTTTGGTTTGTTCAGGAGTCATTTCGGAATGAAAGTTTAGTAGTTTCAGTTTGCAAATATACTACTTTATTTCCCAAATTCCGCCTTTCCCGAAAAGTTTATCGAGCCATTGTTCCATCCAACCGCAACGGAAAGCGATGTCGATGACCGTGAAACGACTGCGCATGTAAGGTATTTTTTCGAAACTTGCCCGGAACCTGGCACGCGATACGCCGATCTGTTCGGGTTCGTAGGGCGCACCGACCAGCTCAAGGCGGCGGCGGACTTCCCCGAACGGGATGATCTGCCGGCGGATACGCAGGCTCAGCTCGGGCCATGACTTCTTCAGACGCTGCAACTGCCTGCGCAGCCCCTCCTTATCGACATATTTGCCCCTGGTCTCCACCAGTCCGCGGGCCACGAATTCGGGATCGTTATCGAAAATCCGGCGAATGTCCGCCTCGGTCTCTTCCCATGATTTCCAGGCTGCGACACACTTTTCGACGTCGAGTTCCTCGACCGGGGTTTCAAGCAGCATTTCGAGGAATGCCGTCGACGCAAGCGTACCTATACCCACCTTGAACCCGTGCGAAACGGATGCCCCGTTGTATTTGAGGTGTTCCATGTCCCACAGGTGGCTGAACTGGTGTTCGGCCCCCGACGCGGGACGGCTCGACTGAGTGGCCTGCATCGCAAAACCGCTCAGCAGCAGCCCTTCGGCCAGTTGTTCGACTTTGGCGACATTCCCCGCGTGTACGCCCGCCGGATCACAGAGCGCCTCTTTCAGGCCGTCCTGCACCACCGAGAATGCGAAGTCGTCCATCAACTCCGACCCTACGGCGTCGGCCAGCATCCAGTCGGCACCGGCCGGGATCTTGGCGATCAGGTCGGCATAGCCCGAGGCGGAGAGCTTCGCAGGCGCAGCCGCGGCGATGTTCGGGTCGAGCACCATCCCCAGCGGCGCCGGGCAATCGAAAGTCTGCTTGTTGCCGTCCTTGGTGATCGAAGCCCCGTAAGCCGTATAACCGTCCATCGAAGCGGCCGTACCCACGACCATGTAACGGCGTCCGTTATGGCTGGAACAGAGTTTCGTCAGGTCGTTGATCACGCCCGAGCCGACGGCTACGGGCACGGCATCGGTCTCGGAGAGCACGGTATCCAGCTCCCCGACATATGCCCATTCGGCATAGAGTTTCGGGTCGGTGAAGACATATGGTTCATCCTGTGCAACACCCGCCCCGGCCAGTATCTTATGCACGTCATCGCCGGCCACGCGCCATGTATTGGCATCGGCCACGACAAGCGCCCGCTTATCCGGGAAAAGTTTTCTGAACATATCCGCAACCTGCGGAAGGGTTTCGGTTCCGATCACCAATGCCTTGGTGTCGGTCGTGCGCGACAGGGCACTTTCTACTTTATTCATAGTACGATATTAATTTATTACCATCCGGGAAAGGGGATAAACTATCCCAAAGCAAAGTAAAGACGCAAATATTTTTCTCTTCACAGTCCAAAGTTAACATATTTTACTTTATTATGCAATATAAGAAAACAAAATACCGACAAATAGTTACCTTTTCTTTCCTTTTTCAATCCACAATGTCGATAAAAACCAGGGACTGCAGACACCCGCAGCCCCCGGTTCACCATAACCATCAAAACTAATTAACCTTCTTAACCTTCAGATTATCCAGCCACATACGATGGTTTTTATCATCGTCTTCAAGAGCCGAATAGATTTTAATGCGCGTATCGGCCGTAACGCCGGTGATCTTCACTTTGTGAGTCGTATAGCGATACGTATCCTTCAGTCCCTCCTCGATCATTTTATCCACAAGCACGTTACGTAAAGTCACCGTGGTACCGCCGCCGCTGATAACGGCATCGGCCGAGGTCTCGCCCGTTACGCTCACGATCGTCGCTCCGGTCACCGTCACCCCGAAATACTCGGTAATATCGGTGTTCGAGGGGGCCATCATATCCCCCTTCGTACTAGGCTCGTAATAGGGGCACGCATCGAATTCCAGCTCGATCTCCGTAGCGCCGGACAACGAGGAAAGTTTCGGCAAAGTCAGCCATGCGGGGTTGCTGCCGCCACCGAATTTCATATATCCGGCGGCAAGCCCGACATTGAAACTGTTAGCCTTCCAATCCGCACGATCCCACTCGGGCAGGTATGCACTGAAATAGGAGTCGTTGTCCTTCACGCCCTGGCAATAGATGGAGTTCGCATCGCCCGTCGTAATCAATATCTTATCCGGATCGGAAAAATCGGTCGTGCTACCCAGGCTGAAGCCGTAGGCACCATAGAACGGCTGACCGCCTCCGGGAAGATTCTCGAAGTCCTTATAGAGGAGGTATCCGGACTTGTCGGGAGCCGCGTCGGTCGTAACGGTAGCCGAAGCCCACTCGGAATCGAGAAGCGCCTCCTTATTCGCCGTCGACTTGCGGCGGAGCTCCAGCGTATAGGTCGCCCCGGGCGTCAGCCCGCCCCACACGAGCCGGTAATATTTATACTTCGTAAAATTGAATTTCGAGAAGTTCTCGATCGACCGGATCACATTCCCGCCGGCATCCTTCACCCGGAAATCATAGGTATCGGTCGACCCTACGGGCTGCTGCTCCAACGCTGCGGCGGACAGTTCCCACTCCAGCACGGCAAGGCCGTGTGTCTTCGCGTAAATCCGCGCAGTGGGAGCAATCATCGGCACTGGATCGGTAGTTACGAACTGAGTCGTCGCCTCGTCCGAATCGAATTCATTCGCCACGGAGCCGTCGCCGACGAGCGCCTGAACCGAAACCGTATAATCCGTACCGGCCTTGAGCCCGGAAGCCGTATAGCTGGTGGCGCTGACGACCGCCGAGGAAACCTCGTTCCCGTCGGACGTCGTTTTGACCACGACCCGGTAATTGGCGGCGCCGCTCACTTCGGCCCAGCTGATCTTGGCCCCCGAGGAGGTCACGTCGGCAGACACCAATTCCGTTGGCGTCGCTAATTTTTCAGCCGCGAAGCCCAATGTCCCCACGACCTTCTGCGTCGGGTCGGAATTGAATTCCGCATTCCCGGCATAAAGCGCCCTGACGGTAAAGATATAAAGTCCGGGCTCCAGATCGGCGAACTCACAGTTCGAATCCGTCGTCTCGACAGTTTTCTTGAAGTCGGGACGCGTTTGCTGCGCCACGGAAGCCTCATAGGAAGTAGCCCCCTTCACGCCTTCCCACGCAAATGCGATGGAGGTCTCGGCTGGGGTGTAGGCAATCTTTTCAAGTTCGGGTGCCGGCAGCTTCTCGGTCACCTCCACCTTGTCGGCGGCCATGACGACGATATTGTCGATATTGATACGGTACCCCATCTGGTTGTAGGTCTGCGCCTCGATCTTGATGCGCGTCTTGTTGGTAGCATCCTGGACGGTGAAAGTCAGCGTCTTCCACTTGCGGCCGGCAGCCGAAGTCTGCGCCGGGAGCACGGTATTGTTCACTTCGCCGTTGGTTACGACCCCGGCGCCTTCGGCCGAAACGATGTAGGTACCCGTTTCGTTATCGAAACGCAGGAAGTCGATCGAAACCGATACGGTTTCGGGTGCCGCCGAAAGGCCTTCGAGCTCCGGCGTCATGATCCAGCCGCCATTGGCCGTTACACCCAGCTTTACATAGCCCGGATGCTCGTATACACGCAGACCCGACCATTTTTCAACGCCGCGGTTGAGGCGGTAAGTATCGCCCATCGTATTGAAGACGTCGCTCGTACCGTCGGTTCCCGCCGTAATCATATCGGGCTCCGCAGGCTCCGAACCATCGAAATCCTTGCCGGCACCGGAACTTCCGTTCGGGCCGGGGCCCTTCTTGTTGTTCGGGTAATCGCCGCCCCACTTGAACAAGTCGAAGCCCATGCTGAACACCTCGTTCGACGAGCTTACGTTCCCCGAGACATCGCCCTGGAACTTCACGACCCCGTCGAGCTTGAAAGTCACATGGCAAACCATCTCGCCCAGCGCCACGGGGACACCGGTGATAGGCACCGAAATCGTACCGCTGCCTTCGCGTTCGATCACGGACTGATATGGACTGCTGATGCTGAGCCCCTCGGCGGCAGGGCCGTCGAGCGTAGCTTCGATCTCCACGATTTCTTCGCCGAAAGCCTTGTCATAGGCGATTTCGAGCGTCGCAGCGGATTCCGTATTAGACTTGAGCGACCCAGAAATCACGGGGTCTTTCACCGAGAAATGGCCGTCGGCCTGTGCAACCTCGATCTTGATCTCTTCGCCGTTGGCCGGTTTCAGATAAATGTATCCCGTGCGTTTGTCGCCGGCATTACGCTCGGCCGTAACGGTCACCCACTGGTAATCACGGCCATTGCCGGCACCTTTGTCCGGGGAGATGGAGAACCAGTTGTTCACCGGAGTCCCGCTTCCATCCGTACACTCGACACGTGCCGACCACGAACCGGCATAGCGCACCGAGATCTGGGTCGTAGCGCCAGAATTGTACGCCAGCTCGACGGCATCGGTATCCCGTTTGAGCGGAGCCACATCCGGATCGTCGGAGCAAGCCGCCAGACAGAGAACCGATACGAAGAGCATCGTCTTTATCCAATTTTTCATAAGTTTCATAACATTTTGATTAGAGTAATAACTATTACTGGAAATAGCAAAGCGGATGCGCCTCGGAGGCACGTCCTTACTCTCAAGAGATATGTCGGAACAACTTGCAGGACAAACATAAGCACATTTTTTCTTTTTTGCAAATTTTCACAGTCAAAAAATAGTATTATAATGCAAATTATTTCCTTTAGTAATTATTTAAATAGTTTTTAACACTCATGAAACACTAATAAGCGAACTTTACCACACGAAAGACAAGAATAAGACAAAACAAACCAAAACCGATAAAATACAAACAATAACAATTGACTAACAAATAGTTACAATGTATAAATATAAAAATACTCCGGAATCGCACAATTTCAGCTATTCTTTTTGCAAAGTTTTTAAACTAAATAGTTGCACGAAAGAAAATAAAAACATATATTTGAAAGCAAAATCAGAAGAACCTTATTTATTAAATAATTAAAAACACACAAACCTGACACACACGAAAACCTAACTACTTTTTACACTCTCCAGCAGAAGTTATATCGGGAATGACTTGCAACCAGCCGAAATCCCCGGAAAAACCCGGCCTCTTATATAATAATAGGTATGGGATCCGGCAACGAACCGATTGATAACTTAAACTGATGTAAAATGAAACAATGTTACACGCTGACCGGACTTGACGTACTGGGCAAAATACGCTCGTACATCAGGCTCCTGACGGTTACTCTTTTATATGTGACATTTGCGCTCCCGGCCTCGGCACAAGGGGGGGGGAAGGCCGTCTCGGGTATCGTTAAAGACGACACGGGAAATCCCCTCATAGGTGTCACCGTCACCGTCACCGGTACCACGAAAGGCACGACTACCGATGCCAACGGTACGTACACGATCAATGCTGACAATTCCGAAAGCCTGAATTTCAGCTATGTGGGCTACAAAACCCAGACAATCCACGTCAACAACCAATCCACCATCGACGTCACCATGAGCGAAGACAACACCAGCCTCGAAGAGGTTGTCGTCGTCGGTTACGGCGTACAGAAGCGCCGCGACATCGTAGGCGCCGTCGAAACCCTTTCGACAAAGGGCCTCGAAGAGCGCATGGGTTCGTCGATGAGCATTTCGCGCTCGTTGCAGGGCGCCATCCCCGGCCTTACGATGACCTTTTCCGACGGTAAGCCCAACCGCGGCGCGACGGTGCGCATCCGCGGCGCGGAGAACTCGATCGGTTCGGGCGGTTCGGCCCTGGTGATGGTCGACGGCGTCGAAACCGACATGTCGACCGTGAACCCGGACGACATCGAGTCGATCACGGTGCTCAAAGACGCCTCGTCGACCGCCGTATACGGTGCCCGCGGTACCTTCGGCGTGATCCTCCTTACCACCAAGAAGCCGCAGAAAGGCAGTGCCAAGGTGACTTACAACGGTACCTTCACCTTCTACAAGCGCGCCACCAAGCCCCAGATGGTCACCAACGGCTACGATTATACCACCTCGTTCCTGGAATCCTATGTCAACGCATTCGGCAAGGATCCCTCGAACATCAACAACGTATTCAAATTCTCACGCACCTGGTACGACGAACTGGCACGCCGCAACAACGACCCGTCGTATGAGAAATGGCGCGTCAACAACCGCAATACCTACGAATACTTCGGCAACACCAACTGGTACGACGTATTCTACAAGGACTATACGACCGGACACCAGCATAACATAAGCGTAACGGGCGGCGGCGACGTGGCATCGTACTACGTTTCGGGCCGTATGTTCGAGCAAGACGGCATCTACAACGCCGGTGACGAGAAATACCAGCAGTTCAACGTCAAAGCCAAAGGCATCGTCAACGTGAAGCCATGGCTGCGCGTGGAGAACACCACCGATTTCATGTACCGTTATTCACACCAGCCAACGGGCCACACCGGCATCTCCACGACGCCGATGACGGTATCGCGCATGCTCAACCACCAGGCTTACCCCGTAGCCCTGGTCACCAATCCCGACGGTACGTGGACGGAAGCGGCCGTATATACGGGCTGGGCAGGCTTCGTCGAGGGTAACTCGTGGCGTAAAGACCGCAAGTTCGACATGAACAACCGCACGGCGATCACGATCGACCTGCTGAAGGACGTGCTCGTCGCCGCAGCCGACGTGAGCTTCTATTTCAACCAGACCGACCGCCGGCAGGCCGTGAACAGCTACACCTACTACACCGGGCCCGACAGCTCGGGCGAACGTCCCTCGGGCTCGCTCTACGAAGAACGCTCCTACAACCGTCAGAAGGTCGCTTCGAGCGCCACGCTGACCTACACGCCCCGCCTGGGCGACAACCACTCGCTGAGCATCATGGGCGGTTGGAACATCGAAGATTACACCTACAAGAGCAACCTGATGAGCCGCGAAGGCATCATCATCCCCGGCAAGCCCAACTTCAGCCTGCTGGAAGGCGAAGCGATGACCCTGAAGGACAACGGCAGCTACGACTGGGGGCTGGTCGGCGCATTCTACCGCGTAAGCTACTCGTACAAAGGAAAATACCTGCTCGAAGCCAGCGGCCGCTACGACGGTAACTCCAAGTTCCCGTCCAACCAGCGTTGGGGATTCTTCCCCTCGGGTTCGGTGGGATGGCGCATCTCGGAAGAGAACTTCATGAAAAACGCCAACTGGCTCGACAACCTGAAGATCCGCGCATCGGTCGGTTCGGCGGGCAACGGCCTCATCAGCGATGCCTACGCCTACCTCTCCACGATGTCGATCGCACAGTCGAGCCTGCTGAACAACGGTTCGGTGTTCAACTACACGCAAGCACCCTCCCCGATTCCCAAGAGCCTGACATGGGAAAAGGCCACGACCTATGACCTCGGCCTGGATTTCGAGGCATTCAACGGCCGCCTGAACTTCTCGGCCGACATCTACCGCAAGAAGACCACCGACATGTATGTGGTGGGCGAAGAACTGCCTGCCGTATTCGGCAACAGCGCCCCCAAGGGCAACTACGCCGACATGCGCACCGATGGCTGGGAGGCCAGCCTCTCGTGGCGCGACAGCCACAAGGTTGCGGGCAAGACCCTGAGCTACAATATCAAAGTCGCCGTCTGGGACAACACCAGCAAGATCACCCGCTATACGGCCAAAACAGGTACGCTCCCGACCAACTACTCGATCAACTATTACGAGGGGATGACCCTCGGCGAAATGTGGGGCTACAAGTGCGACGGGCTGTTCCAGAGCGACGAAGAGGCGCAGACATGGGCCAACTATTCGAAGTTCACCAACCGTTCGGCGACCTGGCAGGCCGGCGACCCGCGCTACCTCGACCTGAACGGCGACGGATACGTCAACAACGGCAACAACACGATCTACGACCACGGCGACCTGGTGAAGATCGGCAACACCACGCCCCGCTACAGTTACAGCATCCAGGGCGGCGTGCGCTGGAACGGCATCGGCATCAGCATGATGTGGCAGGGCGTCGGCAAACGCGACTGGTATCCGGCCAAGGAATCGGGTTATTTCTGGGGACAGTACGGCCGCCCGTACAGCATGGCACTCCCGTGGCATAACAGCGACCGCTGGTCACCGACCAACCGCGGCGCCTACTGGCCGCGCCTGGTCGGCTACTCGGCCAGCGACTCGGGCCTGATTCTCGCGCAGCCCAACACGCGCTACGTGCAGGACGCTTCGTACATCCGCCTGAAGAACCTCACCATCGACTACAACTTCCCCAAGGAGCTGGTCAACAAGATCGGCCTCCAGGCACTCAAGATCTATGTGTCGGGCGAGAACCTCCTGACCTTCTCACCGCTCAAGAAGTACGCGAAAAACTACGACCCGGAAGGTATCTACGCCGGCGATGCGGACTACGGAACCAACAAGTTCGGTAGCGACAACTTCGGCGACGGCGACGGTTATCCCGTCATGAAATCGTACACGATCGGTTTGAGCATAACTTTCTAAATTACGGACGACAATGAAAAAGATAACATATATTTTGCTTTCGGCCTGTTTCCTGCTCACGTCCTGCGAGGATTTCCTTAACAGGGATCCCGACGCCAAGGTCGGATCCGGGGATTATTTCACGGACGAAGGCTCCCTGCTGACCTATACCAACGGGTTCATCCAGAAATACACCCCCAGCGCAGCAGACCTGGGCTACGGCGACGGGTACTCGGACATCATGGCCACCGAAAAGTCGTTCACGTTCCTGACCAACGCCTCGTGGACACCCGACCTGCAGAGCGGCTGGTCGATCAGCAACTGGACGCCGATCTACAACATCAACTATTTCCTGGTGCACATGCGCGAGGCGAAGGGGCTCTCCGAAGCTACCTACAACCACTACGAAGGCACAGCCCGTTTCTGGCGCGCCTGGCAATACTTCGAGAAGGTCAAGACCTTCGGCGCCGTACCCTGGTACGACGAGCCGATCGACCCCGAGGACATGGTGGCACTCTACAAACCGCGCGACAGCCGCGAATACGTCATGGAGCGCGTGCTCGAAGACCTGGACTTCGCCTGCAAACATTGCTACACGTCGTCGGAATGGATCAACTGCGCCCGCATCAACCGGTACATCGCCCTGGCCTACAAGGCCCGCGTCTGCCTGTTCGAAGGCACCTACCGCAAATACCATTCGGTTGACCCGTCGACGGGCAAGGCGTGGGAAGACAAGCAGGCTTCGGAGAAATTCCTGCGCGAATGCGCCGAGGCATGTGAGGAATTGATGGCGGCCGGCGTATACAGCATCGTGAACAACCCCGCCAACGTCAAGACCCAGTACCGGGAACTCTTCACGCAGGAGGCCGTCAACACGACCGAGGTGATCTGGGCACGCCAGATGAGCGTCGGCATGACCACGTTCCACGACCTGACGTGGCGTTACACGTCGGGCAGCTACGGACAGCGCTGGTCGCTCGACCAGGATTTCGTGAAGACCTACCTCAACCTGGACGGTTCGCGCCACACGGCGACCGGCGAGGAGTTCACGACCGAAGTCGAAAACCGCGACTACCGTCTCTCGCAGAGCATCATCACGCCGGGCTACACGAAGCTGGTGGGCGGCGTTTCGACCGCGACACCCCCCGATTTCACGGTGACGCTGACCGGCTACCAGGTCATCAAGTTCAACATCGACGACAAGGCATACGAGTCGGCATCGGTTTCTTACAACTCGCTGCCCATCATGCGTTACGCCGAGGTACTGCTCAACTACGCCGAGGCAAAGGCCGAGCTGGGCGAATTCAGCGACGACATCTGGAACAAGACCATCAAACCGCTGCGTGAGCGCGCAGGCGTCGACGGTAAGCGCCCGACGTCGGCAGACCCCTATCTGCAACAGTACTACGGGCTGAGCGACAGCGACCTGCTGGAGATCCGCCGCGAGCGCGCCATCGAGTTGCTGCTGGAAGGGTTCCGTTACAATGACCTGATGCGCTGGCATGCGGGCGAGCTGCTGAACAAGCAGTGGTACGGCATCTACATCCCGGCCATGGATACCTCCTACGACCTCAACGGTGACGGCATCAACGACGTCTGCGTGATTTCGGGCGAAGCCGGCAACGAACCCGGCGTAACGTACATCGTACTCGACGACAGCAAATATTCGCTGGAGAACGGCACGACCGGACGTCTGCTCTATACCGTGGGCCGCAACTTCGAGGAGAAGCGCTACCTGCGCCCCATCCCCAAGACGGCGCTGAACATCAACCCCGACCTGGGACAAAACTACTACTGGAGATAAACAAGGAGGAAACGCGCCCCGGGCGGGATTTTCCCGGGGCGCGCATCCCGATATAAACCTTAATTCAGCATACAATGAAACGATACATATTTATCATCGCCGCACTCACCGCCCTGATCTTTACCGGGTGCTCGAATGACGACGACCGCCCGGTAAAGACCCCCATAGATCCGCTGACCGACATCTACGGAGTGGTGACCGACAACCAGGGGAACAGACTGCAGGGAATCGTCGTAAGCGACGGATATACCTGCACAGCCACCGACGAGAACGGCGTCTACCAGCTTACGGCCGGGGAATTCTCCTATCAGGTGTACCTTTCGATCCCCGCGGCATACGAAGTCCCCATGTCCGAAGGGCTGCCCTGCTTCTGGCAGAAACTGACCGAAGGACGCAAGCGCTACGACTTCACGCTGACCCCGCTGGCCGGAGGTGCCGAGAACGAGTTCAACCTCTTCTGCGTGGCCGACCCCCAGTGCCAGAACACGACCAACATCGCACGTTTCAACAACGAAACGGTACCCGACATCGCCGCGCAGGTCGCAGCTTCGACGCTGCCGTGTTACGGCATCACGTTGGGCGACATAGGCTGGAACACCGAGAATACGGACTACACGAACGACGTATTCCCGCTGATGAAAAAGGCCATGCAGATGGACAAGGTCGGGCTGCCGCTCTTCCAGCTGATGGGCAACCACGACAACAAGGTGATCGCCGTCAGCAAGAACGACTATACCGTGGCACACGACATCGCCGCACAGCGGAATTTCGAATACATCTTCGGCCCCGTAAATTATTCGTTCGACCGCGGCAACGTGCACATCGTCGCCATGGACAATATCATTTTCCCGAGCCACAAGGATTATTCGCTCGGATTCCGCGACGACCAGGTCGAGTGGCTCCGCCAGGATCTGAGTTATGTTTCGAAAGACAAAATGGTGATCTTCTGCGTACACATCCCCATGCGCGCCAGCAACAACCAGAACGTACAGGCGGTACTCGAACTGCTCAAGCCGTTCGCCGAGGTGCATATCATGTCGGGACACACGCACTATGCCGAGAACAACACCTACGACAGCCACTACGAACACGTGCACGGCGCAGCCTGCGGCGCATGGTGGCATTCGACGATCAATACCGACGGAACGCCCAACGGCTATGCGATCTACAAGGTCAAGGGCGCGACGATCGACAACTGGGTTTATAAGGCCACGGGCTTCGACCCCGATTTCCAGATACGCCTCTACCGCGGCAGCGACATCTTCATGGAAGGGTATACGCCTTCGTACCAGTTCTATTACAAGGGTGACGACCAGATCGTGGCCAACATCTGGAACGCCGACAAGGACTGGAAGATCGAAGTCTATGAAAACGGCACCAAGACCGGGGAAATGAAGCCCTACGAGAGCAATGCGACCAAACGCGACGCATGGGCATCAGGCTACCACTGCGGCGTACAGGGACGCGCCCCGGGCAACTACGACCGCACCAACACGAGCCACCTGTACTACTACACGCTCCAATCGTCCACGGCTTCGGTCGAAGTCCGCGCCACGGATAAATTCGGCCAGACTTACAGCCAGTCGAAATTCACTACGGGCCTTGCCGAGGATTTCCCGGTCGGCGAGTAGATTATTACGGAAAAATTCGTAACTTTGTGAATTGCGATTCAAAAGCAGAAACGAAATGAAACGACTGATCTCGATACTCGTCGCCCTGTCGGTCTGGGGCATTGCCTGCGCACAGCCCTCGGTACGCATTGCCCACGGGCCCTACCTGCAACAGGTCACCGACGACGGCTTCACCGTGGTATGGACGACGACCATGGACGCCGCGTCGTGGGTCGAAGTAGCCCCTGACGACGGATCGCATTTCTATGCCGCCGAGCGGCCGAAATATTACGATTCGCACATCGGCAAACGCCGCATAGGACGCCTGCACCGCGTACGCGTGGAGGGGCTGGCTCCGGGGACGACCTACCGTTACCGCATCATGCAGCAGGGCGTGCTCTGCGACCAAGGCAACAAGCGGGTAGTCCTGGGCGAAGGTTACGGGAGCGACATCCTCAAACACAAGCCCTATACGGCCACTACGCTCGACGGGCGGAAAGAAAAAACAGAATTCTGGGTCGTGAACGACATTCACGCCCAGGATTCGATCTTCCGGTTGCTGCTGGAAGGCGTCGGGAAGGCCAAACCCGATTTCGTCTGCTTCAACGGCGACATGCTCAGTTCGATGGAGTCCGAGAAACAGCTTTTCGAGGGTTATCTCAATTCGGCGGCCGAATTGCTGACACCCGCGGGAATCCCGATCTTCGCAACGCGCGGCAACCACGAGAACCGCGGCTCCTTCTCCCCGAGATTCCTCGACTACTTCCCGACCTCCACGGGCGAGGTATACTACACGTTCCGGCAGGGCCCGGCCTATTTCGTCGTGCTGGACTGCGGCGAGGACAAGCCCGACAGCGACATCCGCTACTACGGGTTGTCGACTACCGACGCCTACCGCGAACAGGAAGCCCGCTGGCTGAAGGGCGTGGTCGAAAGCGAGGAATACCGCTCGGCACCCCTGCACATCGTCGTGCTGCACATGATCCCGGGCGGGAAAAGCAGCTGGCACGGCGAACAGGAACTCCGCAGGCTGCTCGTACCGATCCTCAACGAAGCTTCGGTCGACATCATGCTATGCGGGCACTACCACCGCTACCAGTGGATCGACGACGGGAGCCGGGGCACGAACTTCCCGATCCTCGTAAATTCGAACCGGGACAAGCTCGTGGTGAAGGCCGACCGCAGGGGAATCGACATCGACGTCGTGAACACGGGCGGCGAGGTCATCAAACGCCACCGGATCGACAAGTAACCGCCTGAAAGGAAACAGAACAGGGACAAAGGCGCTTCCGGGCGCCTTTGCTCTTGGAACAAACCGCAGAGAACCAACAAAACGCAATATGAAAACATCCAGACTACTGACCGCCTTCGCCACCGCCGCCCTGCTGCTCGGATGCGCCCCGGGCGGGCAAAAGGCCGAAGGGCCCTACTACATCGACATCAAAGACCGCACACAGCTGCACGAGTGGTTCCGCTATTCGCCCGAGCGGCCGGTCGTCATCAGCGGCCACCGCGGCGGCATGGTGACGGGATTCCCCGAAAACTGCATCGAGTCGTTCGAGAAGACGCTCACGATGATGCCCTCGTTCTTCGAGATCGACCCGCGCATGACCAAAGACAGCGTGATCGTGCTGATGCACGACGCCACGATCGACCGTACCACGACCGGCACGGGCAAGGTTTCGGACTACACCTACGCGGAGTTGCAGCAGTTCTTCCTCAAGGATCGCGAAGGCAACGTCACGACCTACAAGATCCCCACCCTCGAGGAGTGCATCGCATGGAGCCAGGGCAAGACGATCCTCAACCTCGACATCAAGGACGTCCCGCTCGAAGTGATGTCGCAATTCATCAACCGCCTGGCACCGGCCAACGTGATGTATACCGTGCGCAACGCCAAACAGGCGCGCACGTACCTCGACCGCGACCCGCAGGCGATGTTCTCGTGCTGGTGCAAGAACATGAAGGAATTCAACGAATACGTCGGGGAGCGGATTCCCTGGTCGCAGGTGATGGCCTACGTCGGCACGATGATGCTGCCCGACCAGCAGGAGCTTTACGACAACCTGCACCGCAACGGCGTGATGTGCATGATCTCGCTCGCCCCGACGCACGACCGCAGGGCCACCGACGCGCAGAAGATACAGGGCTATGAACTCGAAATCCCGACGGGTTGCGACGTCATCGAAACCGACTACCCCTACTTATTCCAGAACCTCAATCTCAACCGCAAGTAAACAAATGGCTGCATTCGAAAAATACCGCTCGGTCTACACGCACGACGAACTGATGGAACACCTGCGCCGCATCCGGCACGTGGCGCTCGACATGGACGGCACGATCTACATGGGCATGTCGCTCTTTCCCTACACCAAGCCGTTCCTCGCGGGGCTCAAGGAGATGGGCATCGGCTATTCGTTCCTGACCAACAACCCGTCGAAGTCGATCGCCGACTACCTGCACAAACTCGACGTGCTGGGCATACGGGCGACACGCGACGAGATGTACACCACCGCACTGGCGACGATCGACTACATCAGGGAGCATTACCCTGCGGCCAAACGGCTTTTCCTGCTCGGCACGCCGAGCATGATCTCGGAATTCGAGGCCGCAGGTTTCGAATCGGCCGCAGATTCGGCGGACGACGTGCCGGACGTGGTGGTCGCGGCGTTCGACATGACGCTGCAGTATGACCGCCTGTGCCGCGCCGCATGGTGGGTGTCGCAGGGTGTACCCTACATCGCCACCAACCCCGACCGGGTATGCCCCACCGACCAGCCGACGGTACTGGTCGACTGCGGTTCCATTTGTGCTTGCATCGAACATGCCACGGGACGGCGGCCCGACATCACGCTCGGCAAACCCGATCCCAACATGCTCTCGGGCATACTCTCGCGCCACGGCCTGCAACCCGACCAGATCGCGATGGTCGGCGACCGCATCTACACCGACGTGGCGATGGCGCACAATGCCAAGGCCATGGGCGTGCTGGTGCTCTCGGGCGAAACGACGCTCGACGTGGCGGACAAGGCCGACCCGCAGCCGCACATCACGGCCGACAGCATCGAAGTGCTGGGCGCGCTGATCCGCGAAGCGCACAGCAAATAACCGGACGCAGCATGCCGTCCGGCTGACCGGCAGCACCGCACCGCCGCACCGGCATATCAGCGCTTGGGCGCACAAATGCCTGTCGGAAACAGCACTCCGAATAGGCGGAGGTTATACTCCTATCAGAAAAACCGGGCTCGCAAGGGCCCGGTTTTTTACGGTGTTCACCGGAAAAGCACTATCTTTGCAGAAGATAAGTTGCACCCGGGCAATTGGGAGCTTGCTCCCTTGCCGCCCGTTTGCACCATCATCGCGGCGATAGAGCCAGATAAACGAACGGTAAACCCTATGGAACACAATATCCTCATACCCCTGCTGCTGACGCTGGGCGCCGGACTGGCCACCGGCATCGGCAGCGCCATCGCTTTCTTTGCCCGCCGCACCAACAAGCGGCTGCTGTCGTTCTCGCTGGGCCTGTCGGGCGGCGTGATGATCTACGTATCGTTCGTCGAGCTGTTCCAGCAGGCGCACGCCACCCTCTCGGACGAATGGGGCGCACAGACGGGGATCATCGTCACCGTCGCCAGCTTCTTCGCCGGGATACTGCTCATCGGCATCATCGACCGGCTCGTCCCCTCGTTCGAAAACCCCCACGAGGCACACATGGTCGAGGAGATGGACAAGCAGCCCCGCAACCCGAAGCTCATGCGCATGGGCGTAATGACCGCACTGGCAATCGGCATACACAATTTTCCGGAAGGTATCGCCACGTTTACCTCGGCCGTGGACAACATGGCCCTGGGCGTTGCCATCGCCGCGGCGATCGCCATCCATAACATCCCCGAAGGCATTGCCGTCTCGATCCCGGTTTACTACGCCACGGGCGACCGCAAAAAAGCCTTCAAACTCTCGTTGTTGTCGGGGCTCGCGGAACCTGTCGGGGCGGTGCTGGCCTACCTTGTGCTGATGCCATTCATGACGCCGACACTGATGGGCTGCATCCTCGCGGGCGTGGCGGGAATCATGGTATTCATTTCGATCGACGAACTGCTGCCAGCGGCCCGTGAATAC
Organism: Alistipes onderdonkii; assembly: GCF_025145285.1. Classification (NCBI taxonomy): domain Bacteria; kingdom Pseudomonadati; phylum Bacteroidota; class Bacteroidia; order Bacteroidales; family Rikenellaceae; genus Alistipes; species Alistipes onderdonkii. The sequence goes on from NZ_CP102251.1 coordinate 592,307, forward strand.
GGCGAAGCGCACATCTCGATCTACGGCGTAGTGGCCGGCATGGCACTGATGGCCGTAAGTCTCATAATGCTCGGATAAAACAATGGACATCCTGTTACTACTCGTCGGCCTGGGGCTGATCCTCGGCGGCGCAAATTTCCTGACGGACGGCTCTGCGGCGGTAGCCCAGCGTTTCCGCGTCCCGGAATTCATCATCGGCCTGACGATCGTCGCCGTCGGCACCTCGATGCCCGAACTGGTGGTCTCGGTGCTCTCGGCTGCGGCGGGCAACAGCGACGTGGCGATCGGCAACGTCGTCGGCTCGAACATCTTCAACGTCTTCGTAATCCTGGGAATCTGCGCGCTGATCCGGCCGCTCGTGCTTACGAAGGAGAACATCCGGCGCGACATCCCGTTCGGCATGGCCGCGTCGCTCGTGCTGCTGACGGTCACTTCCGACCGCCTGGTATGCGCCGGGGCAACGGACAGAATCGGCCGCCCGGACGGCATCGTCATGCTCGCGCTCTACATCGGGCTGATGTGGTACATGATCCGCACAACCAAACGCCAGCGCGGCATGCCCGGTGCAGCGGGCGGGACGATAATCCCGGCATCTGAAGCCGGAGCCATCGTAAAAAACGGGGTAAAGCAAGCCGAAGGGACTAAGAAACCGATGGCGTTGTGGCTGGCGGGGGTGATGATCGCAGGAGGGCTCGCGGGACTGATCTTCGGCGGCGAGATGTTCCTGAAAAGCGCTACGGCGATCGCCCGCACGCTCGGAATCAGCGAATCGGTCATCGCCATCACGCTCGTGGCGGGCGGCACGTCGCTGCCGGAACTGGCTTCGTCGGTGGTATCGCTGCTCAAAGGCAAGGCCGAAATGGCGCTCGGGAATGTCATCGGATCGAACATCGCCAATATCCTGCTGATCCTGGGCATCAGCGCCACGATCCACCCCCTGACGATGGGCGGGATCACGCTGACGGACATCCTCGTGGTCGTGCTGAGTTCGCTGCTGCTGTTCATGGCAGCCTTCACGTTCCGCAGCAAAAAGCTCGACCGGTGGGAAGGCGCTATCTTCCTGGCGATTTACATCGCTTACATCTGGTATTTGGTCAGGTAACGGTCGACCAGCCGCGGCAGGGCATAGCCGCCCAGCGCGGCGGTTTCCACGGACGGGAAAGCAGGCATGGCGTCGCATTCGATGCGGTGGAAAACCGCATGCAAAAGCTGGTGCGAAAGCTGGTGCCCGGGCATCGTGACACTGCGCCGCAGGTGCCACCTGCCGTTGCCGAGCAATTCGCGGAACGCCGCCGTTGCAGCCAGCTCCGCGAAATCCGCAGCCTTGTCCGTTTCGATAAGCGGAAATTCATACAACCCCTGCCAGATATCGCCTCCGCCGCGACGGTGCAGCAGCGTCTGCCCGCCGCAGGTCACGTGCAGGTAGTTGAACCAACGGTCGCGCATCTTCCCGCGCCCCTGTTTTACGGGACGCACGCCCACCGTGCCCGCAGCCAGGGCGAGGCACCGTCCAGCCAGGGGGCAATCCCCGCACCGGGGCTGCGCGGGGGTACATTGCAGAGCCCCGAAATCCATGATCGCCTGGTTGTAAAGTCCCGGGCGGGAAGTATCCAGCTGCGACTGCGCCAACTCGGCGAACGCCCTCTTCCCTGCCGTCGTATCTATCGGCATCCCGATATCGAAAAGCCGTGCCAGCACCCGGTATACATTCCCGTCGACCACCGCGCACGGGGCGTCGTAAACGATCGAGCAGACGGCCGCCGCAGTATAGTCGCCCACGCCGCGCAGCGCGCGCACCTCCCCGTACGTGGCAGGGAACACCCCGCCGAACCGAGACACGACCTGCCTCGCGGCAGCATGGAGGTTGCGGGCACGGCTGTAATAGCCCAACCCCTGCCACAGTTTGAGCACCTCGTCCTCGGGCGCGGCTGCCAGTGCGGCGATGTCGGGGAACCGCTCCGTAAAGCGCAGGTAGTACTCCAATCCCTGCGCCACGCGCGTCTGTTGCAGGATAACCTCCGAAAGCCATATCCGGTAAGGGTCGCGCGTGCGACGCCAGGGCAGGTCACGGCCTTCGCGGGCGAACCAGGATAGCAATATGTCGGAAATGTTCTCCATCTTTCGGATGCAAAAGTTCCAATCAAATCTAACTATCTGACAGACAGCATAAGGTAAAAGTCGAGGTAATGATTTGTCAACTTTAAAGGCAGTGTCCTTTGTATTCCATTTTGACTTGTCAAAGACTCTATGGCAAAGATATGAAATAGCCGATAAAAAAGCAAATGAAAAGAATTGTCTCATTTGCTTTTCTCTAATTGGGCATTCCAGCTATCGCTGGCTATAGGCAATCAGATTGTTGCGCAGGAAATCCAGAAAACGGGTCAGGCGCAGCTTACGGTTGACGACGGCATGGCGACACTGTTCCGGATTGTTGATACGGACGTTGAAAGTTCCGGAAAGCACATCGACAAGTGTCGCCAGATCGATCCGTGTGCCGTCGATGCGGCGTATGGCTCCGGAGAGTTGCAGAGCCGTAGCAAGTTCCATGATATCCGTAGGCGTGAATTGCTCGGAGAGGAACAGCGGCGATTTGGGGACTTCGGCCGACACCGGATCGGCGATGGACGGATAGCGAAGCCGGGTGAAAATCAGGCGGATCTCAAAATTCGTCAGTTGGATGGCGGATTTCAGCAGCGAGGCTTGCAGCGAGTGCTTATCGCAGATGCAATTCTTCAGTCGGCATAGCCGGGCGTCGGCGCGAATCAGTCGATGCAGAATTTCGAGCGGCGATTTCCGCAAATCCTGCGACAAGGCCTGCAATGCGTCGATGTAATCTTCATGGGCAGCATCGAACGCCTTGCGTTCCGAATCTGTCAGCCGTCGGTCGGGCGAGGTCGTGAGCAGCCTGATAAGCAGGCTTTCTTCGAGTTCAGATGTAGTTTGTGCCATAATAATATTTGGATTTCGGAGGTAAAGATGGGTGTTTTTCCGATGCCGATTTACATACGTAGACAGCTACGTAGTCATAAAAAATCGCCGAAAATAGTTTACTCATTCTCATCGTCGTTCAGGGTATGGAATATTACTTCTGTAAACTTCGTGCGATCTTTTTTGCGTTCGAGAACACGGCGTTTGATGTCGCCCGGATTTCCGAGTTTGACATTCAGAAATTGTTCGAAAAGCTGAATAACCAGATAAAACGGAGCTTCGCGACCGTCGGACAAGATAATAGGTCTTGGACTCATCAGATCGAAACTGCAAAGAATCTCCGACAGGTCGACAGCATGGTATTTTTTAGACCAATGGAGCGGCGACTGAGGTGCAGGCTCAGAGATAAAATACTGCGGATGTTCAAGGCGATAATACAACAAATCCGTTTCCGTCCGGATGAACTCAATAGCTTGATTTATAAACCGGGATAGATAATGCGGCGGCGGAGTGTCCCGTTCGGAAACCCGGCGAAGAAGGGAGCGGAATTGAACCTGCGTATAGTTCAAAGTCCTCAATGCCGATAGAGCATCCGTATCGTCGCAGATGGTCGTAGTCTGTTGTGCGAAATCGTGAAAGTAGTTTCGTAATCTGTTTTCCGAAACGGCCTTCCGAGTCAGCGACTTTAACAAAGCCCGATATAAGGATGTGCGTAACAATCTATCCATCTGTATTTGTATTTTTGACGGCTGGATGGCTTGACTATTGCATGAGGAATTATCTGCGGCAAACAAAACGACCTATTTTCATCTTATTTATGTGACTGAGTGATGTTTATTGTAAAAAATATACTGGGATTTCTTCGGAATTTATTTTTTATATGTATCTTTGTACTGCTATCCGTTGAAAACGGGCAGCATTTGCTGCAGAGTAAACGTGGAAATTTACAGTAAGCGGCAGATTCATAGTCCCGCGCCCGCAATGGGCGAGGTATTTTTTCAGAAGCAACGACCTTAACGGGCGTGGGCTTTGTGTTATTGCTTACGGGTTTTCCACGACCTACTCTGCGTAATGCATCGCCCCGCCCGTTATTTTCCGGATAGCACAATTTTAATTTGAAGAATTATGCTATCTTTGCAGAAATATTATATTAATTACCGGAATCTTCTTGTATAATCAATAGAATTCTATAATTTCTCTTTGGCCGCAAAATTGATAAACATAAAAGATAAGTTGTAAGTGATTGAAAAAGACCATAGCAGGCACTTGCTACATATACATTATTTGCGATATCAATTTTGTGAAACCCCGTATATTCTGAAAAGAGTTTACGGGGTTATTTCCTTGTATATTTTGTTTTAAGGCTGTTTTAATGGTGTTCGAATGCCTTAATAGCATTCACATATGGGCACAAAAAGCCCGCACACCGGTTCCAGAATGGTGTGCGGGTTGCAAACGCCATAGCAGACATTTGCTACATATACAGAATACGCACCGTTCTGAACTTATTGCACATCAGCATACGTAATCGTTGTACCAGGGCCACCCGTAGACCAATCCTTGGCATAACCGCTTGCGGGAGAGCTGGCACGGCTGACTGTAAGACCGATGCCTTCGCCAATCTTCTGAATCGCTGCAAGAGGGTCACGATTAGTTTGGACACGCAAGTCGTAGGTCATGATCGCACCCATACCATCCGTTTTCGATTGTGCCGACCGATTCTTGATCTGGTTAAGAGTAATTGCATTATAACTCTGATTCAGGTTAATCGCCTGTGCAGACCATTTAGCATTGGTCCACGGAGAAGATGGCGATACATAAACATTGGGACCGAAATAAGCATACCATCCGTAGTCACAAGCGGCAACAGCAGCCGAGGACAACGACGATGCATAGCCGATGTAGAATACGGTAATCAGTTTGTGCTCATTGGGGAAACGTGCATCGAGTTTCTCGCGCAGTTTTAACACCAGACCGCTGAATGACCCGGATACTGACGAGGGGAAATTGGAGTTTTCGCCATACTTGGACCATTCGTCGTCGAAGTCGATGCCATCGAGCTGGTACTCTTCGACAGCCCAAGCCAGAATCTCTGCGAACTTCTCCTGATTGGCTTCCGTCAGGTTGCCGACTCCGACACCCTTGTGGTTGCCGAGGATGGAGAGCAGTACCTTGCCTCCGTCCTGACGGATCGGCTGCACGTACTTGTAATGGCCGGTCGTAGTCGATCCGGCGGACGGAACCAGTACTTCGGTTACATTGTCGTTCAGGTAAAGGCAGGGTTCACTGCCGTTGTCATTGATATTGGCCGCGAATACCTTCGTGATCTTGAAGAACGGGGTGTTGTCCGCATTGCGATACATCAGAACATTCAACGGATTGGTGTCGTTGACTTCGATGTAGGCCGTAGGAGCCGGAGTATCCCCGGCCGCACGTGTTACGATGGTTGCCGCAGCGTTATCCGCTTCCGGTTCAACGTCCTTGGTGCAGGACGAAATCAGAGTTGCCACTGCGAAGAGTGACGTCATAAACATAAATGATTTTTTCATAGTTGTAATAGTTTTGGTTGAAATTTTGATTATGGGTGCGAACCCTGCATATGTTTCTTTCTGTTTACCAATCTTTTGCGAATGTATCATAGTTTTTACTTCCTTGCCGATATATTCCGGGAATACGCATCATTACGTTATAGCCGTAAGGCGCTTCAAAATTCTCGTCATATGCAAGATACATATAGATATTGCCTATGACGTCAATGCAACCGCTTTCCGCATCCATGGCCTTTGGCAATGACAAATCATCGAAGACAATGATATCACTCTGTCGCTCTAAGTTCCACAATATGAGATTCATCGACCACAAATCCATATTCATGTCTATGTATAAGTCACTTCTGGTCGAATAATACGGCACATTGACATTTCCGTAGCGAGATTCCTCCAATCCGGCAAATGGTTTGCGGGAATACACTTGTTCGTAGGAGGTGAATTGATTATACGGATTAATGAATCTGATCGGTTCATTTTCAGAAACATAACCGTGCCAAGCATAGTCGATCAGTTCGCCGACGGCAATGCCATCTGTAAGGTTCGTGTCGTAAAACGATTCGGTAGGCTCTTCGTAATCGACCACGGTCAGCATCTTGTCGGGCAGGGCTGCGCGCAGAGCCCGGATCAGCTTGGGGTACGAAGCGGTATTAACCGCAGGCATTCCCTCCTTGCCATAGCCGGAACCGCGATCCCAGAGGTTTACGCCGTCGAGCCGGTAGGTCGTAATGAAGATTCTGACCTGTTCCGCGAAATCGGCGATCTGCGCATCGGTCATATTGCAGAACCCCAAACCACTGCCGCCGCCTTCGATGCAGACGCACACCTTCCGACCTTTATCCTGCATTTGGCGAATGTATTTGTCGGCATGTTCTACCGTATAACGCAAGTCGGAGGTCAGAGAAAAGAGCGCGCGCTTCGAGTCCGGGTCATAGCCGACCTGAGCTATCCGCAAATTGACGATATTCCCCAAAGAGGCCCTGTAGACCGATTCGAAAGTATTCATGTCCTGTTTTTCCCAGGCTACGTAGTCGGCATAATGCGCCTGCACCTCGCCAGTGTTGAGATAAAACACGGTTGTCCACTCGGTATCCAGTTCTATATTATGAAGGTCATCGCCATCCTGATAGATGTTCTCGTCGAATTCCCGGACAGTTACCCCGTAATAAAGCACATGCTGCTCGTTTTCGGAGATATTGACAACGACTGGCATCAGATAGATGCCCGGCGTCAATCCGTCGGATTCGATTGTCAAATCGAGTTTTTCCGAAACTCGTGTTCCTGCCGGAATCGTGATTTTACCGCCGTTAGCTAATTTGATATTGGCAACAGGCAACGGTTGCAGATTGGCCTTGTTGTCGGCATTGTAATCTGCTACCAGTGACGGGTTGGGTGTCGCTGTCAGCGTTAATGCTTGCGATGCCGCTTGATTGAGCCGGTAATAGATCTTATCGGAAACAGCATCTTCATTGCCTTCGGTAAGATGAATGGGCACTCGGTCTCGCAGCGATTTCGAACTGCGCAGCGTACCGGCAACCGTCTCCAGTGTTTCCTTATCGGGTTTTTGCCCTGTAGCGTAGGTGATTTCATCCGTACTACAGGACGTAACGAAAGCCGTTATCGCTACACATAACAGTCCGCCCCGGAGTAATTGGCTTATTATATTTTTCATTTTCATAATCGACATTTTAGATTACTCTTTATTGATTTGGGGAACTTCAATGCCGTTGGGCCAGTCAAGGTCTTTTTCAGCTACAGCGTCGTTGCCATTGCCGGTCCAGTCCTTGATGACGTTACCTTCGCCCTCGTCAAATTTCCAGTAGCCGATCAGGCCGGGAGTTTTGGGATCGACATCGTACATATTGTCCCAAATTTCCTGTTCGCTGCGGGCTACCGACCAGACACGCACTTCGGTAATATCGCCGTTGAGCTGGCGCGAGTCGTCATAAGACTTGCCGAGGAAGAACTGGCGGAAATTACTCCAGTCCTTGTAGTCCTTATACGTTTCCGGGTCTTGCAGGTAGAGATCGTAGAAGGCGCGCCCCGCAAGGTTGAACGGTGTCGAGGCCGAATTGCCGAGATCGGTGCCCCGGCTCTGGAGCTTGCCGTTGACGTAGATGCAGACTTCACGCGTAGCATAACTGTAGGTGGCAGCAATGTGGTACCACTCCCCGGGATTGAGCAGTTTCGTCTCGTCCTTCTTGGGGAATTTCCCGAAGCCCGGGGTCTGAGCTGCATCGCCCGAACCGTCGAACTGGATCTGCTGGCGCGGGAACGAAGCGTCGCCGATGCGCAGCAGCAGGTAGTTTTCGACACCCATGATCGTCGAAATCTCGGAATGCTTCGAAAAGTCGTCCACACGGATAATCGCCTCGTAGGTTACGGCCATCAGGTTGTTGAACAACATACTGCCCTCCGAAGCCTTGTCGAGCGTCGGGAAATTGATCCAGTTGTCGCGCAGCGAGGCCGCCGAGGTGATGGCCGAGGAGCGTTTCACCAGATAGTAGGCCGTCGCGGAGCTGTGCAGCTTCGCAACACCCCCGCCGACATCGGCAATCGTCACGGGCAGCAGGTAGGTCTGGTCGATGGGCAGTTCCTCGACCTCGCCCGAGCCGTCGAGATTTTTCAGTTTCAAGGTCACGGCATCCGAGATGGTCTTGCCGGCCGGAATCGTGAGTTCGGTCACCGATAGTTCATAATATTTCGCATCGAGCATCGTCCACGACGTATTGTGCCGGGCATTGTAGGTTTCGACCAGCGACGGATCGACTTCGACGCCGACGCTGACCGCCTGCGAGGCGGGATAGCTCAGCACGACGGAAAAGGTCTTCGGCAGATCGGGCAGCGTCTTCTTGAACGTCGTGACCTGTGTGTCGCTGTTCTCCGAAACATTGAGGTAGACCACATTGTCGAAAGGCGATTTATTATCGTATTCGTCGTTTTTACAGCCCGTGAAAGCTACAGCCAGCAGGGCCGCCGCTAAAAGATATGGATTGTTCCTTTTCATAGCTTTCGGTTATTTGGATGGGTTCAAGGTCTGTATTGCTTGCCGGGTAAGCGGATAGATAAACTCGGCACCGAAATAGTCTGCATTGACACTATAGATACAAAGACCGGCCAATGGCTGCGGTCCGATTTCGGGAATGCGTATTGTCAATGCAGAAATCGCATCCGCAGCACCCTTATCCTCATCCGTAAATTCGTATTCAGTCATGGCCCCGAGTAACAGTTTATTGCACGGAACGGCGCCGGCACTCAGAGCGCGAAGGACTTGTAACTTTAAGTCAGTAGCGTTGTCCGTCTCTTTTGTATCGAGTACGAAATAGTCGACCTTGCTCCGGTCTGCCGGGGTGAGGAACTGGGGATCGCCCTCGAAAAGCAGCAACAGCTCCTTGCCGGGACCGGCCACGGCGGCGAACTTCTCCATGAAGAGCGATGCCACGGCCTTCTGCGCCGCCTGTTCGGCATCGGATCCGAAAACGGGAATCCCCGAAAAAGAGAGTCCGTCGAGATCCAGTTCGCGGGTGCGGGCGACGACCTTATCCAAATAGGCGCCCAAAGCGGTCAAGTCCGTAAATTCGGCGCTGCGCGAAGCGTAATCGACAAAATAGACGGCGCGCGTCCCTTTTTCCTTGAGCACGGTGAGGTCTTCCCGGTCATATTCCGAAAAATTGTCGGCATTGGTCAGCGACACGACGTCCAGCGAGTCGGGAAGGCTGCGCAGGCAGTCCTTTTCGCTTGTGGCGACGGGTGCGCCGTTGGCGAAACTGGCGAAAACGAGCGTATGTTCGCTTTGTTTGTACTCCCGAAGTGCGGCTGTGTATTGCGCCCATAGTTCGGGATCCTGCTCGTCGGGACGCTGCGTTGTCTGGGTTACGCTTTCCGTCTCCGTCCAGTCGTTGCACGAAGCGAAGAAAAGTCCCATGAGAAGCATCGTTCCCCAGAGTGATAATCTATTTATTCTTTTCATAACGGCTTATTCTAAAGGTTTCACATCCCACCATACGCGCGTCCCGGCATTGTCCCGACCGTTGAGCATCGAAATAGCCTCCTGCAGATGGACGGGATTTTCGGTATACTCCTCCGAAGGATACGGGATACGGCGGGCTCCGTATTTTATATTCACCGTACCGGCACTCTTGTTTTCGACTGCAGGCAACAGCTTGGGATAGCCCGTGCGGCGATACTCCGACCACGCCTCGATACCCAGCGGGAAAATAGCGATCCACTTCTGGGTGATGATGCGTTCCAGGTTACGCTCCTTGACGGCATCCGTATCGCCCGCTTCCCACGGAATCGTAATCGTGCTGGCCGGGCTCTGTGTACTGTAATTATCCATCGGATCGATATATCTCAGAGGCGTACTGAGCGCATCGGCCAGATAGGTGTCGACACCGGTCGCTCCCCGCTCCTCGAACGACAGTTTGACGGCCTTTTCGTAGAGATCTTTGGCATCGCCCTGCATCGCCCAGCCGCGCAAGGCGCCTTCGGCGCGCAGGAACGTCACCTCCGCGGCATTCATCCATAGATAGGGCGTCTTGCTGTCCACGATCTGATTGGAATAGGTCGAAACCATCGCCGACTTGTTCGTCGGGTCGGTGCCGATGCGCATGCCGTAATAATCGGTTTTCTTGTTCCAGGTACCCTGGGTGAACATCACGGCGCGGCGCGGGTCCTTATAGCCGTTCATATAGCTGATGATGTCGGCGCCGACGCGGTGGTCGCCCCAGTCGTTGTAGATCAGCGCCACACGGTTTTCGGGAGCGTGCATATAGGCATTGTCCGCGTTGTCGAGAATCACGCCGTCCGCAACGGCCTCCTCGGCCTTCTTTTGGGCGATATCAGATTTCACATACGACAGGCGCATAGCCATTCTCAGTTTGAGCGAGTTGGCATATTTGATCCACTTTTTGATGTCGCCGTAATAAACATTATCCGACTTGCGGAACGCCTCTGCCGACATCTGCTCGTTGGCATGCAGGGCCGCAATTACGGCGTCCAGCTCCTCGAACATCTTCATATAAACGGTTTCCTGCGAATCGTAAGCGACCGTGAGCGACTCGGACGAATCCTCGATCACCTTCGAATAGGGAATCGGTCCGTAAGTGTCCGTCATGCGGTGCATGATCGCTATGCGGAATAACCGGGCAAGGGCTATGGCCGCTTCGTCCTCGGTGTTGTTCACAACGCCGCGAAAATAGGGATAGACTTCCTGCATGACGATTACGAAGGGCCATTTCAGCCAGTCGGCAGAGGGGTTGAAGGTCGAGAATTTCTCTTTCCACCCATCCGGTGTCTCCGCCATATAGCCGGCATAGGGGTTGCCGGTCAGCGATTCGTTGAACTGGTATCTGTGTTCCTGCACGGGAACGACCCAATTCTGCAATCCCCGAAGGTTCGTACTGATCTTGTAGTTCTCGCGCCCGAGTTCTTCGTCGGTCGCCTCCGACGGATTGCGGTTGATGGCGTCGAAATCGCTCATACATCCCCAGGCGCAGAACAGCACGGCCGAAAGCAGCAGGAATTGTGCTGTTTTTACTATCTGTTTCATACTGTTCATCGTTTAGAAAGTGAGTTTTACACTGAACCCGAAGTTGCGGAGCGAGGGCATCATGAAATAGTCGATTCCCTGGTAATTATTACCGGTCGTAGCAATCGCCTCGGGATCGAACGGCGCTTTGTTGTAGATCATCCACAGATTACGGCCGACAAAAGCAATGTTGATTTTGCAGACATCGCGGAACCATTTGCCCGGAAGCGTATAGCCCAGTGAAAGTTCCTGTAGGCGCACATTGGTCGCAGAATAGGTGTAGTACTGAGGGAGTCCGCTTTGCGAACTGATTGCAGCATACCACCGCTGGGGATCAATCATCTCCCGTCCGTTGATCAAGATACCTCCGGCATCACGCGCCGCAGCCGAAACCTCCGATACGCCGAACAGATCCATATTGGCCTGGGTTGCCGAATAGCAGATACCTCCGATGCGAGCCGTGAAGAGGAGCCCCAGATGCACACCCTTCCAATCGAAATCGTTGCGCCATGCCAAATTATAATCGGGGAAAACAGAGCCGAGATAGATATCCTCGCCAACGTCTGTCGTTATCAGGTTACCGTTGCGATCCACCTGCACGTACCCGTTCTCATCGTACTTGAGATTGGATGTCGTATACAGGTCGCCCAGTGTGCCGCCCTTCTTGATAATGTACTTTGCCTTACCGAGACCCTTGATCTCCAGACGGTCTTTCAGCGGTTCGCCGGTCAGCGGATCAGTCAGGCCGTCCATCAGTTCAGTGACTTCGTTCTTATTCCAAGAGAAGGTGAAGTTCGTATCCCAGGAAAAGCTGTTCCACCTATGGCCGTAACCCAGGCTCGCCTCGACACCCGTGTTGCGGACGTTCCCCGTCTGGACGTACATGCTCGAATAGCCCGACGAGGCGGATACCGTAGGCTGGAACGTCTGATTATTCGTATCGGCCCGATACCACGAGGCGGCCAGTCGCAAGTCGTTCCACAGCCGGGCGTCGATACCGACCTCCCAGGTTTTGGTACGCTCCGGGTAAAGCTGTTCGATCGGACGGAATGTCGTAGGCAGCCATTGCTGGTTCGTCTCGTCGTAAGGATAGGTTGGAGTGGTCAGGAATCGCGGGAAAGGAATACCTACCGATGAGAACGATGCACGCAACTTGAGGTAGGTAAATGCTTCGGGCATGTCGAAAGTCGCTGTCGGCAGCCAGGAGAGGCCCACCGAGGGATAGAAGAACGAACGCTGCGGTGATCCGGCCAGTTGTGAGGCCCAGTCGTTGCGACCCGTCACGGTCAGATAGAGCATCGATTTATAGCCCATCTCGACCGAGGCGAATATCGATTGTGTCTGCTCCTGCCAGCCGTATTTCTGGGCGCGGGATTTCTCCTTGTCCAAATCGAAAACGGTAAACATATTCGGGATACCGACCTCCCGAATCGGACCGCGATAGCTCAGCTCTTTACTCTTCGTGTCGTTGACGGACGCACCGACATTGGCAACCAATGAAAATTTGTTGTCAGCGAAGGTCTTGTTGATATTGACCATTACATCGGCATAGATCTGCTCATCGGTATTGCGAATTTCCGTATAATGCCCCTGTGTGCTACCTTCCGTGATCGTGGTATTCGATGAAGCGTAGAGTTTCTGCGTGAAGATCGAATTGGTATTGTCGATCTTGGCTCGTCCCGAAACATTCAGCCACGGCAGGATGTCGAAAGCAATCGACACGTTGGCCATATAGCGTTTTTTGTCCGTATTGCGGGGATTGCGATACGCAATCCAGTACGGGTTCTGCATGCGCAGATCACCGCCTTCGCCCTGTGGCCAATATTGCACGGCTATCTTGCGGGCAGGATCCCAGCGTTCGAAAATTTTCGCAGCTTCGAAGCTGTCGCCTCGTGGGAACAGATAAGCCGAAACCAGCGGGTTCGAATAGACCCCCTGATTGGTCATGTTCTGATCTTTCTGCACGATGTAGTTCGCACCTACGTCCACACGCAGGCGGTCTTTCAGAAAATGCGACGTATTTCGGAACGTGAAATTGTAGCGATCATAGAGGTTATTGGGTATGATACCTTCGGAATTAACCGATGCCGCGGAAAAGAACATCTGGTTCTTCTCGGTACCCCCAGAAAGTGTTACGGAGTTGGTCGTGACATAACCCGTCTCGAAAAAATCATCCGGCGTGTATCCAGTACGCGCCGCATCGGTCAACTTCTCGCCCCAGCTGTAGATCGGCGAACCCGAAGATTTCCCGTAGCTGCCCGTACCGTAGCGATTCTGGAATTTCGGCATCACGAAAGGTTTGAGAAAATCCGTGTGATTCGAATACGAGGCACTGAATGTTCCAGCCTGACCCTTCTTCGTCGTAATCATAATGGCTCCGTTCGCGGCACTCGAACCATAGAGGGCCGCTGCGGAAGCTCCGGTCAGGACCGACATCGATTCGATATCCTCGGGGTTCAGGTCGGCAATAGCTTCCGTAGCGCCGCGAGAACCGAATTCCGTATCGCCGCCGTTGCTCACGTTATACATCGGAATACCGTCGATCACATAAAGGGCGTTGGACGACTGCGTGATCGACTTGTTACCGCGCATGACAACCTTGGAGGCGCCGCCGACACCCGACGACGAGGTGTTGATCGTGATACCGGCGACCTTACCGGACAGGGCGTTGATGAAATTGGCATCCTTCACATCGGTAATGGCGCTCGATTTCACCTGCTGCACATTGTAGCTCAAGGCTTTTTCCTGACGCTTAATACCAAGAGCAGTAACAACCACCTGCTCGATTTCGGCAGCGGATTCTTTAAGCGTAATGTTAAATACAGTACGGCTGCCAACAGCCACCACCACAGGCTCGTAGCCCAAAAAATTAATTTCCAGTTGGGCTGTTGCGGTGGGGGGGGGTACCTGAAGCGAGAAGGAACCGTCTGCGCCAGTGCTGGTTCCCACAGCCGTACCTTTGACGATGACGGAAGCTCCGACAACAGGCTGTTTGTTCTGATCCAGCACAGTACCTGATACCGTTACCGGTTTTTGGATCGGCTTTTTTTTCAGAACGATGTTCGAGCCGCTGATTTGATAGCTTACATCGGAGCCTTTTACCATTTGGATTAAGGCTTCCTGCAAGGGCTGGTTTACAACATTGACACTGACTGAGCGGGTGACATCTACGTCATCGTCAATGGCAAAAAGATAGCGTGTCTGCTTCTCTATTTCGGTCATAACCAGCTTCATCCGCACGTCCTTCAACTGAATGGTTACGCGAATATTTTGTGCGTATACACTTGTAAAAGGGGTGCATAGACAAGAAAGAACCAAAAGAGTAGGCAGCCAGATTTGCTGAATAATCTTTTTATTCATACATTTGTAAATTAAGGTTCAAGGTTAGAGATCGGTTAGTATTTCTGATTGGACCGTGCCTATGAGTGCTTCCTTCACTCATAGGTTTTTTATATCAGAAACAAAAAGTAAAGATGTCTTGGTTTCTATCTCATAGGCAAATTTTTTTATTATTAGATAAACATTTACAAAGGATTACATTTATTCTATTCGAATAATATTTTCAATTTCGTCGTAGGTATATGTAAAGTCCGAGGCCATTTGAAGCAGTTGCATAGCGTGGTTTATTCCATCTGAAACTCGAATCTTGCAACTCTGATATTTGATGACAGGCAACTCTGGTCGCTTGATAACAATTTTCACGTCATAGTATTTTTCCAACTTTTCCACGATCTGATCAAAAGGCATTTTGTTGAGCGTGATGATGCCTTCCGGCCACCGATATTCATCCGGATCTTCGATCGGAACTATCTGTAAGTGTCCATTTTTGAGATTTACGACTGAATTTTCGTCCATCAATACCGATTCGTCGCTTAAATGGCTTAATACCGCAACCTTACCTCTGAACAATGCTGTGGAAAACAGGTTTTTTGCCTCGTCAGCAATGACATTGAAATGGGTTCCCAATACTTTTACATCGCAAGCAAAAGTTTCCACAATGAATGGACGGTCTGTATCTGGCTCTACATCGAACATTGCTTCGCCATATAGTTGTATTCGCCGTTCTTTTCCTACAAATATCGAAGGATATACGATTCGACTGCCGGAATTGAGATCAATGACAGAACCATCATTCAGTGTAACTCGAATTTGTTTTCCTGAAGGGGCTTCAATCGTAGTTATTTGATTTGTCCATTCACTGACTCGATGAGTGAAAAGCATGTAATTTATAACAAAGCCGATTGCCAACACCGCAGCTATCTTGCTTGTAAATCGAATAATCTTTGACAAAGTTAATAGCCGAATTGGGCTGACCTTACCCTGAGCAGGTGATTCGAAAGTTGTGTACATTACTCCCAATACATATATATCATGAGCTTTCTTCATCACTTTTTGATGTTCGTCAGGATTATCGTCCATCCATGCCTTAAGTAGAGCGGTTTCTTCTTCGGTAAGTTGACCGGCGAAGAACCGAAATAACATGGCATCTGTAATTTGAGTCTGTGTCATTTTTTTATTTGCTTCTATATATAAGCCACAACTCAACCACTTTCCCCCTAAATTGTATTCATTTTTCGCAAATAAATATTTTTAATATATTATGGAAAATATTTATAATTGCAATGCATTGTATATTAGAGCATTAAATGAATGCTGCTTAATATGCGATTATCTCGAATAATTTAGTTATCTTTGTGTATCTGATATGACAATGGACACTACGGCGTTATCACATCAAATGTTCGATCAGTTATTTCGGCAAAATAAGCGACAATTATTCATTGTCGCTTTCAGTTATGTTCGGGATGAAGATGTCGCGCAGGATATTGTAAACGACAGTTTTATGTCCATATGGGAGCGTCGGGAGAGTATAGAGCCCACCAATCTGAAAGCCTATCTTTTCCGTGTTGTTAGAAATAATTGCCTTCATTATCGCCGGGACCAACAAATCGGGAGAGCGGTCTGTGAAAAGATCCGTCAAAAAGAAGCCGGTTTGATGGAGTATTACACGCGGACGATTGAAAGCTGCGATCCCAATGAATTGTTTACAACTGAAATTCTTACAATTTACAAAGAGCAAGTAGAGCAAATGCCGGATATAACCAAGCAGGTGTTTACTCTTAAAACAGAAGGTAGAAGTTATAAAGAGATTGCTGATATTCTGCACATCAGCATAAAAAAGGTCGATAAAGAGTTGCAAAAAGCCACAGCTAAGTTACGTGAGTCTCTTAAAGACTACTTGTCGGTTTTAGTTGTATTTTTTACTCTTCTCGAAAAATAAGTTCCTTAATCTATCAAACATTAAGTACTTTATTTTAGTCTTAGATATTTCGCACTATTAACGAGCTTATTGGGGCTCAATCTTTTTTTCAAAATATTTATTTACGGAAAATGAATATAATTTAGGGGGAAAGTGGTTGAGTTGTGGCTTATTATAATAGACAAGCTAACAACAAAAATAATAACTAATGATACTTTATCCTCCTTTGCGTTGGGTTCCTACGCTTTATTTTGCAATGGGCTTGCCGTTCGTGGTTCTGAACATGGTTTCTGCCGTTCTGTTCAAGGATCTCGGCATCTCGGACGCACAGATCGCGTTCTGGACGTCTTTGATCATGTGGCCGTGGACGATCAAATTCCTGTGGAGCCCCTTCCTGGAAATTTTCCGCACCAAAAAATTCTTCGTCGTCACGACGCAGCTCCTGAGCGGCATATTGTTCGGCCTTGCTGCTCTGTCGCTTCACCGACCGTCGTTCTTCGCCGTTACGATCGCCGTCTTTGCCGTCGTTGCGTTCAGC
Organism: Alistipes onderdonkii; assembly: GCF_025145285.1. Classification (NCBI taxonomy): domain Bacteria; kingdom Pseudomonadati; phylum Bacteroidota; class Bacteroidia; order Bacteroidales; family Rikenellaceae; genus Alistipes; species Alistipes onderdonkii. Next base: position 609,109 of record NZ_CP102251.1, read on the forward strand.
GGCGCCACGCACGACATCGCGGCCGACGGCGTCTACATGTCGGAACTCACGACGCAGGATCAGGCGAAGTATATCGGCTGGCAGGGGGCTTTCTACAACCTTGCGAAACTTGTCGCCACGGGCGGTCTGGTGTGGCTTGCGGGGTGGCTTTACGAGGGTTTCTCGGCCGACGGCGCGTCTTCTTACGACGCCTCTGTGGGTTCGTGGACGGTCGTTTTGCTGCTCCTGTGCGTCACGCTCGTCGCTTTGGGCCTTTACCATCTCCGCGCGCTTCCTTCAGGCGGCTCGGCTTCAGAAGGCCGCTCGCTGCGGGATGGCCTGTCGGGTCTGCGCGAGGTCATCGGCGCTTTTTTCACGAAGAGACACATCTGGTATTATATCGCCTTCATCATCCTGTACCGGTTGGGCGAGGGCTTCGTGATGAAGATCGTGCCGTTGTTCCTCAAAGCCGATACGGCTTCGGGCGGTCTGGGCCTCACGAACCAGCAGATCGGCCTTTACTACGGGACATTCGGTGCCGGGGCTTTTCTTTTGGGTTCGCTGCTGGCGGGCTACTATATCGCACACCGGGGCCTGCGACGCACTCTTTTCATATTATGCTGTATCTTTAATATCCCGTTCGCGGTCTATGCGCTGCTGGCATGGCTGCAGCCTCAGTCGATGTGGATCGTGGGCGGGGGCATCGTGCTGGAATACTTCGGCTACGGGTTCGGATTCGTGGGCCTTACGCTGTTTATGATGCAGCAGGTTGCCCCGGGGCGTCACCAGATGGCGCACTACGCCTTCGCTTCGGGTATCATGAACCTTTCGGTGATGCTCACGGGCGCCGTTTCGGGTTACCTGAGCGATGCCTTGGGTTACGGCATGTTCTTCCTCGCAGTTATGTTGGCCACGGTTCCGGCATTTCTGGTGACGTGGTTCGTACCCTTTACCTATGACGACAAACCAAACGACAAATAATTTATATGGATACACTGAAAATTGCGGGCTCGAATCAGCCCGATATGCCGTGGGAGGATCGTCCCGCAGGCTCCAAAGAAGTGATGTGGCGCTATTCGGCCAATCCGATCATCCCGCGCGACGCGCTTTCGACGTCGAACAGCATTTTCAACTCGGCGGTCATTCCCTTCAAGAAAGGCAAGTATAACTATGCGGGCGTTTTCCGGTGCGACGACACGAACCGCCGGATGCGCATCCACGTGGGCTTCTCGGTCGACGGCCTTCGGTGGGAGATCGAGGAGTCCGACTTCCGGCTGGAGGGTGCGGACTCGGAGATCGGGCAGTGGGTCTACGGCTACGATCCTCGCGTTGCGAAGATCGGCGACAAATACTACGTTACGTGGTGCAACGGCTACCACGGGCCGACGATCGGCATTGCGTGGACGGATGATTTCGAGACGTTCCACCAGCTTGAAAACGCATTTCTTCCCTATAACCGCAACGGGGTTCTGTTCCCGCGCAAGATCGGGGGCCGGTTCGCGATGCTGTCGCGTCCGAGCGACACGGGTCACACGCCCTTCGGGGACATCTTCTATTCGGAGTCTCCGGACATGGAGTTCTGGGGCCGCCACCGGCATGTGATGTCTCCCGCAGCGTTCGAGGTATCGGCATGGCAGTGCATGAAGATCGGTGCGGGCCCCGTTCCCATCGAGACCTCGGAAGGGTGGCTTCTGTTCTACCACGGGGTGCTTCGCTCGTGCAACGGCTATGTCTACGCCTTCGGCTCGGCATTGCTGGATTTGGAGGAGCCGTGGAAGGTCACGGCCCGCAGCGGTCCCTATCTGATTTCGCCGCGCGAAACGTACGAATGCATGGGCGACGTTCCGAACGTCACATTCCCCTGCGCGTCGCTCCATGACCCCGAAACGGGCCGGATCGCCGTCTATTACGGATGCGCCGACACCGTCACGGGCCTTGCGTTCGGCTATATCCCTGAAATTATCGACTTCACGAAGAAAAACAACATCCTATGAGAAGCCTTGCGCTGCTTGCGGTTCTGACGCTGTGTCTGGGAGCACGGGCACAAGAGCCTGCGGAGTGTGTGGATCCGTTCATCGGGACTACGAACTTCGGGACCGCGAACCCCGGGGCCGTCACGCCGCACGGGATGATGTCGGTGGTTCCGTTCAACGTCATGGGGTCGGAGGAGAACGTCTACGACAAGGACGCCCGCTGGTGGTCCACGCCCTACGAATACCACAACAAATTCTTCACGGGCTTCGCGCACGGCGCCTTGAGCGGCGTGGGGTGCCCCGAGCTGGGCGCGCTGCTGACGATGGCCACGACGGGCCCTCTGATGGTGGATTACCGGGAGTACGGCACGTCGTACCGGGACGAAAAGGCCTCTCCGGGCTATTACTCGGTCTTTCTGGACAAGTACGGCGTCCTTGCCGAAGCCACGGCCACGGCGCGTACCTCGGCCGAGAGGTACACCTTTCCGGAAGGCACAGGGCATATTCTGTTAAATCTGGGCGAGGGGCTTACCAACGAGTCGGGCGCAATGGTGCGCCGGGTGAGCGCCACGGAGATCGAGGGTACGAAGCTGCTGGGGACGTTCTGCTACAATGCGCAGAAGGTTTTCCCGGTGTACTTCGTGCTACGCGTTTCGAAGACTCCGAGTGCCGGCGGCTATTGGAAGAAGCAGCGGAAGATGACGGGCGTGGAGGCGGAGTGGACGCCGGACAACGGGAGATATAAACTCTATACGGAGTACGGGCGCGAGCTTTCGGGCGACGACGTGGGCTACTGGTTCTCCTTCGACGGCCTTGCGGCGGGCGAGCAGGTGGAGGTGCGCATGGGCATTTCGTATGTCTCTACGGAGAACGCGCGCAAAAACCTCGATGCCGAGCAGGCCGCGGACGCACCGTTCGACGCCATCCGGGAACAGGCCCGCAAGGGCTGGAACGAGGCTCTGGGCAGAATCCGGGTCGAGGGCGGCGCCGAGCAGCAGCAGAGGGTGTTCTACACGGCGTTGTACCATGCGCTGCTGCACCCGAACCTCGTGAGCGACGTGAACGGCGAATACCCGCTGATGGAGCGTTCGGGCGAGACGGGCGTGACGGATGGCGAACGTTATACGGTCTTCTCGCTGTGGGACACCTGCCGCAACCTGCACCAGCTGCTGACGCTTGTCTACCCGGATCGTCAGCGGGAGATGCTGCGCTCGATGACGGGGATGTACGAGGAGTGGGGTTGGCTTCCGAAATGGGAGCTTTACGGCCGCGAGACCTTCACGATGGAGGGGGACCCTGCGATCCCGGTGATCGTCGACAGCTGGATGAAGGGCCTTCGGGATTTCGATGTCGCCAAGGCCTACGAGGCGATGCGCAAGTCTGCCACGACGCCCGGTGCGCAGAACCGCATGCGGCCCGACATCGACCCCTATATCGAGAAAGGCTATATCCCGCTGGGATTCTATGCCAAGGACCTTGCGGGCGACACCTCCGTCTCGCACGCGCTGGAGTACTACATGGCCGACGCTGCGCTGTCGCTGCTGGCCGACTCGCTCGGACACGGGGACGACGCGCGTCTGTTCCGCGCCCGCTCGCTGGGCTACAAACGCTATTACAGCCCGGAAAGCGGTACTTTGCGTCCGCTCCATCCCGACGGAACTTTTTTAAGCCCCTTCGACCCGAAGGCGGGCGAGAACTTCACGGCGGCTCCGGGCTTCCACGAGGGGAGTGCTTGGAACTATACGTTCTACGTTCCGCACGACGTGGAGGGGCTTGCGAAGCTGATGGGCGGACGACGCAAATTCATCGACAAACTGCAAATGGTCTTCGACGAGGGATTGTACGACCCTGCGAACGAACCCGACATCGCCTATGCGTATCTGTTCAGCCGCTTCCGGGGCGAGGAGTGGCGCACGCAGCGGGAAACCCGGCGGCTGTTGGAGCGATACTTTACCACCGCCCCCGACGGCATCCCGGGCAACGACGACACGGGGACGATGTCGGCGTGGGCTGTCTTCACGATGCTGGGCCTCTATCCCGACTGCCCGGGCGAGCCGTACTACACGCTGACGTCCCCGACGTTCGACCGTGTGGAGATCGACACGGAGCGGGGAACGCTGGTGATCGAAAAAAGCGGCGAAGGGTATATCGACCGGATGACGCTTGGCGATAAACCGTTGAAAAATTATCGTATCTTGCACGATGAATTGCTCAAGGGCGGAAAACTTACTTTCGAACTTAAAAACAAGAGATAGATGAAACTTACGGGATTCTTATTCGCCGCGGCCCTGCTGGGCACGTGCACGCAGCCTGCCGCGGAGGAGAATTACACGCGCCATGTCGATCCGAAGATCGGCACAGGCGGCCACGGGCACGTCTTCGTGGGAGCCAACGTCCCCTTCGGCCTGGTGCAGGTGGGTCCGACGAGCATTCCGCAGACGTGGGACTGGTGCTCGGGCTACCACGCGAGCGATTCGACCGTTATCGGCTTTTCGCACACGCACCTTTCGGGCACGGGCATCGGCGACCTGTTCGACATTACCGTCATGCCCGTCGTGGGTGAAGTGACCTATGCCCGCGGCGAGGAGAATGACCCGGCCTCGGGCCTGTGGTCTTACGCCGACCGTACGCGGGAGATCACGAAACCCGGTTATTACTCGGTTCCGCTTGTGCGCTACGGCATTACGGCCGAGCTGACGGCCACGGAGCGCGTGGGTCTGCACCGCTACACGTTCCCGGCGTCGGACGCCGCAGCCGTGGTCTTCGATCTGGAGAACGGCGGCTGCTGGGACAAGGCCACCGATACGGGCTTCCGCTTCTCGGACGACAGCACGCGCATCGCCGGATGGCGCTGCTCGACGGGGTGGGCCAAAAATCAGGAGGTCTACTTCGTGGCCGAGTTTTCAAAACCCGCGAAGGGGATTTCCTACCTGCAGCCGGGCGAGATAGACGATTCCAAAATGCCCCGGATCGCGGCCCGTTATGCACGTGTGGACTTCGACACGGCGGAGGGCGAACAGGTGCTCGTGAAAGTGGCCCTTTCGCCCGTAAGTATCGAAGGCGCGAAGGCAAACCTTGCGGCGGAACTCCCCGGATGGGATTTCGACGCTACGGCGGCCGCTGCCGACAAGGCGTGGAACGATGAACTGTCGAAGGTGAAGATCGAGACGGAGGATGAAACGTCGAAGCGCATCTTCTATACGGCGCTGTATCATACGATGGTGGCTCCGTCGCTCTTCTGCGATGTGAACGGCGATTACCGCGGAGCCGACGGCAAGGTGCATGAGAATCCGGGGCGCGATACCTATACGACCTTTTCGCTGTGGGACACTTACCGGGCCGCGATGCCGCTGATGACCGTCCTGCACCCGGAGCGGATGCCCGACATCATCCAGACGATGCTGCACATCGCCGACGAGCAGGGACGGCTCCCGGTATGGCACCTGTGGGGTAATGAGACCGACTGCATGGTGGGCAACCCGGGCATCGTAGCGGTGGCGGACGCCATCGTGAAGGGCATCGGGGGCTTCGACCGCGAAAAGGCCTTCGAGACGATCCGTAAGACGGCCATGAACCCCGACCGGGGCAACGGCCTGCGCATGGAGTACGGCTACATCCCGTGCGAGATGTTCAACGAGGCCGTAGCCTATGACATGGAGTACGCTTTGGCTGACGGCGCGGCGGCGCGTGCCGCCGAAGCGCTGGGCAAGGCGGAGGATGCGAAGTATTTCGAGGAACGCAGCCATAGCTACCGCAACTATTTCGACCCGCAGACGGGATTTATGCGGGGCCGGGATTCGAAAAAAGGCTGGAGGACGCCCTTCAATGCGTTCGCCTCGACGCACCGCGCCGACGATTACTGCGAGGGCAACGCCTGGCAGTATACGTGGCTGGCTCCGCATGATGTCGCAGGTCTTGTCGGATGCTTCGGCAGCCGGGCGCGGATGCTCGAAAAACTGGACTCGCTGTTCACGGTAAGCTCCGTGGTCGAGGGCGGCGAGACATCGCCCGACATTTCGGGCCTGATTGGCCAGTACGCCCACGGCAACGAACCGAGCCACCATATTTTGTACCTTTATACGATGCTGGGTCAGCCGTGGGAAACGGCCGACAAGGTTCGCGAGGTGCTCACGACGCTCTACCACGCCGCTCCGGACGGCCTTTCGGGCAACGAGGACGTGGGTCAGATGTCGGCCTGGTACGTCCTCTCGTCGCTGGGCATGTACGAGGCCGAGCCTGCGGGCGGAAGATACTGGTTCGGATCGCCCCTGTTCGACAGGGTCGAAATCACCGTCCCGGGCGGGACCTTCACGATTGTCGCCGAGAACAACTCCGCTGCGAACAAATATATCCAGCGGGTGTGGCTCAATGGCCAACCCTACACAAAGCCTTGGATCGGTCATGCCGACGTGATGAAGGGCGGGGAGCTGCGCTTCGAGATGGGGGCCGAAGAGAAGGTGTGGTACTGTCCGGACGAACCGGAGGCGTACGCCGACCAGCGGCCCGCGGAGGAGCAGCGGCTTTTTAAGTCGGAAGCGGTAGAGGGGGAGATCGCCCGCGTGTGCGGTCTTCTGACCAACGAACGCCTGCGGTGGATGTTCGCCAACTGCTTCCCCAACACGCTCGACACCACGGTGCACTACGGCGAGGACGAGGCGGGCAATCCCGATACCTACGTCTACACGGGCGACATTCCGGCCATGTGGCTCCGCGACTCGGGGGCGCAGGTGTGGCCCTACGTGCAGTTGTGTAAGGAGGACCCGGCGTTGCAGAAGATGATCGCGGGGGTGATCCGGCGGCAATTCAAACTCATCAATATCGATCCTTACGCTAATGCCTTCAACGTCGGCCCTACGGGTGACGGCGAGGATGTCGGCTATCCGGGCAACGATCAAAGTCCCTGGGTTTTCGAGCGCAAATGGGAGATCGATTCCCATTGCTATCCTCTGCGCCTTGCGCACCATTACTGGAAAACCACGGGCGACACGTCGGTCTTCGACGGGGAGTGGATCTCTGCGATGCGCAATATTGTAAAGACTTTGAAAGAACAGCAGATGAAGGAGGGGCCGGGCGATTACATCTTCCTGCGCACGACCGACCGCCAGCTGGACACCCGCTGCCACGTGGGGCGCGGCAACCCCGTGAAACCCGTGGGGCTGATCGTCTCGGCGTTCCGTCCTTCGGACGACGCCACGACCTTCGGGTTCCTCATCCCGTCGAATTTCATGGCCGTCACGTCGCTGCGCAAGGCCGCCGAGATCCTGACGGCGGTGAACGGCGAGCGGGAGCTGGCCGCGGAGTGCACGGCGCTGGCCGGAGAGGTGGAAGAGGCATTGCAGAAATACGCGGTGGTCGAGCATCCGGAGTTCGGGAAGATCTACGCCTTCGAGGTGGACGGATTCGGAGGCTGCTTTCTGATGGACGACGCCAATGTGCCGTCGCTGCTGGCAATGCCCTACCTGGGCGACGTGGAGCGCACGGATCCCATCTATGAGAACACCCGGCGGTTCGTCTGGAGCGAAGAGAACCCCTACTTTTGGAGAGGCTCCGCCGGCGAGGGCATCGGCGGCCCCCATATCGGGGTGGAGATGATCTGGCCCATGAGCATCATGATGCGGGCCTTCACGTCGGAGGACGACGCCGAGATCCGCGATTGCATCGTCGCCCTGATGACCACCGATGCCGGGACGGGCTTCATGCATGAATCCTTCTCGCGCCACGATGCTGCGAATTTCACCCGCCCGTGGTTCGCCTGGCAGAACACGCTCTTCGGGGAACTCATATTAAAACTCGTAAACGAAAACAAGGTCGACTTACTTAATTCCATTGACTGACCGGAAAAAACCAAATAACAATGATAAAACCTGTTTCTTTGCTGTTACTTGCCGCCGTTCTGTGCGGCAGCTGCGGAAGCCGCACGGGGCGCACCGCGGCAACCTCCTGCGACGAACCTTCGGCGCGGCCTTCGGAATACGTCTCGACGCTCGTAGGCACGCACTCCGACTTCACGCTCTCGACGGGCAACACCTACCCGGCCGTCGCCCTGCCGTGGGGCATGAACTTCTGGACGCCCCAGACGGGCAAGATGGGCGACGGATGGGCCTACACCTACGGCGCCCACACCATCCGGGGCCTGAAGCAGACCCACCAGCCCTCGCCGTGGATCAACGACTACGGGCAGTTCTCCATCATGCCTGTACGCGGACGCGACAAGGTCGATGAAGAGAGCCGTCAGAGCTGGTTTTCGCACCAGTCGGAGGAGGCACGCCCCTACTATTATTCGGTATACCTCGCCGACCACGACATCAAGGCCGAGATCGCCCCGACCGAGCGGGCTGCGATCATGCGTTTCACGTTCCCCGAATCGGACGAGTCGGGCGTGGTGATCGACGCTTTCGACCGCGGATCGTACATCAGGGTCATGCACGACAAACGGACTGTCGTGGGATACACCACGCGCAACAGCGGAGGTGTGCCCGACAACTTCAAGAACTGGTTTATCGTGCGCTTCGACCGGAAGATCCGGGATTTCCAGATCTATGACGGGGCGAAACCGGTCGAAGGCGAACAGTTAGTCGGCGAACACGCCCTCGTGCGGGTAGGTTTCGTAACCCACCGCGGCGAGCAGGTAATGGCACGCGTAGCCTCGTCGTTCATCTCCGAAGAGCAGGCCGTACAAAACCTCGGGGAGCTGGGAAAAGATGATTTCGAAACCGTGAAGGCCAAGGCGCAAGCACGCTGGGACGAGGTGCTCGGACGCATCGAGGTTGCGGGAGGAACCGTAGATCAGTACCGCACGTTCTATTCGTGCCTCTACCGTTCGACCTTGTTCCCGCGTAAGTTCTACGAGATCGACAAGAACGGCAATATCCTGCATTACAGCCCCTACAACGGTGAGGTACTGCCGGGATACATGTATACCGACACGGGATTCTGGGACACCTTCCGCAGTCTGTTTCCGCTGCTCAATCTGGTCTATCCGTCGGTCAATGCCGAAATTCAGGCCGGGCTGGCAAACGCTTACCGCGAGAGCGGATTTCTGCCCGAATGGGCTTCGCCCGGACACCGTGGGTGCATGGTCGGAAACAACTCGGCGTCGGTCGTTTCGGATGCCATCCTGAAAGGTGTCACCCCCGAGGAAGACATTGCGACGCTCTACGAGGCGATGCTCGCAGGACGCCGGAAGGTACACCCCACGGTGAGCTCCACGGGGCGCCTCGGACACGAGTACTACAACACACTGGGATACATCCCCTACGATGTGGGCATCAACGAGAATGTCGCACGCACGCTCGAATACGCCTACGACGACTGGTGCATCGCGCAGGTGGCGAAAAAACTGGGAAAAACGAACGACGCTGCGATGCTGGAAAAGGCTTCGCAGAACTATAAAAACCTGTTCGATCCCGAAACGCGCCTGATGCGGGGCCGCAATGCCGACGGGACGTTCCAGACGCCCTTCAGCCCCTACAAGTGGGGCGACGCCTTCACCGAGGGAAACGCGTGGCACTACACATGGTCGGTGTTCCACGATGTCGAGGGACTGATCGACCTGATGGGAGGACGCAAAGGATTCACGCGGATGCTCGACTCGGTCTTCGTCGTGCCGCCCGTCTACGACGACAGCTACTACGGGTTCCGCATCCACGAAATTACTGAAATGCAGGTGGCCGACATGGGCAACTACGCCCACGGAAACCAGCCTGCGCAACACATGATTTATCTGTACGACTACTGCGGGCAACCCGCCAAGGCACAGTGGTGGGCCCGCGAGGTGATGGACCGGCTCTATTCGCCCAAGCCCGACGGTTACTGCGGCGACGAGGACAACGGGCAGACTTCGGCATGGTATGTATTCTCGGCTTTGGGATTCTATCCCGTATGTCCCGCCTCGGACGAATATGCCGTCGGATCGCCCCTGTTCCGCAAGGCCGTCATTCATCTTGAAAACGGCAATACGATCGAGATCGACGCTCCGGAGAACAGCTCCGAGAACCGTTATGTCGGTAAAATGGCTATCGACGGAAAAGTATCGGAAAGGCCGTTCCTTAGCTATTCCACACTTCTGGAAGGTGCGAAGGTGCGCTTCGAGATGGAATCCGAAAAATAGCCTTCCCATGAAGATTCCGAATCCACATGCTGCCTTCATGGCCTTCGCCTGTGCATTGTTTGCAGCATGCTCTCCGCAGCAGCCCTTCGTAACCTCCCCTGACGGGCGCATCGCCGTATCTGTCGAAGCCGATGCAGAGGCGGGCGTGACCTATGCCGTCACGGTCGACGACAAGCCCCTGATACTGCCCTCGGCGATGGGACTCGCGGCATGCGGAACCTCGCTGCAGGGAGCGACGATAACAGGCGTATGGCACTCCTCCCACGACAAGCTGTGGACAGCCCCTTGGGGCGAGAACAAACGGCACCGCAACCGTTACAACGAAATGTCCGTCGCAGTGCGGAAGTCGGATAAAAGCATGGCCTTCACGCTCCGCTTCCGCGCATTCGACGACGGAATAGCATTTCGCTACGAACTGGCGCAGCCCGATTCGCTGGCCGTGACGGACGAACTGACGGAATTCCGGTTCGCAAATGAGGGTCATACGATGTCGTGGTCCATACCCGGCAATTTCGAGACCTATGAACTCCAGTACCGCGAGCAGCCCGTAGCACGGATAACGGATGCAAACACGCCCTTCACGTTCCGCACTGGGGACGGAATATTCGGAGCCGTGCACGAGGCGGCCCTGTACGACTGGCCCGAAATGGTATTGAGGCGCGACAGTGCGGGGGTGCTGAAAGCCGACCTCGCGCCCCTGCCCGACGGCGTGAAGGCGTACATTCCGGGACGCTTCACGACGCCCTGGCGCACGATACAGATAGCAGACAGGGCCGTAGGCCTGATTAACTCGTCGCTGGTGCTCAACCTGAACGAACCTTCGAAGATCGAGGATACCTCATGGATCGTGCCGCAGAAGTACGTCGGCGTATGGTGGGGAATGCACCTCGGAACGCAGGTATGGACGATGGGGCCGCGACACGGAGCAACGACACGGAATGCCATCCGGCACATCGACTTTGCTGCGGAAAACGGCATACAAGGAGTGTTGTTCGAGGGCTGGAACAAAGGATGGGAGAACTGGGGCGGAAACCAGCAGTTCGACTACCTCGAACCCTATGCGGATTTCGATCTGGAGCGAATAGCCGCCTATGCCCGTGAAAAGGGCGTGCAACTGTGGATGCACAATGAAACGGGAGGAAATATTCCTGAGTACGAAGCCGTCCTGGAAGCAGCGATGAGGAGGTATGCCGAACTGGGGGTTCACACGCTCAAAACGGGATATGCAGGGGGATTCAAAGGCGGTTACCTCCATCATTCGCAGTATGGAGTGCAGCACTATCAGCGGGTCGTGGAAACGGCGGCGAAATACCGGATCATGCTCGACGTACACAAGCCGATAAAGGAGACGGGGATACGACGCACGTGGCCCAACATGATGACACGCGAAGGGGCGCGGGGCATGGAATGGAACGCATGGTCGGAAGGGAATTCGGCAGAGTATCTCACGACGCTGCCCTTCGTGAGGATGCTGAGCGGACCGATGGACTACACTCCGGGAATCTTCGACATCGACTATTCCACAGCGAAGGCCGACAAGGGACGGATCGAGTGGAACGGGCCCAACGCGGAATGCTGCATAAAGACCACGCTGGCACGGCAGATAGCAAACTGGGTGATCATATACTCGCCCCTGCAGATGGCCGCAGACCTGATCGAGAACTACGAAGGGCATCCCGCATTCCGGTTCTTCCGCGACTTCGACGCAGACTGCGACTGGTCGAAGGCATTGCAGGGAGAGATCGGCGACTATATCGTCGTTGCAAGACGGGCCAAAGACAGACACTTTCTCGGGGCAGGAACGGACGAGAAGGCAAGGACGCTCGTGCAGAAGCTCGACTTCCTCGAACCCGGAGTGACGTATACCGCGACCATATATGCCGATGCTCCGGATGCGGGGCGCAATCCGGAGGCATACCTGATCGGGAAGCGGGCGGTGACGGCACGAGATACCATACGCATCGAGATGGCTGAACGGGGCGGGCAGGCAATAACTTTTATTCCGGCAGAGAAATAGAAGATGCCGGTGGCACGGGGAGGCCACGACGGAAAGCCGACAGGGAACAATGAGAAACGGGATCTGATCCATATCAGACCCCGTTTTTCGTATCAGGAACGATGTCGTCTTTTTTTACGCCTTTGTTGCATCTGCCGTTGCTGTTCTTCATAAGCCTGCGTGTCGGCCAAATCCAATACCGTATCGACAATGCCAGAAATAGGATTGGCGGCATGGTTTTGCACTTCATGTTTCTGTTCCGCCTGTCGTTCTGCAACCTGTTGCGTCTCTTTCGGAGCCGGATACAATTCATTGAAAACATTGGCCGAAAACTCTTTTCCCAGCACCGATCCGTTGGCAACGATGCCTGCGTTGTGGTCGATGAAGGTCGCACCGTAAATCCTTCCCACGGGATTTATGCGGAACACGACATCGATACCGTCCGCTTTCAACAGTTGCCGAAACTCTTCCCTTGTATTGTCCGGGCTCATGGCGTCTTTGACTGTTTGCCGCAGCCGGTCGAGTGTCCCGTCCTGCTTCAACGCGCTCTTCGACCGCTCATAATACTTTTGAAGGGCCTTATAGCCGACATCTTTTCCGATACGGCTCGATTTGAACGGCGTGCCGATACCGTAGCCATCGTCGGTCATGGCACCGTAAATCACTCCGGCATAGTCCCGTCCGTCGACGGTTCCCGTACGTTCCTCGACCGAAACATTGAGCAGCTCCAACAGGGTGCGGAATTCTCCATACGACGAGCATTTGTAATTTCGCAGACACGACCGGGCGACGGACGAAATCTGTTGCTTGACATTCCCCTCGGAATAATTCACCTTCCGCAGGCCCTCCCTGTCCGTCAGTCCCTGTCCCTTGACGCTCGGATGCAGACCGTATTTCCGCTCCAAGTCACGCAGAATCTCCATCGAGCGCCGGGCCTCGAAATCGTGCGGGAGTTTGCGGCCCTGCTCATCGACACGCAGTGACACGATATGGAGATGCTCTCTGGAAATGTCCTTGTGCTTGAAAACGATATAAGGCTGTTCGCCGTAACCCATGCGTTCCATGTACTCACAGGCGATTTTCCGGAGCTGTTCGTCTGTCAGCCTGTCCTCCGGTGAAGGGTTCAGCGAGGCATGGAAAACCGTGTTCGTAGTCCTGCGGTTGGCTTCGAGATACGGCATGAAGCTCTCCATGCAGGCGTCAATGTCAAGGCGTCCGCATTTATCGTATGGTTCGAGCATCTTCTGCCAGAGGAGCACTTCGGCTTCATCCTTATCCACTTTCTCCTTGTTATAGCGCAAAGCCCCACCGGGCGAGGAGCCCGATCTTATATTCGCAACCACTCCTTAGCCTGTTTTGCGAGGTTGAGAATCTCGATACTGAGGGCTTTCAGTTCGCGGGTTCGCTGCTCCAGCATAGCGATCTGATGCGGGATAGCAACGTTGGAAAAGTGCGCGTTGATGGCTTTTACGATCTGGTTATAGTTGTTCCCGAGCTTTTGAAATTGGAAATAAAAGTCGTTCAGCCGGGCGATGAACTGCACCTTCGAAGGGTCGCGTTTGACGACGACGAACTCCTCGTTGAAGATTCTTTTGACGATAAACCGGCTGCGGTTATGCTCCAATCCTGCCTTACAAAGCATCTGCTTAAAGCGGATATTCTCTTCCGTGGTGAGTTTGAAATTATACCTGTGGACTCTGGGATCTGTCGTTGTCGGGCGTCCGATCCTCTTTTTCGTGGTTGTCATCAGTCTGGTAGTTTAAGTGGCGTGACTCGGGAACGCCACCCAGCCTCGCAGAGCGAGCACCTTTCGTATGCCGAAAAACTTTTCGGCATACAAAGGTACAGCTCGCTGTTTCTTTGCAGAAACAAAAATCCGCGCCGGAGAATTTCTATCGAAAGTTTGAAAACTCCTCCGTTACGGCTTCCGGGGACGGGTCGGTTCCCGGTGCAATATTACAACCGTCCGGGCGCAAAAAAAAGCCATCGGTGCGGACTGGAGCGGTCGTGAGCGGACAGCAGAACCGAGGTATTTCACCCGGTTGTATCTTGCAGCATGAAAGGTCGGTTTTCTTATTCCGTTCATTATTCCGATATAAACCGCATTAAACAGAAAACGGTATTTTGAATGGTTTAAAACATAAAACCGCACACACATGCTTTACGACTGCAAAACGAACATTCAATCTTAAAAACGTTGTATCATGGATTCATTAAAAGAACAAACCAGACCCGCCACCAAGTCTTCGAAGCCTCCCCGCATCGAAGTCGACGAAGAGATGGTGCGCCGTATGATTATCGGACTGGCCTCTTTGGATTCAAAAGTCGTTATCCCGCTATAAACCACACGAAATAAAACACGGTATTTTGAATGGTTTAACCCAATAAACCAGACATACATGCTCTATGCCCGTATGGCTGACAATCAATCTTAAAAACGTTGTACCATGGATTCATTAAAAGAAACTGACAAATCCGCAACAGAACCTCCGAAACGTTCCCGTATCGAAGTCGACGAAGAATTGATGCGTCAGATGATCGCCGGACAAGCTTCTTTGGATTCGAAAGTCGTCCGCCGGATTTCCGAACCGGAAGAGGAAAATACGGACGATCCCGAGGAAAAGACATCGGCAACTGCATCCGTAGCATCGGTAGCGGTTGCTGAAAAAACAAATGTCGACACCCAAACGAGTGGCGTAAAGGAACCGGCCGGATTCCGTCGTAAAAAGCTCGCGCTGCCGGATTTCGAACGCACCTTCTTCGCGCCGGTGGATTGCCGCAACCGATCGGCGATCTATGTCAGTACCCGAACCAAGCACAAAGTATCGGAAATACTCCACCTGTTAGGGAATGAGAGTACAAGGCTTACGGTCTTGGTCGACAATATGCTGCGATTTGTCATGGACATTTACCGCGACGAGCTGAATTATCTCCACGAGAAGAAGAACAATAGACGACCGTTTTGAACAGACAATGCGAATTGGAACGGCAGAAAGAGTTATTCCGGCAGATGGACAGACAGTCAATTATGGATGCAGGTGATTTTTCAGATAAAGGGATAAAGCGATGCTTAGAGAAATATTTCTATATTTCTGCCAATCCGAGTATTTCAATCTGCCATCCAAAAGGCGGCGTGGGAAATCAACCTTCACGGTACTGCTCGCCAGTTACCTGCATTACACTTTGAGGCATGACGTGCTTGTCGTAGACTGCGACTATCAAAGTTCAGATATGCGTGCTGTGGAGCAAACGCCCGTTGGGTGCCGTCCGGGGCGCAGAAAGCCTCCTTTTCCGACGGTAGCGTTCAGCAAAATGCCGGGGATGGAAATACGCAAGGCTCGCCCCTCGGGCGATTCGCATGGCCTTGCGGATTTTCATCTCCGGCGTTTAATTCCCTGCCGGCGGAAAGAGATTACAGGGATATATCAGACTTTTTTGTTTTGAAGGGTGAGACGATATATGCTGTTCTCACATGGCTCCGTATCGTTTTTCCCAACTGTCTGCTATTTCTATACAGCCATAAATTTATCCGCCAGCTTCTCCTTGAGCATCTCCACCTCCCGGTCGATCATCGGCTGGGTCACCTTCGCATAGGTCTGCGTCGTGGTGATGCGTTTGTGCCCCAGCATCTTCGAGAGCGTTTCCAGCGACACGCCGTTCATCAGGCAGATCGTCGTGGCATAGGTATGGCGTCCGACATGGAAGGTCAGCTTCTTGTCGATGCCGCATAAGACTGCGATCCGTTTCAGGGAGCGGTCCACCGTATTCAGATGCGGCATGAACGCGAAGACGCGATCCGCACCGTCCCGATAACGTTCCAAAATGGACAGGGCCGCAGGCAGCAGTTTGACGACATACTGCGTGTCCGTCTTGCAACGGTTGCCTGTGACCCACCAGTCGCCGTGTGTATCCTGTCCGAACTGTTTCCATGCAAGGGTTTTCAGATCCGCGTAGCAGATGCCCGTAAAGCAGGAGAAGAGGAACAGGTCGCGGATCACACGCTGTTTCCTCGTGCGGAGCGCGGCATGCTGAAGCGTGAGAATCTCTGTCTCGTTCAGGAAGGCACGTTCCGGTGCGGGTTCGTTGTATCGGTACGAGGCGAACGGGTTGCGGGGCATGATCCCGTCGTTGAAGGCAATCTTGACCACATTGATCAGGCAGTCCAGATAACGGCAGATGCTCGTGAGTTTAAGCGCCCGTTCCGTCTTCAGGTAGACATGGAACTGTTCGATGAACGACTGTTCCAGTTCGGCAAGGGCGATGTCGCTCACACGGTATTTTACAGTAAGGAACGCTTGCAGGTGTTTCATCGTGGCAAGATAACGGTACCACGTGTTTTTCGAACGGTCGACGCCGATACGGCCGTGCAGGTCGTCCGTAAAGCTGCGGAAAGTGGACAGCAGGGTGCGGTAACGCTTCCCGAATCCCAGCCAGGCGTTCTTCACCTTCTCGGCCGTCACATAGCTTTCCCGGTCGCGGATATCCCGATAATGACGGTCGAGCTGCGAGCGGATATCGTCCAGATGGCGGTTGATACGGTCGGCTTCGAGACTCCGCCCCTTGGCACGGCCGCCGCGGACTTCCCACAAACGCTCCGGAACCGTGAGCTTCGCACTGAATTGCGAAATAGTACCGTTGACCGTGATGCGGCCCATGAGGGGAACCGCAGACTGTGTTTTTTTCTTGTTCCTTTTCAGGTAGAACAGAACCTTGAATGTGCTGCGCATAACTCTGCTTTTTTAGGGATACAAAACTAATTTCCGCAGAGTCTTCGGTCAAGATGAATGGAAATGCAATAGACGGTAAATCACTATTTTAGGAAATAAAAGGCATTCCCGAACGAGGTAATGCTTTGGTAACTGAACCCACGCTTGACGATGCCGCCGACTACCGATTCGACAACCTGTATAGAGTGAACTGGATAGAAAAACTACCTGATTATCAATACCAATGCTTACATTTGCCTTTTTACCAAATTTGTGATACTTTTGGTGGCAAAAGTAACATTTTTCCCGATTAGGAACTATATTTGAAGAAGCAAAGCCACTATCTAAAGCACAAGGTTATGGAAAAAAGAAAACACTCGCTGGTCGACAATGCCGACGAAAAGCGCTACGAATTCGACCTGGGCGACGACATCGCCATCATCGAATACATCAAAACCCAGGGATTCATTATCCTGACACACACCGAAGTCCCTGAAAAATACGAAGGGCAGGGCATCGGCGCCGAGCTGGTGCACGACGTACTGGAGGATCTGCGCGCCAAGAAAATACAAATGATCCCCCAGTGCCCCTTCGTCGCCCAATATATCCGCCGCCATCCCGAATGGGTGGACGTGGTACTGAAAGAAATACCCGCCAAATAAACAGGAAACCCGCCGGGAGGCGGGTTTCCTGTTACGGTATCACAAGCATTCAGAAATCGTCCGTGCGGAACGGCACGACCGGTAGACCCCGGATGTTGGCCAGGTTGCCGGGCATGAAATCGCGGAACCCGTACCGCACGGCAACCGGGCGGACAACCTCCTTCGACGAGATGACCAGCAGCAGTTTCCGCCTGTCCACCGCCACATCGGCAGGATGGAATACCCGGTCGGGGCCGCACACTTCGAACCCGCGGATATCCTCCATGCGGCTGAACCCCTCTTCGGTATGGGACAAGGCAACGTAAGCCTTGCCGTCGCGGATCTCGATCGACCTGAACCGCGGGCTTTCGCAGGCGATATCTGAGAAACCGTAGGTCTTGTTGAGTGCCATGAAGGCCAGCCTGTGCCCTACGTCGCGTTTATTCTTGGGGTGGACATTGGTTGCCTCGTAGGGTTCCACCAGGTCGTTCGTGCAAATCACGCCGCTGTTGGGGATGAGTTCCCGTGCCTCCCACTGCGCTTCGCGCAGATAGGGGCCGTTGCCGCTGCCATAGGCGAAGGGGGCGACCTCGACGTAATAGAACGGGATATCGCCCTGCTTCCAGAGCGAACGCCACAGCCCTACCATGTTGGAAAGGCGGACAGCATAGTCCTTATACTGGTTTACGTTCGATTCGCCCTGATACCACAGGAAGCCGCGGACGGTATACCCCGCCACCGGATGCAGCATGGCATTGTACATCACCATCGGGCGCAGCCAGTGGGTCGTGGCCTCGATGCCTTTTTCCGTCAGGTCGATATCGGGATAGGTTTCCAGTATCTCGCGGTTCGTCCAGCCCTCGACGCGGGTTCCGCCCCACGTGCAGTCGACAATGCCGACAGGCACGTCCAGCACGTCGCTGAGCAGTTCGGCAAAGAAATAACCCGTGGCGGTGAAATCGGGCGCGGTCTCCACCGTACATGGCCTCCATTTCCCCGGAACCCGCTCCTGGGGCGTATAGGCCGCCGTGAGGGGTATTTTCACGTAGCGGAGCCTGTCGCGCATACTCCCCGCACGGGCTATGATCTCGTTGGCCCCGGCGATGGGACAGTTATTGAACCCGCGGAGCGGCATCTCCATATTGCTCTGCCCGCCGGCGAACCAGACTTCGCCGATCAGCACGTTGTCGAGCACGACCCTATCGCCGCTTACGATCGTCACCTGCTGCGGCTCGTAACTGCCGGCCGGGGTGTTCACCAGCGCAGACCAACGGCCGTCGGCATCGCTTCGCACGGTGCATTCGGCACCCCACGAGGTCTCGATCCGCACCGTGGCCCGGGGATCGGCCCAGCCCCAGAGGTGGCATTGGGCATTTTGCTGGAGCACCATGTCGCTGCCGATGATCTCGGGCAGTTCGACCTTGGCCGCGGCACCCCATGCGGCGGCAAGGCAAATAAGGGACAAAATGAGTTTCTTCATATCGGGCAGGTATCAATTTCCCGCAAATTTACATTTTTTCCGGCAACCGGGAATACCCCGCGCGCATAAAAACGACCCGGCTGTTAATATAGGTATCGAATTTTTTCGAAAATTCCTGTCCGGAAATTTGGTTTATTTCATAAACTATTTTATATTTGCAATAGATTTATAAACCAAGAGAGTCATTTCACACCGCAAACCTATGGAACTTCTGGAAAACACCACCGACAAACGCCGCCTTTTCGGCCGCTGGTTCGCCCGCCGCATCACCACCTACGTCGCGGTATGCGCGTTCCTCGCCTTCGTCAACTGGTACACCTCGCCCCACTACTGGTGGGTGGTATGGGTCATGGCCGGCTGGGGGCTGAACCTGATCCTCTCGCTGGTCTGGTACCTGACGGGCTGCGACGAGGACAAAGATTAACGTCAAACCCATAAAAATCCCGGTTATGCAAACCTTACACCTGTTACTGGCCGCCAGCTTCATGCTGGCCTCCACGGCCGTCTCGGCCAAAACGCTCGAAGTCACCGTATCGGACATTCGCAACGACAAGGGCAACATCCTCGTCATGGCCAAGGTCGCCGGGCAGGAACAGCCCGTCTACGGCATGGCGGCCGCAAAGGCCGGCAAAGTCGTCGTGACGCTCGAAGGCATCGAAGCTGATGCGGCCGAGCTTTCGCTCTTCCACGACGAAGACGGCGACTACAAGCTGAAGATGGGCGACCGCGGCCCTGCCGAAGGCTACGCCACCCGAAAATGCAAGCTTCCCGCCGAGCACAACACGGCCACGCTGAAGCTCTACTATCCTGCCACCGAAAACGAATAGGCGCATGTACCGCCCGCTGCTCACCGCACTGCTGCTCGCCGCGACGATCCCGGCCGCGGCTCAACATACCCTCCGGGGGCGCGCTCTGGAGGGCGGCAGCCCGGTCGGCTACGCCACGGCCGTGCTGCTGCGCGACGGACGCCAGGCAGCGGGTACGACGACCGACGACGCAGGGGGCTTCGTGCTCACGGCGGATACGGGCCGTTACACGCTCGTACTGCGGCACGTCGCCTACCACCCCTTCGAACAGGAGGTATGCGTCGCCGCAGCGGATACCGACCTCGGGGATTTGCCCCTTGCACCTCTCGGAATCAGCGAGGTGACGGTGACCGCCGAGACGGTGACGCGGCAGGCCGACAGGTTCGTGGTCAGCATCGGGAATACGCCCGCACTCGCGGGACAGGACGGCACCGAACTGCTGGCACGGGCGCCGGGCGTATGGCTGGGTGAGGACGGCATCTCGATCAACGGCGCCGGCGGTACGAAAGTCTACGTGGACGGCCGCGAGCTGAAAGGTTCGGCGGAGGAAAACACCTCCTACCTGCGCAGCCTGACCGCAGCCGACATCGCCCGCATCGAGGTGGTACCGCTGGCGGGCGCCGAGTTCACCGCCGACAGCCGGGGCGGCGTGATCCTCATCACACTGCGGTGCAGACGCGACGGCGGCATGGACGGCAACCTGCAATTCTCCACGGTGCAAAGCAACCGGATAACGGGCTATACCCCCACGGGGCGCATCGGCATCCGCACGGGGCGCTGGACACTCACCGCCTCGGGGTCGGGAAGCTTCACCCCGGCTGCCCAAAGCCGCTTCACGGAGACCCGCGGGCAGGCCGGGCAGCCGCTGCCCTTCGCCGGCAGGAGCGATTCGAAGAGCCGCACAAACTACGGGCGCGGGCATTTCTCCGCGGTATTCGACCCGACGCCGAAACACACCGCAGGTTTCGACATCGAATACACGGAACGCAGCACCCACATGCCGACACTATCGCGCACCACACTCGGACAAACTCAGAGCGACAGCCGCTACCGCCAGCACATGGGCGGGAATACCCTGACCGCAACCGCCAATTACATCTGGAAGATCGACACGCTGGGATCGCAGTTCAAACTGATCGCCGACTACACGCGTTACACCTCCCACGGCGACAACAGCTACCATACGACGACCTGCGCACCCGGAACCCTGCGCGACTCGCTCTACGAATCCGCCACGGGTTCCGTGTACGACATCCTGACGGCCGACGCCGGGCTTACGCGCAAACTGCCGCACGGCCTGACACTGCGCGCGGGACTGCGCTACACCCGCAACGGCATGGCGGACGACAGCCGCTACGCGGCACAGATGCAGGGCACATGGCAGGCACTGCCCGAATACGGCTACGACCAGCATTACACCGAGCAAATCGGCGCGGCCTATGCCTCGCTGGAGTACAGCGCCGGGCGGTGGGAGCTTTCGGCCGGGCTGCGCGGTGAATACACCTCCGTCGCATCGCAGGCCTTCGGCCGCTCCTATTTCGGGTTGTTCCCAAACGTTTCGGTCAGCCGCGCGCTCAACGCCCTGCGCACATGGCTGCTCGTGGCGCAGTGGAGCCGCAACATCGAACGCCCGGCATTCCCGGCGCTGAACCCCGCACGGATCCGCATATCGGATTACAGCTGGCAGTCGGGCAACCCCTCGCTACGGCCGACCTACATACACCGTTTTTCGCTCACGGCCGTATGGAAATACCGTTACACGCTCACCGTGGGCGGCAACTTGCACCACGACCTGATCCGCGAAATCGCACACAGGGACGCAACCGACCCGGACGCCGTGTATATCCGTCCCGAAAACCATTACACGGAGAACCACTGGTTCGTGGCGGCGAGCGTCCCGGCGAAAATCACCCACTGGTGGAACCTCTCGGTCAATGCCGTCGGGGTGATGCAGCGCATTCGGCTCAACAGTACCGACAGCCCGGCGACGCACTACCTGATGTTCGCCGACGCCACCTGCTCGTTCACGCTGCCGGCCGGATTCTTCGCCGAAGCCGCCTACCGTGCCCAGAGCCGCCTTTACTCGGGCAACAGCGAGGTCGGGCCGCGCCACACGCTCTCGGCGACCGTCAAAAAACAGTTCTTCGGCAAACGCCTGACGCTTTTCTGCACCCTCTCGAACATCACCGGCTGCGACTGGGAGTTCGCATCCCTGACCGACGGCATGCGCCGCACGATCGACGCACGGCAGGCCTGGTCGGGGCGTTTGTGGAAAGCCGGTGCGGCCTGGAATTTCCGCGCCGGCAAAAAGTTCCGCGCCCGCACCGTCGAAAGCGCAGCGGAAACCCAGCGCAAGCGCCTCGTGAAAAGCACGGAACAATAAAAATTAATTCGTAACTTTATCCCCCGTAACCGACCGTCCGCCATGGAAGACAAAAACCTCAACGCAAACCAGAGCATCGAACTCATCCAGCAAATGATCCGCGGCACCCGCCGCCGGCTCTCATTCGGCAGCAGCAACCTGTTCCTCCTGTGGGGATACCTGCTGGCCGCAACCGCCATCGGAATCTTCGTCCTGCTGAAAACCACCGACTGCCGCGCCTGGCAGTGGCTGTGGCTGGCAGCCGCAGCGGCCGGGGGCATAGTGACCCGGTGGCACAACAAGTCCCGCGCCCCGCAGGTCAAAAGCTACACCGACCGGCTGCTGGAACAGATATGGGGCTGCATAGCGGCACTGATCGTCCTGTCGGCGATCCTGGTCTTAGGGTACGACACCCGGACAGTCGACCCGCTCTTCCCCGCGTTGCTGCTGATCGGCGCCGGCCTCTTCATCTCGGGGCAGGTGATCCGCAACAGATACATGTACTACGCGTCATGCATCGTCGTGCCGATCGGCTTCGGCATTACCCGCGACTCGTGGCTCAATGCCGACCCCGACTACAACCTGCTGCAATTCGCCGCGGCAATCCTCATCGGGCTCACGGGTGCCGGCTATGCACTCAGGCGGCAGGTAAGGCGCGATGCGGACGAAGGGCGGATAACAAACGGAGACAACTGAAACGACATGAAACGGACGCAAAAACACATCGCTATGGAAGACAAGCAACTGAATGCCGCCGAGAGCATCGCGCTCATCAGCCGCATGATCGACAATACCCGCAACCGCATGGTGCGCAACTCGGGACGGCCGTTCCTGGTCTGGGGTTACGTGACCGTCTTCACGACGCTCCTGGTCATGGGTGCGGTATACTATTTCCAGGATCCGAAATGGAATATCCTGTGGATGGTGCTCCCCGTTTTGGGCGCATTGCTGATGTGGCTGACACGCGACAAGCATACCGAGGGCAAAGTCAGCACGTTCGTCGACCGCGTCATCAACAACGTATGGATGGTGACGGGCCTTACGGCGTGGTTCGTCAGTATGCTCACGCTATTCAGCCAGATACGGCTGCCGATCTTGTTCATCATCCTGCTGACGATGGGCATGGGAACCACGATCACGGGGCTGATCATCCGGTTCCGCCCGGCGACCGCCGGCGGTGCGGCGGCGATCGTCCTGGCTCCCGTTTCGCTCATCGTGAGCGGGTACTGGATGCCCACCCTCTTCGCCGTCGGATTCGTCGTGATGATGATTATCCCGGGGCATATCCTCAACTACAAGTCGAACCATACGAACGGATAACGCAATGAACGGACAGAAAATATCCGAAACGGAAGCGCTGGACATCATCGCCCGCGTCTTCGACCGCAATATGCGCCGCATGAATTACGTGCGGGGCGAATTGTTCATCTTCTGGGGAGCGCTGCTCAGCCTCACGGCGCTGGCCGAATACGGGCTTTACCACTGGACAGGCGACGTGCGCGTACTGTGGAGCTGGCTGGCACCGCTGGTCTGCGGCTATATTTGGACGGTTCGCAATTCGCGGCGGAAGGCCCTCGTCCGCACGGGGTTCGACGACCTGCTGATCCTGATATGGGGCATGCCGGCGATGATCTCGGCCGCCGCGATCGTCTATGCCGTAACCATCCCCGGGAATACGATAAACCCCGTAGGCGTCATGCAGCTGCTGCTCGGCACGGCACTGGCTATCACCGCCGAATTCTACCGGGGGAAAGGCTCCCAGCAATCGGGGTCGTTCGCAGCGCTGCTGATGCTCTCGATCTTCGAGCTCATCATGGCTTTCAACTATACGTTCCGTGTGCCGTTCGACGCCCAAGGCGGGACGTGGATGCTCGAACTCTCCGCCCATGGCATACTGCTCGTACTGCTACCCGGTTTTATCCTCCGCCACATAACCCGCAAGCAATGTTCAAAGAACTGAATCCGCTGCTGCATTCGGAACTGAGACTGGCCGTGATGTCGATCCTCATCGGGGTCGAGAGCGCCGACTTTGTCTTTATCCGGCAGCAGACCGGAGCCACGGCGGGCAACCTTTCGGTACAGCTGGACAAGCTGGCGAAGGCGGATTACATCGAAATCGAAAAGACCTTCCGCGGGAAGATGCCCTGCACGGTCTGCCGCATCACGGACACCGGGCGCGATGCCTTCGCCGAATACGTCGCGGCATTGCAGACCTACATAAAAAGATAACCACAAAACGTCCACGGCGTTCCGCCGTGTTTATTGCCGTCCATCCCAGCCCGCTGTGGCGGGGACTTTTTGCCGTGACAGCGGCAAAAGCGCTCTGGAAGGGCATCCGTATCCGAATTTACATCGTGCAGAAGAACGTCACCAGGAACGGGACGCTGAAATCGAGCACGCAGCCGTGGAAGATCGACACCACGGCATAGGGTTTCCCTGCGGACTGCGTGATGATCGGCAGGGTGGTATCGAAAGTCGTGGCTCCACCGATCGAGACGGCGGCCAGCGGCCCGAACCACCGGGCGACAAGGGGTGCGGCCAACAGTGTGAACAGCTCGCGCATGACATTGCAGAGCAATGCCACCGTTCCCAGCTCCGCGCCCCGGAAATCGGCGATGAAGATACTCGAAAGCGAGTAGTAGCCGAACCCAGCGCCGACGGCCATCGTGTCCCCGGCCGTAAGCGGCGGCAAGAGCAGTGTCGACAAGGCAGCGCCGGCCAGCGTACCGACGGCCGTCATCACGGGCAGCAGCGCCAGCCGCGGATCGAGCCGCCGCACACGCCCCGCAAGGGCCGTATCGCTGCCGAGGGTGATCCCCACGCAAAACATCAGGGCATAGAGCACATAGGTGCTGAGGCGCGACCCCGCCACGTCGAACGGCAAGGCGGAGAACAACCCCGCCAGACACCCTGCGACGAAAAAGGCGACGATCACGAGGCTCCCCCGCAAGGCGCCCCATACGGAAAGGGGTCGGGTGTCCCCGCCAGCTGCGGCCTGGCCGCCTGCCGCCCCTCGCGGGAAATCCGCAGCCGTGGCAGGCAGTCCCGGCGATTCCGCACCGCCCCCGTCGGGCACAGCGTCCCGGCGCCGGACGCAGCGCCACAACAGCCACGACATACAGATACTGCCCGCGACCGAGCATGCGAAGATGACAAAGGCCGTGCGTCCGAGGGTCGCCATACCGCCCACGACGGCAGGGTCGGAACCGACCTCCAGTCCCAGCAGGAACAGCAGGAGCCATATAATCACGGTGATCATACGGGAGACGAATACGAGGCGCCAGCTCGACAGCAGGCGCCCCGTAATGATTCCTCCGATGATGACGGCAAAAATGACAAGCATCGTTTATTCCTGCTTCGCCGTGAGTTTTTCGATCTGTTTATCGGCCTCGACCGCAAGTTTGTCGGCCTGTTTGCGGGCTTCCTCGACCAGTTTGTCCCCGGCCTTCTCGGCAGCCAGCTTGGCTAGCGCACCTTTCTCCTTCGCACCGTCGATAAGCTTCGTCCGTTGCACCTGGGCGGCCTCGACGAGTTTCTCACCCGCCTTCCTGGCCTCGGCCCGGAGGTTGTCGGCCTGTTTGCGGATCTCCTCGCCGAGCGACTCGCTGCCCGTGAGCTTCTGGATCTGCTGGTCGACGACGTTCTTCACGGCCTGCTCGGCAGCCTCCTTCACACCGAGCGTGATCTTGGGCGAGGTGAACGTGCCGCCGATACCGACGTTGACCGATTGCAGGATACCGCCCGTCGAACCGGCCGGGAGGGCTACCTTGGCCGTATAGTCGATGGTCTGGTCGAGCCCCGTCGAACCCGACATGTTGATCCTGATGTCGCCCATCTTCAGGTCGAAAGGCTCCGTAGCGATACGTCCGTCGCGGATGGCGAAGCGGATAGCCACGTCCTTGGCCTCGATCTTACGCAGGTTGTCGTTGTTGAGCGCCTTGGCCAGTGCATCGAACGCCTCAATGTTCTGGATGCGGATATTGGCCGACTTGATCTCGCCCGTGGCGTTGACCGACTGCAGGTCGGGCGACATCTGCGCATCGAGCGTCGCGGACATATCGAGCGAAAGCGAATAGTCGCCGCCCGTCTTGGCAAAGACCGGGACGAGTTTCTGCACCATCTCCAACTCGTCGAAGGTCTTGGAGAACGATGCCCCCGAAAGCCCCAGCGAGAGTTTCAGCGCCGGGCGCTGCGGATCGGAGGCCGTCGAGTAGCTGCCCGATGCGGTAGCCGTACCTCCGAAGAGCTGCATACGCAGACGGCTGAGCGACAAAGTTCCGTCCGCCATGCGCATTTCGCCGGTGATGCCGCCGATGGTCATCTTCTGGAACAACACCTTCTGCAACTCGGTATTGAGCGAAAGGTCGAGGTTGCGCGGGACTTCGAGCGCCTGCGCGGGAGCAGGGGACTCGGCGGGCGCCTGGGCAGCAGCTTCCCCGCCGGCGGTTTCTTCGTCGGCCGGCATGGCATCCATGATCTCGTTCAGGTCGAGCAGGTCGGATTTCACGTAAAGGCGCCCGGCGAGCTTGTCGCCCCGCAGCAGGTAGCCGATATACCCCGTAAGCTGGCCGTTGGCCGCAAGGTCGCTCTTACCCACGGTCACGCCGAACTCGCCCAGCGTCATCGACGCCGGGGTGATCGTAGCCGCGGCACGGCGGATATGCACCGCGGGCAGGCCGGGCATGGAGAGGCCGAGTTTCTCGACGACGAATGTCCCCGAGGCCCCGATCTGCCCGTAACGGGCCTTCTCGACATCGGACATGCGCCCCGAAACCTTCACGTCGGCGCTAATCAGTCCGCTCAGGGCTACATCCTCACCGAGCGGGTAAACCTCTTTCACCGCCCCCAGGTCTACCCGTCCGTCGGCCGCGGCACGGAATACCGGATCGCTGACCAGGTTCGTCGCATAGAGCGATGCCGAAAGCGTGTTTCCCGCCATGCGGAGCGTGAATTTCGAAAGGTCTACCTCGGTCTTGTCCATGACGCCGCCGGGGTTGGCTATCCGTGCGGCGATATTGATTCCGTCGACCGCCTTGGGCAAAGACGAATACTGGAAACTGCCGTTGCGCACCTCGGTCTTGAGTTCGAAGGCCGGGAGCGCCGCCCCGCGCATCTCGCCACGGGCCCACAGCGCCATCGAAAGTTCGCCGGAGGCGGACAGGTTGCGGAAATCGCGGGTATAGAATGCCGGGACAAGCGAAAGCACGTCCTTGAACTGCACCTTGTCGCATCCGGCCGTAATATCCATAGCCACGGCATCGTCCTTCATTTCGGCCCAGCCGTCGAGCGTAAGCTCGATCGCATTGAGGCGCAGACGGTTCCGGGAGAAGGTAAAACGGTTGTTCTTCAGGTCGGCCGCGATCACGGCGTCGAGCTCCGCCTCGGCGCCGCTCAGCAGCGGAACCCCGCCCGAAACCAGCCGCACGGCACCGGCCGTAAGCCGCAGGTCGAGGTCGGTCTGGTCGGCCGACATGTCGCCCCGCAGGCGGAGGGAGAGGGGTGCCGTCGAAAAACGCATGCCCGTCGAATCGTCTTCATAGCGGATCGTCGCGTCGCTGATCCTGAAATCGCGGATCGAGAGGCTGAACGACGAAGACCCTTCCTCCGAAGACACTTCCCCGGCGGCTGGTTCCTCCCCCGAAGCCTTCACGATGTCCCAGTTGACCTTGCCGTCGGCGAGTTTATGCGCGTGCAGCGCCGGTTCGGCGAGAATGACCTTCGTCACTTCGAACCCGTCGTCGCCGAACAGCGACATCGGGTTCACGACGACCGATATGCGGTTCGCGGCAACGATCGTATCGCCTTCGAACGGCCCCGCGCCCACGACGGTCAGTCCTTTCAGGTCGAGCGACGCGCGCGGGAAATGGCGCAGCAGGCTGATGTCGAGTTTTTCGAAATCGACCCGTGCGTCGAGCATCTCATTGGCTTCGCGCTTCACGATCTGGGCGATCTTCCCCCTCAGCAACATCGGGGCGACAAAAGCCGCCACCAGAACAACGGCCACGACAATGGCCACAATCTTCACGATTTTTTTCATTTCCTATCTGTTTTAAAGACGAAAACCGTAGTCCCCGCCTCTTCGAATCCGATTTTACGGTAAAGGGCCCGGGCAGCTTCGCGCGCAGGGTTCGAGGTGAGCATCACCTTCGCGGCACCGATGCGGGCGGCATGCTCCGTGGCAGCCTTCACGAGCGCCTCGCCGGCACCGCAGCCGCGGGCTGCGGCATCGACCACCACATCCTCGACCCATGCCTTCCGGCCCGAGGGTACGTCGTACCACACCAGCGTCAGCACCCCGGCGATCCGGCCATCCAGCCGGGCAGCGAACAGCGCCGCGCCATCGCTGCACACAACACGTTCCATGGCCTGGCGGGAGAGTGCCCCCAGCCGGGGCGAAAGCTGAGGCATGAGCCTTGCGAACGCCTCGGCGAGTTCGTCGGATACCTCTGTCACACACTCTATTTCGACCGCCATGTTTCCCGGATATTTTTCACAAAGTTAATCTTTTTTTCGAAACCCCGGCTTTTTGCCCGTATCCCGGCTGCCATATGCCGAAAAAAGATTACTTTTGTCCCGTTCGGGACAGGCAGGCAAACCGACACCCCGACGCGGCCCCGTGCCACCCTGCGGCGGATCGTACGCCGGGCGACCGGTGCAGTGGCGGACAGCCCCCTCCGGCGCGGAGAAAATGCCCGGGGAGGGGAGAGGCAGGAGCCCGGGCGCCGGCAAGCCCGGGGAATACCCGGGCCGAATCCCGGCCGAAACCGTAAAAAATTATGGAAAACATGAAAAAATATGCATTCCCGCTCGCGGCGTTTCTTTTCGCCGCCTGCAATTCCGGCGAAGAGACCACGACCACACAGATTCAGGAGCCCGTCGCCACGATCCTCGAATACACCCCGGCACCGGGCCAGTTCATCAACGGCACGATGGCCGGGTTCGACCATGTGGCATCGGCGGCAGACGCATGCAGCTATGCTGCGAACCGCATCGCTTCGAATAACTGGGTTTCGCTCGGCGGCTGGGGAGGCCGCATCGTGGCGGCCTTCGCGGAACCCGTACCCAACACGGGCGGATACGACCTCTACGTCAAAGGCAACCAGTTCGACACGTCGTCCGAACCGGGCATCGTGTGGGTGTCGCAGGACGCCAACGGAGACGGAGCGCCCAACGATACATGGTACGAACTGCGGGGCAGCGAATACGACAACGCCGAAACGATCCGCGATTACAAAATCACCTATATCCGCCCAGCCGAGGCGGGTGATGAGGTGACATGGAAGGACAACCAGAACGGCAACGGCACGATCGACCGTGTGAAAGAACATACGCAGGCCTACTACCCCGAATGGATCGTGGAGAATGAAATCACATTCGCAGGAACACGGCTGCCGAACAATATCGGGGAATCCGGGGGAAAATGGACGATGGAAGCTTTTGCATGGGGGTACGCCGACAATTATTCGGCCTCCGACCGCACCGGCATGACCAACCGCTTGCGGATCAGCGACGCCGTAACGGCCGATGGCGCCCCGGCCAACCTCTCACAGGTCGACTTCATCATGGTGCAGACAGGGGTGAATGCCAAAGCGCCCCTGATCGGCGAGGTATCGACCGAGGTGAGCGGCATCGGCTGCTACCGCACCGTCACGAAAAAACAATAACCGCACACGGCGACCCGCCCTGCCCGTGGCGGCATAGCCCCGAATCCCGGAAACGATGACCCTCCGCGCCCAACTGCTCGAACTCCAGGAGCCGAAATACATGAAATTCACCGCGGCACTGATGCCGGGCGTGGAAAACATATTGGGCATACGCCTGCCGGTACTGC
Organism: Alistipes onderdonkii; assembly: GCF_025145285.1. Taxonomy (NCBI): domain Bacteria; kingdom Pseudomonadati; phylum Bacteroidota; class Bacteroidia; order Bacteroidales; family Rikenellaceae; genus Alistipes; species Alistipes onderdonkii. Next base: position 638,993 of record NZ_CP102251.1, read on the forward strand.
GCAAAATAGCCCGCGAAATCGCCGCAGGCGACTGGCGCACATACCTGGCCGAAGCCGAGGATTTCTATTTCGAGGAGCGGATGTTGCAGGGGCTGGTGATCGGCTGCGCCCGCTGCACGCCGGCCGAGAAGCTGGAGTATGTGGCGCGCTTCGTGCCCAAAATCGACAACTGGGCGGTCTGCGACTGTTTCTGCTGGCGCCTGAAGGCAGCCGAACGGCAGCCGATGTGGGAATTCATACAACCCTATTTCCGATCCGAAGCCGAATACGACGTGCGTTTCGCCGTGGTGACGGGGCTGGGGAATTTCGTCGACGGGGAGCACCTCGAGGCACTGCTGCAACTGCTCGACGGCGTCCGCCACGAAGCCTACTACGCCCGGATGGCCGTGGCATGGGCGGTGTCGGTCTGCTATGTAAAATTTCCGCAGCGGACACACGAGTGGCTCGGCAGCTGCTCGCTCGACGACTGGACATTCAACAAATCGCTGCAAAAGATCATCGAATCGTTGCGCGTAAGCGACACGGACAAACAGGCGATCCGCGCCATGAAACGGCGCAAATAACCGGAAGGCAGCTCCCGACCGGCAAAACGGCCGCACCTGCCGGGTAAAACCGCTGTGGCCGCTGCAGGCAGAAAAACGGGGCGTGCGGCGCAGATTTGCAAAATAATGTTACCTTTGTGTAAGAAATTCCAAAACGAGCCCCTATGCGCAAACTGGTAATTATCCCGACATACAACGAGAAAGAGAATATTTCGGCGATGATCGACAAGGTCTTCTCGCTGCCCGAGGCTTTCGAAATGCTCGTCATCGACGACGGTTCGCCCGACGGCACCGCAGCGATCGTCAAAAAGCGCCAGCAGGAATTCCCTGCGACGCTGCACCTGCTGGAACGCAGCGGCAAGCAGGGGCTGGGCACAGCCTATCTGACGGGGTTCCGCTGGGGACTGGACAACGGGTTCGACTATATCTGCGAAATGGACTGCGACTTCTCGCACAATCCCGACGATCTGGTACGGCTGTACCAGGCTGCGGCCGAAGGGAACGACGTGGTGGTCGGTTCGCGTTACGTGCAGGGCGTGAACGTCGTGAACTGGCCGATGTCGCGTCTGCTGATGTCCTACTTCGCTTCGATGTACGTACGCATCGTGACCCGCATGCCCCTGCGCGATGCGACGGCGGGGTTCGTCTGCTACTCGCGCCATGCGCTGGAGACGATCGACCTCGACGCCGTGAAGATGAAGGGATACGGCTTCCAGATCGAGATGAAATACTCGGCATGGCGGCTGGGACTGAAACTCAAGGAGGTGTCGATCATTTTCGTCGAACGCCGCGAGGGCACCTCGAAGATGAGCGGCGGCATTTTCCGCGAAGCGTTCTTCGGCGTGCTGGGACTTCCGTTTCGTTCGATCAGGAGCGCGAAAAACAAGTGACGGCCATCCGGCAAAAATACGGAAGCCGGCCTCCCCGCGAGGCCGGCTTTCATGCGAACTGGCGTTACCGCGGAGCCACAACGCCCCGGGAGTCAGAACGTGAAGAAATAGTTCATGAAGAAGTTCCAGAAGGTGACGACCCCGATGGCAAACAATTTAGCCAGGTAGAAATTCAGCTTCCAGCGTTCATGCAACAGATAGATCGTGAGGTTGTTGACCATAAGCCCGACTGCCGCGATACCGAGGAAACGGAGGTATTGCCCGGCAATGTCGGGGTTTTCATTATGGAACGTCCAGATGCGGTTCAGGACATAGTTCGAGGTCGATGCACAGAGGAACCCCAGCGAATTGGCCAGGTACTTGTTCAGGCGCAGCCACTCTTTGCAGAGGTAGGTGACCCCGAAATCGACGAAGACCCCCGAACCGCCGACGACACAGAATTTGATGAACTGCTGGATCATGGTGCGACGACCTCCGTGCGGAGGGGTTTTCCGTTAAACCAATTCGTGTACCCTTCGCGGCGCAGGGCGAAACCGGCATCGAAATCGGCGCCGGAGAGTTGCCCCGGGACGACGAACCGCATCTCGCGCGTGATTGTATCCCCGGCCGGGATCTCGAAGTGCTCCCCCGTATCGAATTCCTCGACACGGAAGCGGCCGTGCTTCCAAAGCATCACGAGCGCCCTGTCCCCGCAGACCCCGATCTCATAGGGGTAAGGATTCGATATCCGCAGCGTCAAACGCAGCGTATCGCCCGCGGCGACCTGTTCGGGCAGCCCCGTAAAGGTAATATCCACAAGGCGCGTCGGATGGAAATGCGGGTCGACAAACCACGTGAAGCGTTTGCCGTTGGGCAACACGACGCTCCGGACGCGGCCCGTGGTATCCGCCCCGTCGTAAGGCGTTTCGACCAGCACCTCGTGTCCCGCGAAGCGCGTATCGTCATCGCGGAACTGCCACTGGTGCGTACGGTAACGGATATTGGGCTGGCAGTAGGCCTCCTCCCCGGTATAAAAGGCGTATTTGGCCGCGACGGCATAGCCATGGCGGAAAATGACGGGGCGGCCGCCGGCGATCCCGGCGATCCGGCCGTAGCTGGCAGGATTGTCGAAGACCTCGAAACGCAGACCCAGCGGATTGAAGATCATTTCGAGGCGCACCAGACCGGCAAGGAGGATGGTCGCCAGCCCGGCACACATCAGGTAACGCCGTGTGCGGGGATGCCGGCGGGCATAGGTAAAAAGCGTATAGATCAGACCGAAAACGGCGACGATCACCCATTGGGGCTGCACGTAGCCGCGGAATGTCGAGAGCAGGAAAAAGACGATGAACGCCACGGGGATAAACTTCAGCGCACGTGCGACGGCGCTCTGCGGCTTCACGGCGATCCAAGCCTTCACGTACAGCGGCACGAAGAAGGGATTGAAAATCACCAGCAGGTTGAGCAGGTATTCGGCGACATAATTGAGCCGGAAGACCGAATTACGCCCCGCCAGATGGTAGGCAAACGAGGCCCAGTCGTGCCCGGCCTGCCACATGAAATGCGGCACGAGCAGCAACAGCGCTACCGCACCGCTGAGATATAGGGTCGGACGCAGGAACACACGGGGGGGGGTCACCGCAAGCGTGAAGAGCACGACCAACGCCCCGTGATATTTGCTGTAAGCCATCAGCGCCATGGCAACCCCCATCCAGAGCCATGCCCAACGGCGGTTTTCGGAGAACCGCTTGAATGTCAGCAGGAACAGCGCGGTGGTCATCATCAGCGGGCCGTCGGGCACGGCGATAAAGCCGTAGAGCTGCAACATCAGCGTCGAGGCCGAGAGGACGACGAAGAGCGCCGCATCGCGCCGGTCGGCATCCGCGGGACGGATTATACGCCACAAAATATAAAGGTAGAGCGGTTGCAGCACCGTGAAGAAAAACCGCACGCCCAGTTCGCCCCCGAAAAGGTGCTCTCCGAGCCAGACCAGCAAGGCGGTCATCGGCGGATGGTCGAAATATCCCCAGGCGAGGTTTTCGGCGAACATATGGTAGTACGCCTCGTCGTTGGCCAGTTCGGAGAAACCGGCCTGCAGGAGGTTGCACACCCACCATACGCCGAGCCACAAAACCACCAGGCCGTCGGCGCCGAGCGAAGCATAAATCTTTTTGAGCGATGCCTTCATACAAGCGACAAAGGTAGCAAAATTTATCGTTTTTGCGCCATCCCCGGTCGAAAGAGAGGGGCTGGCGGAACTGCTTTTGCGAAAATCAGCCCGTAGGGACACACTTTGCCGGTGCAAAAAACGTTTCTGTAACATCGGGCCGCTGTTACGGAACGTCGTCCCGCCGGTTCGGCGCCCGGACGAGAACGAAAATGGGAACGAGGGTAATGACAGGGCGGGACGATACCCGGAATGGCAATCGGGGCTGCGGCAGGAATGACCAGGCGGAGCAACGGCACGGACAACTGCCGGGACGATGCCCAGGATACGGCAACCGACAAAAATACCCGAGGCCGACAAACGGCGGCAGACGAAAGGAATTGCGGACGAGGAAACGGAAATGCCGGAAAAGTATGGGTCAGCCCTTCGGCGAAAATCTTGGACAATACCGTGTCCCACAGCCACATGCCCGCAATGAAAGCAAAAGGGAAAAGCACCTGCGGCATGTTACATATTTGGAAGTCCATAAAAAAGGGTTTCAGACAATGACACAACGGATTACAGATGCCTGACTCACAAATCCGGCATCACGCCCCGGCAAAGAATCCGGAGGAATACCCCGGGCTTTCCAAGCGCGGGCATTGCCAAAGGCGCCTTATAAAATACGAATATCAGACAATAAATACATAAAAAGAAACAATATTTATCCTATAAATAGCCTTAACTTCGTAGCATAAAATACCAACTTTTTACGGCAGCCCGCAACCTGCCGTTTTTGCTACGAAAGGCTGCATACGAAGAGGCCATGAAACTACGAAATTCCATACGTCCGATAAGGTTACTGTTGTTGCTGTCCGGCCTGCTGGCATTAGCGTCGTGCCGGCAGAACGAGACGCAATCCCTCTCGGAATACCTGGACTATGTAATCGAGAACAAGCATATTTTCGAAGCCGAAAAGGAAGAGCGGATCAGCAGGCTGAGGAACCTGCTGGGCGTAAGCAACCTGACCCCGGAACAGGAATACGAGATCAATACGAAGCTGTACGAAGAATTCAGGAAATACAAGCTGGATTCGGCCATCCGCTACGTCGAACGGAACCTCGAAATCGCCAGGCAGCTGGACAACAAAAGGCTGACCTACCTGTCGAACATGTACCTCGCCCAGCTCTACTCTTTTTCGGGCATGTGCGTCGAGGCGAACCAGATACTCCGCTCCATCCGATCGTCCGAACTCCCGCGCGACCTGCTTCCCGTCTACTACGAGGCCAACAACCGTTATTTCCAGCACTATGCCACGCTGAGCAGCCAGCGCAGCCACCTGCACGAAATGAATATCTACCGGGACTCGCTGATGATGGTTTCCGACCCGGGATCGTTCCGGTACAGGATACACCTGAGCTACAAACTCATGGGAAACGGCAAGATGGACGAAGCCAGGGCGATCCTCGACGAGTTGCTGGAAGAGGTCGGCAAGGACACGCCGCTCTACGCGGAGACGGCCTATGCCTACGGCTGTTTCTACCGGCTGAACAAAGACCCGGAGGCGGAAAAGAAATATTTCATGCTCTCGGCGATCGCCGATGCGAAGAGCGCGGTGAAGGAGAACGCCTCGTTCCACACGCTGGCTCTGATGTACTACGACCAGGGCGATCTTTCGCGGGCTTTCAAGTACACGCAGGCGGCCATCGAAGATGCGGTCTTCAGCAACGTGCAGTTCCGCACGACCCAGATGTCGAAGTTCTATTCGATCATCAACTCGATCTACCAGGCCAAGGAGGCCAAGTCCAAATCCAAGTTGCAGCACTACCTGATCCTGATCAGCGTCCTGTCGCTGTTCCTCGTGCTGCTGTTCATCTACGTTTATCAGCAGATACACAAGCTGTACCGCATCAAGGAGGAGCTGTCGCGGACGAACGGGCGCCTGATGCAGCTCAACGACGAACTGCATGAGAAAAACACGCAGCTCACCGATTCGAACATCATCAAGGAACAGTACATAGCGAGGTTCTTCGACCTCTGTTCGATGTATATCGACAAACTGGAGGACTACCGCAAATCGCTGAACAAACTGGCGCAGAACCGGCAGATCGACGAGTTATACAAACAGCTGAAATCCACGTCGATGATGGAGAACGAGCTGGATGAACTGTATAAGAATTTCGACGCCATATTCCTGAACCTCTACCCGTCGTTCGTCGCGGATTTCAACGCCCTGCTGGTCGAGGACGAACGGATCGTGCTCAAGTCGGAAGACCTGCTGAACAAGGAACTCCGGATTTACGCCCTGCTGCGGCTGGGCATCACCGACAGCGTCAAGATCGCCTCGTTCCTGCGATGCTCGCTGAGCACCGTA